>CAZZBI010000025.1:17773-27311 GCA_964652385.1 uncultured Pirellulaceae bacterium | reverse complement strand
TCGTTCGACCCGATCTCCCTGAGAGGCGTCTCCCATCGTGTAGGTCGACAACAGGAAGGTGTGCTCGAGCAGCTTCTCGAGCTGCGCGTTCCACCAGTCGACCGAATCGATCGGACTATTCGGATCCAAGAGTTCGCCGTAGGTCAACTCGATCGCATCGAACTCCATCTCGATCCCGGGCCGAAAGTCGACCAAGGGGTTCGGCAGCGTCGTCAGCGCCCAATAGAGATTCGGAGCGTCGGGCTGACGAATCAGCTCGATCAGCTGCCGATTCATCTCGCTCGCGATCGCCAGGCCGACCAGGCCGTTGACGACGGTCGGGCCTTCGCCGACGTGGCGAGCCATGGCGTAGCCGATCCGCAGCAGCTCGAGCGCTCGTTCATAGTCGCCGTGGGCGATATACCATCGGGCGGTCGAGGCGAGCATCCGAGCGAACAGGCGACTCTCCTGCACCTCAGGAAGCAGGATGAAGAGCGTCTCTTCCTCCCGGATCGGCAGCTGCCAATCGCACGAGTCGCAGTAGGCCGCTCGCCTCAGCGTCGCGAAGATGCTGGAGTCGGCCGACAGGAGCGGCTGAGGCTCGTTCTTCAGCTCCTCGAGCGGCCGAGTCGTCCAGGCATGGAACTTCTCCAGCAGCTCGGAATCGCCGAACAGACGGTTCTGCTCGGCCTTCACCTTGCCGTAGTGGACCGCCGCATTTCCGGAATGCCGATCCCGCACCGACGGCAGCAGTTCGATCGCCAGCAGCGGCTCCGATGGGCCGATCGGATCGACCGTGAGTTCGATCGGTTCGCTTTCGTCCTGCGGCATCCAGATCTGTGCTCGGATGTTGCGAGGTTCGCTGCCGATCAGCACGGCGAACAAGGCCGGGACCAACAGAAGTTTCAGGGCTCTCATGTACGGGTCCTTTCGTCAGGCGTTCGAGTCGGCGCGCTCCTCGAGCGCAGTCATGCGGTCGTGATCAAAACCGTGAGAGAAGGCGACGGCCGCGACCGTCCTTGCCGAAGCCGAGCGATCAGGAGAGATCGAAGCTTCCGCTGGTGAAGCGTTGTCGCCAGAGGTAATACGGGGGAGGAGAATCGCTGCGGCCGTCGTCACGTCGTTCCAGGTCGGTCCGGACCGGCTTGTCGTACGTTCCCGACTTCTCGACCTGATCGACGATGACCGCCCATCGGCCGCGCGGCGTTCCTGGGTCGTCGGTCGACTCGTCCGTCGCGAGCGAGTCGCTCGGCAAGACCGTCTCCGGAGCAACCTCCCGATCGGACACGGACGGGTGATGGCGCGAGCTCTCAGCGGCGAGCGCCGGGATCGGCTCGGGGCGATCGAACCGAGAGACGGTCGCGATGGCACCGAACCAACCGGCCGCGATCCCACCGGCGGAGGCCAGGAGTACGGCCCCCCAACGACTCCGAACGTTCGCTCGCCGCGCCGCATCGGCGTATTCCCGACGCCCCGTCTCCAGGCCGCAGCGAAACGCCCACGCGGCATCGTTCGGCAGCTCGCTTGCCGGAGTCAGCGTCGCCAGATGAACGGCCCCCCAGGCTTCTGCCTGTGCGAGTTCGGCGTCGAGCGGATCCGAGGTCCGATCGGGCGAGCCGTTCCGATTCGTTTCGTCCATCATCGCACCTTCCGTTCTTCGATCTTCCCGAGCGGCACCGGCGAATCGATTCGCCCGCGGAGCAGAGCGATCGCCGAGACGAATCGGCGCTGCGCCGTACTCGCTTCGACGCCGGTCAGTTCGCCGATCTCGGCGTACGACAGTCCACCCCAGATCCTCGCCACCACCGTCTCGCGCAGTTCCGGCTCGAGTTGGACGAGCAGTTCGGTGGCGCGAGCCGCGTCGAGCGCGGCGGACGGGTCAGGGACGAACCACGGCTCGTCGCGATGAGCGACCATCGATTCGCGCCGCCGCCGCCGATCGCGCTCACGTCGCCGATGAAGCGCCCGAAAGCGAATCGCCCCGTAGAGCCAGGGGATCGGACGATCGGGCCACTTGTTCTGCCGGAGCAGTTCCAGCAACGCCTCCTGCACGATGTCCTCGGGAGAATCGAACCAGGCGCGGGCATACAGCACGAGTGCCGCGCCGTAGCGCCGAGCGATTCGCTCGATCTCGTCGAATCGCTCCCGGTCCATCGCCCCTCCGCCGTTGCTCGTCCCCTGACGACATCATGGTCGCCGCCGGCGGAGTCACGTTGCGACGGAACCGTCGTTCCCTCAGAAAAAAGCGGCAGAATCCGCCCCCGACCTCCGCGCCTCGTCCCGTCTCGCCAGCCAGCAGCAACAGCAAGGGGTCCCCGTGTCTTCCAGCCCGTAGCGCCAAGCGCAGGGGTCCTCGGTGTGCCTCGATTCGCAGATCGCTGCGACCGGGGTCGGTCGCACTACGAAAGATGCTGCGACCGGGGGCGGTCGCACTACGACAGATGCTGCGACCGGGGGCGGTCGCACTACGAAACGTGGCGCCTAGGCTTGGGCCCACGTCGTCCCCGACGCGAGGCAGTGCGACTCCAAGCGGCGAATAGGTGACTAATCGCGATCGGTGTCGTCATCGCACACCCTCGGCTCGGAACGAGCCAGGACAACGGCGAAGCGGCGCCGCTGACGGAGCTGATCCCGGTGCAGCGTTTCGGGCTGGTCAGGTCGGTCAGGACGCGCGACCACGCGAGCGGCTCCGTGTCTTCCAGCCCGTAGCGCCAAGCGCAGGGGTCCTCTGCGTGCCTCGATTCATAAAACGCTGCGACCGGGGGCGGTCGCACGACGCCAGATGCTGCGACCGGGGGCGGTCGCACTACGACAAAAGCCTGCGACGGACGGCCGTCGTACTACGACCCGCGGCGCCGCGCCGGTCATTTCTCGAAGACGATCAGCAGGTCGCCGGTTTCGACGGCCGATCCGCCGGCGACGAGCACCTGCGCGATTCGGGCATCGCGATCGGCGTGCAGGGTCGTTTCCATCTTCATCGCTTCGATGCTCAGCAGCTTCTGACCGGCGCTCACTTCGTCGCCGGCCTGCACGGCGACCGCGACGACCATGCCGGGCATCGCGGCGGCGATGTGGTTCGGATCGCTCGGATCGGCCTTGGCCCGAGCGGCGGTCTGCGGTTCGAGCGACGCGTCGACGATCCGGACATCGCGCGGCTGGCCGTTGAGCTCGAAGAAGACGGTGCGCGAACCGTCCGGATGCGGCTCACCGACGGTCAGGAACTTGACGATCAGCGTCTTGCCCGGCTCGATCTCGACGCCGATCTCCTCTCCGGGCAACAGACCGTAGAAGAAGTTGGTCGTTTCCAGACACGAGACGTCCGAGTACTTCGCCCGATGCTGCAGGAACTCCTGATGGACCTTGGGATAGAGGACCCGAGTCACCACTTCGCGATCGGTCGGCTTGCGCTGCAGCGTCTCCTCGAGCTCGACGGCGACCTTGGTGAAGTCGACCGGCGGCAGCGTCTCGCCCGGACGCCCCTTGATCACCGGGCGGCCGCGCATGATCGCCTCGACGACCGCCGGCGGGAAACCTCCGGGAGGCTGTCCCATCTTGCCTCCGACCAGATCGAGCACCGACTCGGGGAAGCTGAGCTGTCGCGACGGATCGAGCACGTCCTCGGCCCGCAGCTCGTTCGCGACCAGGAACAACGCCAGATCGCCGACCGACTTGCTCGTCGGCGTCACCTTGACGATGTCGCCGAGCAGTCGATTGACGTCGGCGTACAGATGACAGATCTCGTGCCAACGGTCGGCCAGCCCGAGCGCCCGCGCCTGTTGGTACAGATTCGTGTACTGTCCGCCCGGCATTTCATGTTCGTACAGATCCCCGCCGGCCGGAAGCACGACGCTCTCGAAGGGGACGTAGAACTCGCGCACGGCCCGCCAGTAGTCGGCGATCCGATCGAGCGGCTCGGTCGGCAGGAGCGTGTCGCGGTCCGAAAAGCGGAACATCTGGACGACCGCGTTCAGGTTCGGCTGCGATGTCCCGCCGCTCATCGGCGCCATCGCGGCATCGGCGATCTCGAGCCCCTGTTCCGCCCCCTCGAGGATCGACGCCGCCTGAATGCCGGCGGTGTCGTGGGTGTGGAAATGGATCGGGATGCCGACCTCCTGGCGCAGTGCCGCGATCAGCTTGCGGGCGGCGAGCGGCTTGAGCAGGCCGGCCATGTCCTTGATGGCGAGCAGATGCGACCCGCGCGCTTCGAGTTCCTTGGCCAGGTCGACGTAGTACTTCAGGTCGTACTTCGAGCGCTTCGGATCGAGAATGTCGCCGGTGTAGCAGATCGCCGCTTCGCAGATCCCGCCGTTCTCGATCACCGACTCCATGGCGACCGTCATGTTCGGCAGCCAGTTCAGCGCGTCGAAGATCCGGAAGATGTCCATGCCGGCCGACGTCGCTTCACGGACGAACATCCGTACGACGGCATCGGGATAGTTCGTGTAGCCGACGGCGTTCGAACCGCGCAGCAGCATCTGGAAGAGAATGTTCGGGACCTTCTCGCGCATCTGCGCCAGCCGATCCCACGGGCATTCCTTCAGGAACCGCATCGACGTGTCGAACGTCGCTCCGCCCCACATCTCGAGCGAAAACAGACCGGCCGCGGTCCGCGCGTAGGTCGGCGCGATGTTCAACAGATCCTTGGTCCTCAGTCGCGTCGCCAACAGCGACTGATGCGCATCGCGGAACGTGGTGTCGGTCAGCAGCAGTCGCTTCTGTTCGCGGATCCACTTGACCAGCCCCGCGACTCCCGAGCGCAGAAAGACGTCGCGACTTCCTTCGGGCAACGGTCGATCGCCGGCCAGGCGGGGAACCGGAGCCGGCTCGCGGCGCGTCGGCAACGGGCGTCCCTTGACGAGCGAATTGCCGTTGACGATCGTCTCGCCCAAATAGGTCAGAATCCGCGTCGCCCGGTCGCGCCGCTTCGGCAGATCGGTCAGCTCGGGCGTCTGGTCGATGAAGCGAGTCGTGCATTCGCCGGCCAGAAAGGACGGGTGCTCGAGCAGCTTGATCAGAAAGGCGATGTTCGTCTTGACGCCGCGGACGCGGAACTCGTGCAGACAGCGGACCATGCGGTGAGCGGCATCACCGAAGCGTCGCCCGCGCGCGGTCACCTTGACCAGCAGCGAGTCGTAGAACGGATTGACGACGGCGCCGGAAAAGGCGCTGCCGGCGTCGAGTCGAATCCCCATGCCGGCGCCGCTGCGATAATGAGCGACTCGGCCGTAGTCCGGCGCAAAGCCGTTGGTCGGATCCTCGGTCGTCACGCGGCACTGGATCGCAAAGCCGTTGGTCCGAATCTCGCTCTGCTCCGACAGGGCGATCTCGGGGTCGTCGAGCGCGGCTCCCTGCGCGACGCGGATCTGGCACTTCACCACGTCGACGCCGGTCACTTCTTCGGTCACCGTATGCTCGACCTGGATCCGCGGGTTCACCTCGATGAAGTAGAACTCGCCGCGATCGGCATCGACCAGGAACTCGACCGTACCGGCGTTGGCGTAGCCGACCGCTCGGCCGATCTTCAGGGCCGCATCACAGAGGCCCTGGCGGACCTTCGGATCGAGGTTCGGAGCCGGAGCGATCTCGACCACCTTCTGGTGACGGCGCTGGACCGAACAATCCCGTTCCCACAGGTGCACCAGGTTGCCGTGCGTGTCACCGAGCAGCTGCACCTCGATGTGCCGTGCCCGCTCGACGAACCGTTCCAGAAAGACGTCGCCGCAGCCGAAGGCCGAGAGCGCCTCGCGCTGCGCCGTCTCGAAGGCGTTCGGCAACTCGGCGGCGCTGCGCACGACGCGCATGCCGCGACCGCCGCCGCCCATCGCCGCCTTCATCATCACGGGATAGCCGAGTCGTTCGGCCAGCTGCTGCGCTTCGGCCAGGTCCGACAGCGGCCGCTCGCTCCCGCCGAGGACCGGAACGCCCGCCTTGGCGGCGATCGTTCGAGCCGTCGTCTTGTCGCCGAGCTCCCGCAGCATGTCGGGCGTCGGACCGATGAAGATGATGCCCGCCTGCTGACAGGCTTCGGCGAACTGCGCGTTCTCGCTCAGAAAGCCGTAACCCGGGTGGATCGCATCGACTTGGTGCTCGACCGCCAGGGCGACGATCCCCGGGATGTCCAGATAAGCTCGGATCGGCTCGCCCGTCTTGCCGATCCGATACGCCTCGTCCGCCTTGAACCGATGCAGCGCGTAGCGATCCTCGTGCGAGTAGATCGCGACCGTGCGGATGCCGAGTTCGGAAGCGGTCCGGAAGACGCGAATCGCGATCTCGCCGCGATTCGCCACCAGCAGTCGTCGGATCGGTCTCATGCGCGTCAGTCAACCGTCAGGAGAGGTCGGAGCTTGGGCCAGGGGAACGACCGAGGGACGAACGCGCTCGAGCGCTGTCGGTCGCTCGATCCGCACTCGTCCGTCATGCGGAACGGGGCGATCGAGCGGAGCACCGCCGGGGAGCGAGACGCTCAATCGACGGCTCGACCCGAGACGTCGACCCGAAGACATCGGCGCGAAACCGAACGCGCCCCTTCTTGTTCGCGACGGCCGGCGCGGAACAATCAGCGTTCGGCCGGCGAACCGGGCGCCGCAAGGCGCCCGGCCATCGGAGCGCCGACATCCCGTTCGTCATTCCTCGATCGTTGTACCAGCCCCTCGCGGCTCGTCATACTCCCCCGCATCCGCGAGCGATCGAGTCGTCACCGTTCGCCGCAGCACTGACCGCCGCCTCGGAGTTCTCGCGATGGAAATCCTGATCGCCGACAAGCTCTCGCCGCGTACCGTCCTGCGTCTCGAAGGAGCCGGACATCGCGTTCGGCAGGAGGCGCAGCTGACCGGCGACACGCTCCCCGGCGCGATCGGTGCGGCCGATATCCTGGTCGTCCGTTCGACCAAGGTGACCGCCGCGACCCTCGCTGCCGGATCGAAACTGTCGCTGGTGATCCGGGCCGGCGCCGGGACCAACACGATCGACGTGGCCGAAGCGAGCCGTCGCGGGATCTACGTCGCCAACTGCCCCGGCAAGAACACCGATGCGGTCGCCGAGCTGACGATCGGACTGATCGTCGCGGCCGATCGCCGGATCGCCGACGCGACGATCGATCTGCGCAGCGGCAAGTGGCGCAAGGGGGAATACGGCAAGGCTCGCGGATTGCGCGGCCGAACGCTCGGCATTCTCGGTCTCGGATCGATCGGCAAGCGCGTCGCTGCGATCGCCCAGGCGATGGGAATGCAGGTCGTCGCGTGGTCGCGCAGCCTGACGACCGATCTGGCGGAGTCGCTGGACATCGGCTGGTGCGGTTCGCCGGCCGAAGTCGCGAAGATCGCCGATGTCCTGTCGATCCACGTCGCGGCGGCTCCCGAGACCGAACGGCTGATCGACACCGATCTGCTGGCGCTCCTGCCCGACGGCGCGATCGTCGTCAACACGTCGCGCGGCGAGACGGTGGACGAACAGGCGATGGCGGCGGCGATCGCGTCGCGCGGGATTCGCTACGCCACCGACGTCTTTCGGGACGAGCCGGCCGGAAATGACGGAGCGTTCGACAAGACCGAGTTCGCCGGGCGAGTCACCGCGACTCCGCATATCGGCGCGTCGACCGATCAGGCGAGCGAGGCGATCGCCGACGAGGTGGTGCGGATCGTCGACGAGTTTCTCGCGACCGGCCGACCGCCGGGAACGGTCAACCTGCAGCAGCGTTCCCCCGACGGCTGCACGCTGGTCGTCCGGCATCTGAACAAGGTCGGCGTGCTCGCCGGCATTCTCGATGCGCTGCGCGAAGAGGGGATCAACGTCCTGGAGATGGAGAACGTGATCTTCAAGCACGGGATCGCCGCCTGCTGTTCGCTTCGACTGGACGGTCCCCCGAGCGCCGGCTTGGTCGAGCGGCTGGAGCAGGTCGAGGCGCATGCGAGCGTGCAGGTCCGCGGCTCGCGCAGCTAGAGAATCACCGACAGCGAGGCCCGAAACCGGACTTCGCCGGCGCGGCGTTCGCGAAAGTGCCGACGGTGGCCACGGCGGCGAGATTCGCGACCTTGGCGAGGTTCGGGACGGCGGCGAGGTTCGCGGACGACTCCGGCGTCTCGCCTGAGATCGAGCCGGTCAGTCTTCGTCGTCTTCGGCGTCGGCGACCGCATCGAGTCCCAGGAGCTTGCGGAGGAGCCGACGCAGCTCGCGAAACTTGATCGGCATGCCCATGTGGACGTGCGTCGACGTCAGCTTCGCTTCGTTCGCGAAGTGCCCCTGCTTCTCGCTTGTCACCAGAATCGCCGGCAGATTCTTCGTGTTCTCGTGACTGCCGAACTCGTTGAAGGCGTCGAGCGCATCGAAACCGAGGGTCGAACAGCCGAAAATGACGCAGTCGGCCGGACGATCCGATGCCGAATCGTCGAAGAAGTTGCGGAAGCGAGCGAGTCCGCGAGTCGGATCGCTGAAGATCAGCACGCGGTATCCGACCGACTTGAGCTTGTCGCGGAGTCGATCCTGCATGCCGGCATGCGCCTCGATCAGCATGATCGTCCGGTTTCGCCCCTCATGTTCCTTCGCTTCGCGCTTGCGGTATTCCTCGAGATCCTTCTTCGCCAGTTCGGCGTCATAGGTTCGGTTGTCTCCCGCTTCGGCCGCGGACAGCGCGTCCTGCAGCATCGAAACGGCTTCACCAGGGGACTGGACTCGCTTTTCGGGGTCGAGTTCCAGGCACTGATTGACGAGCATCACCGTCCGGTGCGGCAGCGACGGCTCGACGATCGCGATCGGCTTGATGTCGCGATAGCGCTGCACGCTCAGGCGCTGGATCCGCTCCTTGGTTTCGACCAACGGCGGCTTCCCCGAGAGCATGTGATAGAGCATGCAGCCGAGGAAGAAGATGTCGCTCCGCTTGTCGTCGCGCCGCACGCCGGTCGCTCGTTCGAGCCCCGCGTAGTCGATCGAACGAGGATTGTTTCCCGCTTCCGACTTGTCGTCCGCCGCGGCTGCCGCCGCCGCGAGACCGAAGTCGACGAGCATCGCGCGACCGCGACTCGAGAGCAGCACGTTCGAGAGTTTCAGATCGCGGTGCGTGATCCCCTTCTGAAAGGCATAGTCGAGACCGGCGGCGATATCCTTGGTGATCGACAGCGCGGTGGTCAGCTTCAGCTTGCCGTGCACCTTGACGAAGTCGCGCAGGTTCTGCCCTTCGACGAAATCCATCACCATGTAGAAGCGACCGCGTTCGTCGGCCACTTCGTAGATCGGCACGATGTTCGGATGCCGGAGCGTCATCACCATCTTGGCTTCGCTCAGGAATCGATCGCGCGTCCCCGAGTCCTGGGTGTAGCGCTGCCGAAGCACCTTGACCGCGCGAACCTCACCCGTCTCGCGATGGACCGCCCGATAGACGCGCGCGAACGTACCGGCGCCGACCAGATACAGCACCTTGTACGGACCGTAGAAGTAACCGGCGACGTGCCCTTCGAGCACGCGGTCGATCTGCCAGTTGGTCATCAGCTCGCGACGCAGCAACTGCTGCTGCAGAGCCGCAAGTTCGACGTGCCGCGATCCGAGTTCGCCGAACACCACGTCGAGC
>CAZZBI010000025.1:15796-17763 GCA_964652385.1 uncultured Pirellulaceae bacterium | reverse complement strand
CCGGGTAGGGCACGTCGGTCAGTTCCGGGGCGCGGACGAAGCGGACCGAGAAGCGTGGGGACTCGGGAGCTGCCCCCCTTCCGATCGGGCCTGATCGACCGGCGGGAAGGGTGCACCCGAAGTTCGATCGTATTCGAGCCCCCCGCCCGTCGCAACCTTCACCTTTCCGCCGCGTCGGCCGGTTCAAGGGAAGAGTCTCCTCCCGAACCGAATCTTCCGTCTCGATCGCCGCAATGCGTCGGCCGAGCGAGTCGCGGGGGAGACGGGGCGGCGGTTCGAGATGCGAAGCGGAGCCGAGAAACGAGCGATCGGAGCCAAGAAACGCAAGAGCGGCGGCCCCCTGGGAAAGGTCCGCCGCTCGCTCCGAGGGCAAAGTCAGGATGGTAGAGCCGTTCCGATCGGGCGCCGGGCTGGGAAGCGGGTCAGGAGGAGAGTTTCCGGCGAGATCCGATCGACGCGGTCGCCGAGTCGCCTGAAGCAGCGACTCAGTCCGCGTTTCCGCCATCCAGGCTCTGCTTGTAGGCATCTCGTTCGCGACGCGTCGCTTCGAGATCGAAGACCAGGTACTTCATGTCCAGTCGGAGCTGGCTGAGTGCTTCCTGAACGAGCGAGAGGATCCGGCGACGTCGCTTCGTGCTGTCGACAACTCGCTGCATGAGCGGTTCGAGTCGGGCGCGATACTGCATCGGCATCGCCTCGATCTCGCGGACCAGTTCCTGCATGTCCTTCGGGATCTCTTCGACGGGGGCCGAGGCGAGGCGAGGATCGCTGTTCATCAGGGTTGATCTCCGGGGGTGTCGCGTCTGACACCCATGAAAAGCAGGCGGTGTGCCGTTCCCTGGCGAGCGAACGATCCGTGTTCGACAACTCCCTACGCTCCAATGACTTGCGTCATTTTCCGTCCGGCGTGGTCCCCACGCCTCATGTTGCACGATCGCCACGCTTTGGCCTGGAGTCGCTCTCCAAACCCTGATAGAAGCTCGACTTGCGTCGTCCTGTCGCCGAAACGCGACATGCTTCCCGAAGGCGACCGCACGCGGCGTTTCCGAAACGCCGATGACCAGATTAGACCGAGCGGCTGCCGCCGAAACGAGCCGATTCCGCAGCGATTCGCGAAAAAGGAAGGCCATGGACGGCCCGAAACGCGAAACCTTGCCGCCCGAGCCGATTTCCCGGTCGCTCGTCGAACGGAGCGGCCGGAGCGCCGCGGCATTCGCTTCACGCCGCCGCTCGATCTTCCGCGCTCGCGCCGTCATGCCGCTGGTCGCCGGCCTCGTCCTACTGCGTCTCGTCGGGTGGGAGACGCCGCTTGCCGCGCAGGTGCAGCTCGATCGGTTCGAGAGCCCGCATGTCAGCTGGAAGTTGGTCGAAGAGGACTGCGCCGCACAGATCGTGCTTCATCAGCGGACCGGAGCCGATCGGTTCTCGGGAGACCTGAGCGAGACGATCCGGATTCGGGCAGGGCAGGGGACACGGGCCTATCTGCTCCATCCGGTCCCTCCCTGTCGACTGCTCCCCTCCTTCGCCCCATCGCTCTGGATCAAGTCGAACCGCCCCGGCTTGAGGCTGATGGCGGTCGTCGAGTTCCCTCACGAACCGGCTCCCGACGGCGAAGGCTTCGTCAAGCGTCTGATTCGCGGGCCGTCGTACGACAAGGTCGGCGAGTGGCAACAGCTCGACTTCGCGCGACTGCCGATCGACTTCAAGCTCCTGTTCCAGCGTGCCGTGCATGCGGTCCGACTGAACACCGGCCGTCCCGATTTCGATGCCCGTGACGCCTTCGTGTCGGGGATCGTGCTCGACATCTACGGCGGACCGGGCGAGACGGTGGTCTGGACCGACGATCTGGCGATCGAAGGGTTCGTACGCCGCGGGCGAGCCACCGACGGGGTGTTTCAGGCGGCGGCGGTTCTTGATAGCTCGTCGCAACCGTTCGACGTCCGCAATGTCGCTTGGCAACAGGAGAT
>CAZZBI010000025.1:15313-15786 GCA_964652385.1 uncultured Pirellulaceae bacterium | reverse complement strand
ATCTGATCGTCGACGAACGCCCCTTCTTCCTGAAGCTGGTCGATCATCAGGGAGAACCGCTGGAGCAGTTGGCGGCGATGGGCTTCAACGCGGTCCGTCTGACGGCGGCGCCGACGAGCGCTGTCAATCAGGAAGCGGCGCGTCTCGGGCTGTGGATCATCGCTCCTCCTCCCGCCGGTTACCGCGCGCTGGCCGACGATCGCGAGTTCACGCGCGTGCTCGCCTGGAGCGTCGGCACGCAGCTCGATGCCCGCAGCGAACAGGCGCTCGGCGAACTGGCCGGCAGCCTGCGCACGTCGCCGGCGACGCGCTCGCGACTGTTGCATGCCGATGTCCGTACGCTGGCGGCGCGGCACAGTCGGACGCTCGATCTGGTCGAGACGCCGTTGACCGGCGAACTCGGTTGGCCTGCCGGCATCGACCCGTACGATCTGCTCGTCGACTTTCGGACCCGATGTCGCGGCGGGACGCTG
>CAZZBI010000025.1:4674-15303 GCA_964652385.1 uncultured Pirellulaceae bacterium | reverse complement strand
CTGCTGATCGGCGCGGTCCCGCTGGAAGCCAGTCCGGCACTCGTCCGTCAGGTCGCCGCCCTCGGCGGCGGCAACGTTCCCGATCTCGAGACGACTCCGGAAGCGGCGAAGCGCGCCGTCTTCGCGGCGATCGCCGCCGGGGCACGGGGGATCGCGATCCGCACCACCGGACGCCTGGACGGCCTCGATTCCGCCTCGCGCCGCCGCGCGGCGACGGCGCGCTGGATCAACGGCTGGATCGATCGTCTCGAACCGTGGGCAGCCGGCGGGCAGGTCGGTTCGGTCGTCGGCACGTCGCGCAGCGACTGGCGAGCCGCTTCGATCGAGACGCCGCGGTCCCGTCTGCTCATCGCCTTGCCGGCCGACGGCTCGGTCGTCGGAACCCCACCCGAACTCGCGCTGCTCGACTCGGGAGCCTTCGTCTCGGCTCGCGCCCTGCGAGTGACCGAAACCGGCGTCCGTCCGCTCGTGCAGCGCCGCACGCCGACCGGTTCGTCGATCCTGCTTCCGGAGCGGGATGTGGTCGAGGCGGTGGTGCTGACTCAGGACCCGTTGGCCGTTGCGCATCTGGATCGAGCCGAAGCGCCGGACGAGGCGATCGATCAGCTCGCGCTGCAACAGGAACTGCTCGCCAGCTGGAGCGCCAAGCAATCGAACGTGCAGGGAGAACTGGAGCCGTATCGTGCGGGGAGCGCCGAGGCGTATGCCGCCTTTCGCCGCTCGCTCGACACGACGGCGAACGGCGAGCGGATGCTGCTGGGCCGCAACCTCGACGCCGCATACGCCTCGCTCGTCACCGCTCGCAGCGAACTCGATCGCTCGCGTCGTCTGCTCGTCGATTCGGCGGCCGGCCCGTTCGCGACGCCGGGCGCCAGTCCGCTCTGTCTGGACATCGGCAGCCTGCCGGCGCACTGGGATCTGGCGCTGCGACTGCGAGGGACATCGTGGCTCGGCAGCACGCTTCCGGGAGGCGACTTCGAGGACCTCGGCCACATGGTCCGCTCCGGGTGGCGCAACGATCGCTGGACGTCGACCGGCGAGGAGGTCTCGATCGAACTCACCACCGAAGCGGCTCACGGCGGCAAGATGGCGCTGCGAGTCAGGACATCGGGGCCGGCGACCCCGCCGGTCCCGGGCATCGATGCGGCGACCGTTCGTCTGACGAGCCCCGAGGTGCGCGTCGAAGCGTCGCACGTCGCCCGCATTCACGGTTGGATCCGAGCCGTCCCCGGCGATTCGCAACGCCCGCTCAAGATCTGGATCGAGGACTCTCTCGGCGGCTCTCGACTGGGGCGTTGGCTGACGATTCGCCCCGGCGAGTGGCAGGAGTTCACATCGTATCGCGGCGCGTTCGATACTTCGCCGCTGACCGTGACGATCGACATCCAAGGCTACGGCGAAGTGCTGCTGGACGATCTGACCGTCCACACCTCGCTGCCGACCGGTCGCCGCTGACGCGACCGTAGGGCCTCAAGGAATCGTCAGGAACTCGTTGGTGTTCCAGAGCGCTCGCGGCAGCGCCGACCAGCCGATCGCCTCGACCAGTTCCAGACAATCCGCCGTCTCGTCGTCGCTCGGAGCGCGGCGCAGGATCAGTTCGAACGCCAATCGGACTCCGGCCTGCGGATCGGTCGCTCCGACGTCGGCCAAACGCTCCGCCAGCAGCTCGCTCTGATCGAGCACGAAGTTCGAATTGAGCAGATTGAGCGCCTGCAGCGGACTGGTCGAATCGGTGCGGCGCGGACAGACCTGTCCGGCATCGGGGACGTCGAACAGACCGAAGACCGGATCCTGTTCCATGCGGACCTTGGTCATGTAGACCATCCGTCGCCAGGTCTCGGGCCCGAACCGCTCCTTCGGGACGTAGTTCCGCACGTAGTTGTCGTTCGGCTCGAACGCCGAATAGCCGGGGCCGCCGACGCGGCGGTCGAGCAGTCCGGCCGAATCGAGAAGCGTGTCGCGAATCGCCTCCGCTTCCAGACGTCGCGGCGGATAGCGCCACAGCGTCACCGCTTCGGCATCCCGTTCGATCGCAACCGGATCGGGGCGGCCCGACCGCGCGAATGCGGCACTCGTCACCATCCGCCGGATCGCGAGCTTGAACGAACGATCGCGTCGCAGTTCGAACGCCAGTCGTTCGAGCAGTTCGGGATGAGCGGGAGGATCGCCGTTGGTGCCGAAGTCGCTGGGGGTCGATACGATGCCGCGACCGAACGCGAACTGCCACAGACGATTCGCCATCACGCGCCACGGGAGCGCCTGGTCGGTCGACGAGAGCCAGAGCGCCAGTTCGGTCCGACGCTCCGCTTCGGTCGCGCCGGTCAGATCGCGGAGCGGAACGGTCGAGACGAGCGTCTCGGGAGCCCCCGGCTCGACCACCTCGCGCGGCGCCATCGGATCCCCTCGATACAGTCGATGGATCGTCGGCGGCTCGGAGAACGTGCCGGCATAGGCCGTCAGCACGGTCGACGTGTCACGCCGCTCGACCTCCAGAAGTCGATCGAGTTCGTCCGCGATCCGCTCGGCCTGATCGGCCGCTTCGACCGTAGCGCCGCCGAAGCGTTCGGAGCGCCACGGCGACGGCACCGCGGTCGCGGGCGCATGACTCCGGTGGTCGGCGACCGGAATCCAGGTGCCGTCGACCGAACGAACCTCGAGCGACCAGCGCGTCGCGGTCCGATCCGGGAACCTCCCTTCGCGGTCTCGTCCCCAGACGATGCGATCGATCGGGGCTCCCTCGGGCCAGGCGATTTCGATCATCCCCGAACCGGCTCGATTCGAGATCCAGCTGTGGTCGTTTCCGAAACGACCGTCGTTGACGTGTTCCAGTCGATGGATCGCGTACCCTTCGAGATCGCCCGACGACGTCGCGATGCCGCCGGCCGAAGCGAGCGCCACGTTGCGGGCGCCGTCGCTCGACCAGACCTCGAGTTCGTCCAGACAGGGCTCGCTGGAGTTCGTTCCGTCGATCGTCATGCGGACCGCATCGGCGATCACCGGCGGGAAACGAAGTTCGTTGACGGTCGACGCGATCGGAGCTCGCAACGGCGGGCTCGCCGTCGCGAGCGGGTCAGCCGCTCCGAGCGGAGCGACGACGATCGCATCGGCGGTGATCGCCGTTTCGCTACCTCCTCCGACCACCAACAGGACCGAATCGGCCGCGATCGGATGCGATCCGAGATCGAGCCAGCCGCTCCAGCGAGTCGCTCCGAACGGCGCCGCAGTTCCGTCGGCAAATGCCTGCTGATCGACCGTCGCCAACCGTCGTCGGTCATCGCTCGTCGCGAGATCGCCGTCCAGGTCCAGTTCGTATCGCGCGTGCTGCGTGTGAGTCTGCCAACCGCATCCCCACGAACACCAGATCCGAACTTGCGCCGCGTCGGGCAAGCGATAGCCGAGCACCGGTCGATCGGGAACGTTGTCCCACCACGAATACGGCGAACCGAGCGACGGCAGGCGGCGCGGCGATCCGGGGTCGGCCAGCGCGCCGCGCGAGTTCCCCTCGGTCAGGATCCCTTCGCCGCGCGGTTCGACCAGCCGAAACGCTCCCTCGTCGGTCGGCCGGTCGTCGATCAGCACCGTGCCGTAGGGAACGAACGGAACGCGAGGGGATTCGAGCGACGCCAACCGGTCCTCGAGCTCGGCGATCCGGCGTCGACGCTCGGTTCGAGCGAGGCGAAGGTTCGGGTCTTCATCGAGGATCACCGGTCGCGATCCGTGATTGACTCCGGCAAAGACCGCCTGCAGCGCGTAGTAGTCGCGCTGCGAAACCGGATCGAACTTGTGGTTGTGGCAGCGGGCACAACCGAGCGTCAGTCCGAGAAACGACGTTCCGGTCGTATTGATCATGTCCGCCAGCTCGTCCTGGCGCTGCATCGCCGTCAGCACCGGATCGCTGCTCTTCACCTGATCCCAGGCACCGCCGACCAGAAACCCGGTCGCCTCGTCGACACCGAAACGGTCGCCGGCGATCTGATCGCGGATGAAACGGTCGACCGGAACATCGTGGTTGAAACAGGCGATGACCCAGTCGCGATACGGCCAGGCGTCGTTGCGGGGGACGTTCGTCTCGAAGCCGCTCGTCTCGGCGAACCGGACGACATCCAGCCAGTGCCTTCCCCATCGTTCGCCGAACGCCGGGCCGGCGAGCAGTCGGTCGACCTGACGTTCGAACGCATCGGGGCGTTCGTCGTTCAGGAACCGCGCCACCTCATCCCGATCGGGACGCAGACCGCCGAGAACGAGCCAGGCGCGATGGAGCAAGTCGGCCCGATCGGCCGGTTCCACGGCGACGATCCCGCGCGCCCGACGCCCTTCGCCGAGCCAACGATCGATCGCCCCGCGATCCTCGTCCGCTCCGGTCGCCGGCAGAATCGGGTCGGACAACGGTCGAAACGACCAAGGGAGCGGCTCTTCCTCGTCGCTCCCGTCGCTCGGCCAGATCGCCCCCCGGCGAATCCACTCACGCAGCACGTCCAGCTGCTCATCGTCCAGCCGCTCGCCGTCCGGCGGCATCACCACATCGCTCTCCGGATCGGACAACACCTGCATCAGCCGACCGACTCGGGGATCCCCCGGCACCACCAGCGGCTCTCCCGAATCCCCTCCGGCGAGCGCCGAGGGGCGATCGAGTCGGAGCCCGGCTTCGGCTTCGTCCAGGCCGTGGCAGTCGATGCAATGAGCCGCAAAGATCGGCGCGACCTTCCCGGCGAAATCGAACGGCTCATCGGCCGCCGATGCGTTGACCGACGTCGTTCGAGCCAGACATGCGAAGAGAAGGGATCGGACGATCGCCGCGACGAAGCGTCGATCCCGTTGAGGTGCGCGGCAGCCGTGCCGCGACGACCGAGTCGATGTCGACATGGTCGTGGTTCCCGAATCGGAAGGAGGTGGGAGATCGGCAGGCGTCGCGGCATCGCTGCGCACGGCCTGACCCGGGGCAGTCGATTCTAACCCGATCCGCCCGTCTCAGCGAAAGAAGTCGACCCAGCGGATCTCGATCTCGCGTCGCTCACCTGCCAGACGAGCGATCGGCACCTCGACGACCAACCCTCGAAATCCGCTTGCGCCTTCGTCAGGTCCCTCCGCTTCGTCCTCGTCGAGATCGAGGACCGCTCGGCGCGAAGGGAGGAAGCGGACCATCAATCGTTCGGGATCCTGATCGTCGAGCGGCGTTTCGTCGACGTACCTCCCCGTTGCCTCCCGCTCGCTCCGATAGGTCGAGCGGACCGTTCCGTCGGACGAGTCGACCGAAACGGTCCAGCGACGTTCGTCGACTCGCAGTTCGAACGCCTCGAGCCCGCGCAGGGGGAGTCGGAGCAACAGGCGTTCGGGCCACGCTCCTTGATCGAGCAGCAGCACGCCGGCGCCGATCCCGCCCGATTCCGGAAGGTCGATCGCGGGGAGAGCGTTCGGCGCGACGGAGTCGATGTGCCAAGGAACTTCGGCACCCTCGTCGCGCGATCCGCCTTCGCGCGGCCGGCCTTCGACGAACCGGCCGCTTGCCGGCGCGGGGTGCTCCTGTCCGTTCGTCGCAGCGGGACCGGACACCGAAGAGGCGATCGCGAACGACAGGAGCAGCATCAGCGAAGGGCCTGTCGCGCGGCCGGGGACCGAGACGACCAGACGGTGCGTCGACATCATGAGCGTCCTCGTGCGGTCGCTGCTCGCCGAACGCCTCCGATTCGGCCGCGCGAAACCGTTCGAGCGGCAAGACGAACGAAGGGATCTCCAGTATGCTGTCGCCGCCGCCGCGGCGGGAACTACGGCGATGCCCCCTTTCGCCGCGCGAACCGAGATCGGCTCGCTGGCTCACTCCCCTCGCGCGCGAACGCCGTGCAGCGATCGGGACGCGCGGTAGGCAGTCGCGCTCGATCGCCTACCATGTCCGATTCGCCTTGCGGTTTCCCGTCCGATCCGCCGGAGCCTCGACGGATGCTCGCCTACCTGCGTCTGATGCGGATCTCGAACGTCTTTACGGTCGTCGCCGACGTGACGGCCGCGTTCCTGGTCGCGCATGGTTCCTTGTCTCCGTGGACCGGCTACGTCGGCCTGTTGGTCGCGGCGATGCTGATGTACTGCGCGGGGATGGTGCTGAACGATCGATTCGATCTCGAGCAGGACCGGGTCGAGCGGCCGGAGCGGCCGATTCCTTCGGGCAAGGTTTCTCCCGCCGCGGCCTCACGATTGGGCTGGGGGCTGCTGATCGCAGGAGTGCTGATCGCTGCGGCGACCGGCTGGCTCGTCGGGTCGCCCGAAGGGGCCGCTCGCTGGCGGATCGGCGTGATGGCACTTGCGCTGGCCGGCATGATCCTGGCGTACGACGCGGTGCTCAAGCGATCGATCTTCGGTCCGCTGGCGATGGGGAGCTGCCGGGCGCTGGAGATCCTGTTGGCCGCCGGCCTGTCGGAAGGAGACGCACCGGTCCCGTGCATTCCGGCGATCCTGCTGCTGGCTGCGGGGGTCGGCATCTATATCGCCGGCGTGACCTGGTTCGCGCGGACCGAGGCGGTGCGCAGTGCCCGGACGGGGCTGATCGGCGGCGTGACGGTGATAGGGCTCGGCTTTGTCGTACTGGGGCTGATTCCGTTCGTCGATCCGACGTGGCGCGAGGCGCTCGGAGCACGGAGCCCGTGGTTCTGGCCAGGCCTGCTCGCGCTGATCGCCTCGACCGTGCTGCGGCGCGGCACAACGGCGATCGCCGATCCCTCTCCGCGGACCGTTCAGATCGCCGTGAAGCAGGCGATCCTGACGCTGATCGTGATCGACGCGTCGGTCTGTCTGTTCGCACGGCCGAACGAGATCTACTGGTCGCTCTTCGTGCTGACGCTGTTGGCGCCGACGCTCTGGCTGGGGCGGTGGATCCGTTCGACCTGAACGCTTCGCGCGACGGTCGGCGGGGTGGTCATCGATTCGGGCATCCGCTGCGGGGAACACCGATGCGACTGGGCTACGTCACCAACGGCTTTGCGCATCACGATCCGCTCGACGCGATCTCGATTCTCGGTGCGCTCGGCTATCGTTCGGTCGCGCTGACGATCGACCACGGCACGCTCGCTCCAGGTCGATCCGGACCGGACGATGTGGCGCGACTGCGCGATCGCCTGGCGGAGTACGACTTGGGTTGCGTGATCGAGACGGGGGCGCGATTTCTGCTCGATCCCTGGCTGAAGCACGAACCGACCCTCGTCTCGTCGACCCCCGAAGCGCGACGACGGCGAGTCGATTTCCTGCGGTACGCGGTCGACACGGCGGTCGAACTGGGCGCACCGTGCGTCAGTCTGTGGTCCGGTATCGTGCGTGACGGAGCGGAAACCGAGGAGGTGCTCGACCGTCTGGCGAGCGGACTGGAGATCGTCTGTCGGCACGCGGATCAGGCCGGCATCGATGTCGGCTTCGAACCCGAGCCGGGGATGGCGATCGACACGATGGGACGCTTTTCGCGACTGCTCGAGTGGTTCGACGCCCCGCGTCTGAAGCTGACGCTCGATATCGGACATCTGTACTGCCAGGGAGAAGTTCCCCTCGCCGATCCGATCCGCCGCTGGGCCGATCGCCTGGTCAACATCCATCTCGAGGACATGCGAGCGGGGGTCCATGAGCATCTGATGTTCGGTGACGGAGAGATCGCGTTCGCTCCGGTTCTGAACGTCCTCCACGAGATCGACTACCGCGGTCCCGTCCATGTCGAACTCAGTCGCCACGCGCATGAGGCGGTCGAGGCGGCGAAACGGGCGATCGCCTTTCTGACTCCTCTCTGGCCCGCCGATCGCTGAGCCGCGAGCGCGACGGCCGACCTGCCGACCCGCTGCCGGGCCGTCAAGAATGCCGAACGGCTCGCGAACCGGTGTGGTTTCGCGAGCCGTTCGTGTCGAGCGTCGGTCCGTCTCGAACGTCGCGGCGACTCAGTAGTTCTGAGGCGTGCGACCGTCGTTGCGCGACCCGAGATACTGGTAGGTGTTGTAGTTCACCGTCTTCGAGATGAAGTGAACGCTCCCGTCGACGAAGACGAACTGCGAACCCGACGGGTGCATCGAGCGGAAGCCCCACGAGTAGTTCCAGTTGTCCTTCTGCCAGCAGTCCGGACGGAAGTAACCTCGATCGATCGCTTCCTGCTGCGACCGAGCACAGGTCGTCATCAGGTTCAGCGGAGCCGAGGTCGACGCATGGGCGTTGCCGCCGGCATTCATCAGCCACCAGCCGCCGGTGTGATCGGTGCAGTCCATCAGCACCTCACCCACCATCAGCGTGTTGGACGTTCCGTCGGTCACGTCGTTCATCCCCAGACGCATTCCCATGCGGCTGAACATGCCGTTGACCTGAGTCTTGTCGTCGGTGTTCCCCGCTTCGCCCTGCCCACCCGGCAGGTAGTGAGTTCCGAACGTGACGAACGTGTCGCAAGACGGGTTGATCGACACCTTGTAGGTCGAGCCCAGATTGCCGCAGTAGCTGGTCTGAGCGAAGCCGCCGACGACCGAGTCGCGCGGATCGCTCGGGCACATCGCGTAGGGGACCTGCAGACGACAGGCGTTGCCGGTCGTTCCCGACTGGGGAATCTGCGTTGCCCAGGCGTAGAGCGAGCCCATGTCGACCTTCTCGTAGAGCGTGCTCTGCTCCATGAACGGCAGGATGCGCACCTGCCAGCCGATGTTGGGCGCGTTCTCGTTGTCCCAACCGCCGCCGCGGTTCCCCCACTTGATCGATCCGGCCGGAGCGAAGATCGAATGGGTGTCGTGATACAGATGCAGTGCGATGCCGTACTGCTTCAGGTTGTTGCCGCACGAGATGCGACGAGCCGCTTCACGCGCCATCTGAACTGCCGGCAGAAGCAGAGCGATGAGGACCCCGATGATGGCGATGACCACCAACAGTTCGACGAGCGTGAAACCGCGAGACCGACTTCCTGACGAACGTGCAACCATCCGCTGACCTCCCGGATCGCCGAGCGGCACGAGGTTCCGCGCCGCCCGGGCGGGCGACCGGCGGATCCTGACTCGATCGATCCTCATGACGAATAGAACCGGGTCGACGAGAGAAAGCCGCCGTGACGACCGCGGGACTCGACGACGCCAAGGTCATCGACAATTCCCTAGATCGCAGTCGAGGGGCAATCCGACCACCCTCCATTCTGCTCGCGAGCCCCCGATCCGGTCAAACCGGGGTGGGCCCCAAATACCCCGCGATCGGAAAACTCTTCCCCATCTCGCGCTGCGACGGCGGAACCGAGTCGGTCGGCGGCCCGGTCAGCCGACCTCGACTGACCGGGGAATCGGATTGCCGGATCACTGCCAGGCGCACAGACCTTCGATCTCCGCCGCCGAACCGTCTCGCAGCCACCCGTCGAGCTGCGCCTGATGCTTCAGTTGCTGACCGCGGCGGATCGAGGTGACGAAGAAGCGGCAGTCGACGTCGGGCAACGCCGTCATGTCTCCCCAGAGCTTCTCGAACTGGGTGACCGGCACGATGTCTTCCTGGCCGTGCCCCCACCGCTTCTTGACGTCCTTCAGCGTGATGTAGGTCGGCAATCGCCGCGCTGTCCGCAGGATCGCCTGGTCGACCTTCGTCGAGTCGTCGAGATCGGCGCGCGTCAGCCCGAAGACCGCCAACAGCGAGTCGATCGCGATCCAGGTCGTCATCGAGTTGTAGTACGACAGGGCGAACTCGATCCGCTCGTCCGGCAGCGCCAGCCCTTCGACCAGACGCGGACGTCCGTCGACCCGAGCCAGCCCGCCGCCGCGGTCCTCGTGACGACGGCCGATCACCTCATAGGTCAGACAGGCGCCGCTGTTCGCATGCCGCCCGAGCAGCGCGGGGTCGAGATCGGCTCCGAGCGTGTCGATGTTGTGCAGCAGCAGATGTTCGAGGTTCGGTCGTCGGCGCAGCAGGTCGCGCAGCGTGCCGTTGCGCAGCAGGTTCGGCACCTCGAACCAATGTCCGACCGGATGCAGGCA
The DNA here is from genome assembly GCA_964652385.1 of uncultured Pirellulaceae bacterium. GTDB lineage: Bacteria > Planctomycetota > Planctomycetia > Pirellulales > Pirellulaceae > UBA11682. The sequence goes on along the minus strand of CAZZBI010000025.1, from coordinate 5,353 downwards.
TTGCATCGGCAGGTTGTCGACGTAATCGGACGCCTCGCCCGTCTGTCGCGCCCAATCGAGCAGCGCCGCGCGCACGCTCTCGCGCACCTTCTGCCGCTGCGCATCGAGCACCTGTTGCGGCATCTCTTCCCAGGCGAACCGCAGATCGCGCACCGTCGGGATCGTCCGGAGCCCGACCGAACGTCCCGACGAAACGATGACGTCGAGTTCCGTATCCTCCAGCCGCTCGACGAACTCCCGAATCGGCTGGTCGGTCAGATAGCCGGTCGAGACGATATGCGGCGGGAGGGCGCCGTAACGCCGCGCCGTCGAACGGCTCTTCGCCAGATGGACCTCCAGGAAGTTGCGATGCCGTCCGCCGAAGCGGCAGAACGGATGCAACGCCTTGACGACTCCCGCCCCTTCGGTCCAGCGACTTCCCACGCCTGCGGCGAGCGTCAGCACGCCGACGCGGCCGTCGCGCAGCAGTCGCTCGCCGACTTCGCGATCCTCGGCCGATGCCGCACCGCGCGCATCGAACAGATCCTCGGGGCGGACATCCTCGATCGTCGCGGAGGGATGCAGTCGATTGGCGGCCAGACCGATCCGCCCCACGAGCAGATCGGCGCGGATCTGCTCGTGCTGCCGCCGATCGAAACCGAAGCGATCGAGAAGCTCCGCCAGCGATTCGCCGTTCCGC
>CAZZBI010000025.1:0-4664 GCA_964652385.1 uncultured Pirellulaceae bacterium | reverse complement strand
TCGGCGCGCCCGGCTTGAGGGAGCATCCTGTCGACGAGCAGACCGAGGGTCGACGCCGGAACGTCGGCACGACGACAGACCGCTCCCAGACGCTCGAGTTCGCGACGCGTCTCGACCGTCAGCCGTCGCGGTTCGACGCGCAGCCAGCTCGGAACGACCAGCGCCAGATAACGCTGCGGCATCATCACCTCATCGCTGCGGAGCAGTTCGGCCGATGTCCCTCGGTCGTTGATCGCAAAGTCGTAGACGACCGGATCCATGGCGAACGGCAACGACGATTCGAGCGATCGCTTGACGCTCCGCATCGTTTGTCCGAGCCAGTCCTGTGCGGCGGGCTTGATCTCGGGATCGAAGATGAAACCCATCCCGCCTCCCGCCATCCCTCCGAGCATCCAGAAACCCCAGAAGCGATCCCCCCAGCGCTCGCGACACGCATGAATCAGCGCATCGGTGAAGCGATTGGTCGCCCAGGGGATGATCGCCTGGAGAGGCCCGGTGAAATTGCGCGTCGTGATCTCGCCGACCTGCTTCAGGTCACCTTGCTCCAAAGACGCCACCACCTCATCCAGAATCGCGATCGCTTCGCGACGGGCGGCCCACTCCCGTTCGGACCGCAGCAGGTACTTTTCGGTCACCATCTCGAGAATCGGTCCGACGTTCTGCGCCATCCCTCCGTGCACCAGCACCAGACTGCGCTGCAGCGCGTCGCGCGTCGCGGTCGAGATGCGATCCGGGCCGAGCACGGTGTGACGCGGCATCAGACGCCCGCGACTGATGCCGAACTCCGGGTCCCCTGCTTCGGCCCGAGCCCCTTGGATCAGCTTGATCCCCGGCCAGATCCCTCCCGAGTCCTGCCAACCGCCGCCGCTCCCGCCGATCCACTCGCCGAGGATGGCGCGGGCTGCGACGATCCGTCGATCAGGTTCGGTCAACGGTCCTTCGAAGGCACTCACCTGACGGGTCGCACGCATCAGGACCGAAATCAGGCCACCGAGCAGGTTGGTCGAGACCGCCAGACGCGACCCCTTGGGGATGTCGTTGACCTGACTGACGAGTTCCAGGCCGAGCCCCGGTCCGACGACGGTCGACAACAGCGATTCGATCGACTCGTCGCATCCCTCGAGCCCCGGCGGGACGAGTCCCGATGCGATCACCGCTCCCTTGAGCAATCCGGTGTAGTCGCGGGCGAGGTCGAACATCTCGGCGATCGTCGTCACTTCGGCGACCGCACCGAGATCGACGCTGACCAGTCGGAAGACCGGCCGATCGATGACTCGCAGGTGACACTCGATCGGCGGACGAACCGCAGCGTCTCGGCCGCGCACGCCGAGATCGATCGAGACGTTCAGGACGCGAGCCCCTTCGGGAAAGTCCATCCCGAGAAAGAAGATGTCGCTCCAGGCGCTGTGCGAAAAGTCCATCCGGACCGCAGTCCGTTCGGCGAGGATCGGATACGGATCCCCCTCGCCCCGCTGCAGCAGTTCGGGACGGATCCGCAGCGGATGATCCTCGGGATGCCCGATGCGGAACATCCAGCGATTGCCCGAGACGCTGCGGACACTGCGTCGCACCTGATCGGCGAGCGTCTGGAAGGCGAACTGGTGGTACGCCTGAGCCAGCGCGCTGGTCGTCGCTTCGCTCGGGCCGTCAGTTGCCTGAGCCTTCAGAAAGGCGTCGATCGCCTCGGGGAAGCGCCGTTCGAGCAGATGATGGTGACCGTCGAACGGAATTCGTCCGTCGGTCGTCGGCGCCAACGTCCGCGGCAGGTGATAACGGTGGATCGCCGCCAGGAAGAAGAGCGCGCGCACCCGGTGGTAGAGGTTGTCGCAGCGACGCCGGAAGCGATCGAGTCGCTCGACATGCGCCAGCAGCTCGTCGGTCGATGCGTCGCGGCAGACGGCATCGAGCGAACGGTCGCGGATCGCCGGATCGTCGCTGACGATGATCTCGATCAGATCGATCATGATCGCTCCCCGCCGCGAACGTCGAGCGATCGGAGTGCGAGCAGTTCGACCAGTTCGGTCAGCACATGCTCGCGATCGCGCCCCGAGAGAGCCAGCGCCAGCTGTGCCACCAGCAGACCGTACTTCGTGCCGATGTTGTGACGCGTCCCGTCGATCTCGAGCGCCAGGTAACGGCGTCGCGACGCGAGACGCTCGAGCGCCGCTGCCAACGGCGGCTTCTCCGACGGAGCTCTTTCTTCGAGCACCTGAGCGAGCAGCCCCATCACGTCCGGATCGAGCACGTGCATGCCGAAGAAGCAGAGGTAGGTCCCCTGCCGCAGTCCGGCGACCACCAGTTCCTGTTCGGCCACCGTCGGCGTCGGCTTTTCGATCACGCGGGCGATCTCGTACAGATGCGACGTGCGCGGGACGCGCGTGCCGCCGACCGTTCCGTAGAACGGCAGTTTGTGTTCGCGAGTCGCCTGGACGGCCGAGACGGCACAGCCATGTTCGTGCGCAACGTCGATCAGCTGCCGCGCACACGGCTTGTCCGACGAACTCAGATACAGGTGATCGCCGACCAGGTGCAGGAACGGTTCGTCGCCGACGAACGGCGCCGCGCAGCGGATCGCGTCGGCGTATCCGTTCGGCTCCGGCTGCTCCACGAATCGGACCGCGCCGACATGCCCGCCGGCGGCACGACGATACTCGGCGGCGTCGCCCGGCTGGATGATGACCGCCACCTCCTCGATCCCCGCGTCGACCACCTCGTCGACGATCATCTGCAGCGCCGACTTCTCGTCGCCGTTCCGGTCGACCAGACGTTGGAGCGGCAAGGTGTGCTGTTGCGGGGAAGCTGCGGTGATGACCGCCTTGCGGACCTTCATGACGAGGTTTCCGGTGCACAATCGGGAAGAGGAGCGGAATCGGGCGCACCGTCAGGGATCGCGGCACGCCGAGAGCATCGGATCCACGCTAACCGCCGGTCCGAGCCTGCTCAATCGTCCCCCGAGAGCGGCGGCGACGATGGGCCTCGGCAGCGGCATCAGGCAGGACGGTCGTAACGATCGTGGCGTCCCGAGCGGTCGATCGGTCGCATCGCATCGGCGGAGCGGCTCGCTATCATGACGCCGCGTCGTGACTGCGGACCGGACATCGTCGGCCGGTTCGGGCGGAGGCCGATCGTCGGTACGTCATCCGGGTCCCGTCGCGTTCCTGCCCCCTTCCTAAAACCGTCGCCGATGCCCACGCCTCGCTCCCAGGCCGATGCGCGCAGCGCCGCTTCCGGACCGGAGCCTGCAGTGCCGAAGCCTGCGGCGCCGAAGTCCGGCGCGGCGAAGTCCGGCGGGGGGCCCCTGACGGTCGCCGGTCTGTTCGCCGGGATCGGCGGCATCGAGCGGGGATTGCAGCAAGCCGGTCATCGGTCGGAACTGTTGTGCGAGTTCGATGTCGGAGCGAGAGCGGTTCTGGCGGCACGGTTTCCGGAAACGCGATTGGCCGATGATGTCCGCACGCTTCGTTCGCTGCCGGCGGTCGATCTGGTCGCGGCCGGCTTTCCGTGCCAGGACCTCAGTCAGGCCGGGCGGACGCGGGGGATCGCCGGAGCCCAATCGAGTCTGGTCGACCAGCTGTTTCGACTGGTCTCGGGGCGTCGTCGACCCCGTCGGCTGCTGATCGAGAACGTCCCGTTCATGCTGCAGCTCGAGCGCGGTCGAGCGATGACGCACCTGACCACGCGACTGGAAGCGCTCGGCTATCGATGGGCCTATCGCATCGTCGACGCACGCGCCTTCGGGATCCCTCAGCGCCGCCGTCGCGTGCTGCTGCTGGCCGATCGCGAGGAGGATCCGACCGGCATCCTGGCCTCAGACGATCATCCCGACGAGCCCGAGCGGACCGAAACGTCCGGGCAGCGCGAAGCGTCCGCCTACGGCTTCTACTGGACCGAAGGGACGCGCGGAGTCGGCTGGGGGATCGACGCGGTACCGACGCTCAAAGGGGGCTCGGGGCTCGGCATCCCCTCGCCGCCGGCGATCTGGCTCCCGCAGACCGGAGAGTTCGGCACTCCCGACCTTCGCGATGCGGAACGACTGCAGGGGTTTCCGGTCGACTGGACGGCGCCGTCGACCGCGGCGACCGGACGCCCTAACGGACGCTGGAAGCTGATCGGCAATGCGGTCTTCGTTCCGTGGTTCGAGTGGCTCGGCCGACGCCTTGCGGAAGGGGCTCGACGGCGGTCACTGCCGATCGGCGAACCGTTCGGGACGAGCTGGCCGGCAGCTGCCTGCGGGGGCGAGGGGAAGCGGTTCCGGCTCGACGTGAGCGAGCGACCGGCGGCGCGCCGCGAACGAGGGCTCGCGAAATTTCTCCGCTACCCGCTAAAGCCGCTCTCGCATCGCGCCGCAGCCGGATTTCTGGGGCGTGCCCGCCGCAGCTCGCTCCGTTTTCGCGCCGACTTTCTCGAAGCGCTCGATGCTCATGTCCGCCGGACCGCGCCGGACCGAGCTGCGCGGCGGTCATCGATCACGAAGCCGACGAGCCCTTGACGCTGCGGGTCCCGGTCGGTCGATTGGGCCGAGACCGAGGTGCCCGAGACACCGAGACGAGGCGCCAAGTTGAGACAGGGCGGTTGCGCTTGAAGCACCTTCGCACGGCGACCGAGCCATGTCCGTGCCGAACGACCGATCGATCGAACGAAAGGCGACCATGACGATTCGGATC
>CAZZBI010000024.1:0-27444 GCA_964652385.1 uncultured Pirellulaceae bacterium | reverse complement strand
GCGCAGGCCCTGCCGACCGGCTCGTTTGATGCGCCCGCTGATCCGTCCCGTTTCGTTTCGCGAGTCGCCCGCCGATGACCGTCGATCCACCGGTCCGTTATCGGGCGATCTGTCGCGACCGTCATTCGGCGGCGCGCCGCGGCCAGTTGCTGACGCTCCGCGGGACGATCGATCTGCCGACCTTCATGCCGGTCGGTACCGTCGGGGCGGTCAAGGGGCTGACGGCCGACATGGTGCGCGAGACCGGTTCGCGGATCGTGCTCGCGAATACCTATCACCTGGCGCTCCGCCCCGGAGAAGAGACGGTCGCGGCGCTCGGCGGTCTGCATCGCTTCATGGACTGGGACGGACCGATCCTGACCGACAGCGGCGGCTTCCAGGTCTTCAGTCTCGCCAAGCTGGTCAAGGTGACCGAAACGGGAGCCAAGTTCCGTTCGCATATCGACGGGAGCCCGGTGGAGCTGGGCCCGGAGCGAGCGATCCGGATTCAGGAGACGCTCGGGTCGGACATCGCGATGGTCTTCGATCACGTCATCGGGCTACCGGCTCCGGCCGTCGAGGTCGAAGCGGCCTGCGAACGATCGATCCGCTGGGCCGAACGCTGTCGAGTCGCATCGACCCGCGCCGATCAGGCTCAGTTCGCCATCGTTCAGGGAGGGCTCGATTCGCGTTTGCGAGTCGACTGCGCACGGCGGCTGGTGGCGCTCGACTTTACCGGGTATGCCGTCGGCGGGCTGAGCGTCGGCGAGACGGCGGCCGAGATGCATCGGATCCTCGACGCGACCGTTCCCGAACTCCCCGCGGATCGACCGAGGTATCTGATGGGGGTCGGTCGGCCGCAGGATCTCCTGAACGGGATCGCGCGCGGGATCGACATGTTCGATTGCGTCATGCCGACTCGCAACGGACGGAACGCGACCGCCTTTACCGACGCCGGCTCGATCAAGCTCAGGAACCGGCAGTACGAACGGGATGCCACGCCGCTCGATGCGGCGACGCCGGGGGTAGGGAGCCGCTATGCGCGAGGGTACCTGCGGCACCTGTTTCAGGCCGGCGAAATGCTCGGGCCGATGCTGCTGTCGCAGCACAACATCGCGTATTACCAACGTCTGATGGCCGAGGCGCGTGCGGCGATCGAGGCGGGTGAGTTTCGCGAGTTCTATCACCGCCGGATGGCGGGCTGGGGAGTCGAGCCGGATTGGCCGGCGGCGGAGAGCGGCCAGGCCGGCGCGGGCGACTGAAGCATCGGGTCGGAGTGACCGGCCGAAACGACCGGCGCGGCGAAAGCCGTGCGATGGAGCGGGGGGACGCGCGGGAGCGGAGCTTTGGCGCCGCGAGCGAGGTGGTGCCGACCCGTTCGCCCCGATCGCGCTCGGACAGCCCGTCTTGTCCCGTTCGAGCCCCTTTCGTAAGATGTCCGACTTGTTTCGCTGCGGGAGGGGTGCGTACCTGAGGGGCCGTACCCGTGCACTCCCGGCGGGCTCTCGCTCGGCCCATCGCCCGTCCGTCGGGCCGACCGGCCTGGGGTGGCGTCTTCCGGCCGGCAGCGGTCTTCTTCCGGATCGGGACCCGGTTCATGTCGGATATCGCCTGCCCGTGCTTCGCGTTGCTGGCTCAGAATCCGGATGCCGGAGCCGGCTCCATCATGACGATGCTGCCGATGATCGGCGTCATCGCCGTGCTCTGGATCCTGCTGATGTGGCTGCCGCAGCGGAAGGAACAGCAGAAGACTCAGGCGTTGTTGGACGGGCTGAAGAAGAACGATCGCGTGCTGCTCGCGAGCGGGATTCTGGGGATCGTGGTGTCGGCCCAGCCGGGCGACAAGTACCTGACGGTCAGGATCGACGAGGGGACCGGAACGAAGATCCGGGTGCTCCGGACGTCGGTCGTCCGTGTCGTAACCGACGAGGACGAAGCGGAAGCCAAGTGATGCGCAGCGGGCTTCGCGTTCGGGTCCCTCGGAGAAGCAGGAAGTTTCGGGAATGAACCATTCGCTCATCGGCGGCGTTCTTTTGGCTCAGGCGGCAGAGACGGTCGAAGCGACCGTCGAAAGCGTCGCCTGGTATCGGGAGCCGTTCGTGGCGTTCCTGATCATCGCCGCGTCGGCTGCGCTCTGCTTTGCGGCAGCGTGGTCGTACACCAAGGCGATCCGCATGAAGGATCACTGGTGGCGGCTCGGGCTGACCCTTGCCTGTCTGGTCGTCGCGGTCGAATTGATCGCGCTCGGCTGGCCGCCGCGGTTGGGAGTCGATCTCAAGGGAGGGGTCGTCTTCATCGCCGAACTCGCTCCTGCCGCCGAAGGGGAAGCGGTCGATCCGGCTGACCTCGTCCCGCGGCTCAAGGAACGCGTCGACCCGACCAATACCAAGGAGATCATGATTCGGCCGTACGGGCCGAAGATGATCGAAATCGTCATTCCCGACGTCGAGAACCAGGAAGCCGATCGGATCTGGCGGACGCTCGTTCAGGCCGGCTTCATGCAGTTCCGGATCGTCGCCGACGGCGTCAAGCACTCCGCGCTGATGGAACTGGCTCAGGCCGACGTCGATGCAGGGCGGATCGCTCGAACCGTCGCCGACACCGACGGCAAGGCGGTCGGACGCTGGGTCGGCATCGGCCGCCGTTACGACGCTCAAGGAAATGCCCGCGAGTATCGCTGGATCCCGAGCCCCGCGAACCTGGTTCGCGACGGGCGGACCGGTCGCATCGTCGACTTCGCCACCGCGAACTTCGGCCTCGAGGATTTCGAGGCGTTCACGAAGTGGTTGCTCGATCAGAAGATCGAGGAGCCGGAGGTGCTGGTGGCGCTCGACGAGCAGAACGTCACCGGTGACAACCTGGCCAACCCCCGACCCGGCATCGACGATCGGGGGCGTCCTTGCATCAACTTCCAGCTGAGCGGCGCGGGGATCAAGAAGTTCTATCAGCTGACCAGTCAGAACACCGACAAGCCGCTCGGCATCGTCATGGACGATCGCCTGTTGTCGGCCCCGAACATCAACTCGGCCATCTCGCAGAACGGTCAGATTCTCGGCAACTTCACCGAGGCCGAAGTCGACGAGATGGTGAACATCCTCAAGAGCGGTCGTCTGCCGGGAACGCTCAACAAGAACCCGGTCAGCAAGGATCAGGTCGACTCGAACATCGGTCGGCAGCTGCGCGAGAGCGGCCTGGCCGCGATCGGCATTTCGTTCGTGGCCGTCATGGTCTTCATGGCGATCTACTACCTGCGAGCCGGTGTCATCGCCTGCCTGGTGCTGCTGATCAACGTCGCGCTGATCGTCGCGCTGACGATGCTCATCAAGTTCCCGTTCTCGCTGACCAGCCTTGCCGGTCTGGTGCTCACCGTCGGCATGTCGGTCGACGCGAACGTCCTGATCTTCGAGCGGATCCGCGAGGAATTGGCCAAGGGGACGACGCTCCGAATGGCCATCCAGAGCGGCTTCGCTCGTGCGACGGCGACGATCATCGACGCCAACCTGACGACGCTCCTCACCGCGATCGTGCTCTATCTGATCGGCACCGAGCATATCCGCGGTTTCGCGGTCACGCTGATCCTGGGCATCGTGATGAGTCTCTTCACCGCGATCTTCTGTGCCCGCGTGATGTTCGAGATCGCCGAACGTCAGCGCTGGCTCGGCAAGCTCCAGATGCTCCAGATCTTCGACGGGCGCCCGATCGACTTCGCCAAGCTCTGGCCTCGCGCCGCCGTCCTGTCGGTCGTGCTGATCATTGCCGGACTCGGCGCCGTCGTCGCTCGCGGCACCGGTATCCTCTCGCACGATCTGCAGGGCGGGACCAGCGCCCGCATCGTGCTGACCGAGGCGACGCCGGCCGAAGAGGTGCGGAAGATCCTGGTCGACCGCTTTGCCGGAGCCGGTTCGTTCGCCGAACTCGGCCCGATCGTGACCGACGGCACCCGCCACTCGGTCGAAGTCGCCGGCATCACGGCGGAAGGTTACGAGAACGGTCGCGTCTATCGCATCGACACGTCGCTGCGCGGCTGGTCGGGCGAAGGTGAAGTGCCGGCCGATTATCCGCAGTTCGATCGAGTCCTGCAGGAAGCGCTCAGCGACAAGCTCGAACGCTACCAGGTCTCGTTCTCTCCGGTCGAGGTCAAGGGACGCGGTGACGCGACGGTCCCGTCCGCGCCGGATGCTCCGGCCGCGCCGGAATCGCCGAGCACCGGCGAAACCGGTTCGGTGACGTCCCCCAGCGCCTGGACCTTCGTGTCGGCCCCGGTTCAGGAGCCGACGACCGAACCGGCCGCCGAGCCGACGACCGAGACCCCCGCTCAGGAGACTCCGGCCGAAACGACTCCGATGCCGGCCGATGCACCCGCGACGAACGACGAGCCGGCGACCACTGACGAGCCAATGACGACCGACGAGCCGGCGACCGAGACTCCGACTGCTCCGGCGACCGACGCGCCCTTGGTGGCTCCGACCGGTTCGGCTCGCGAGATCGTCACCTGTGCCACCACGATCACCTTCAGCCACCCGATCACTGAAGATGGGGTTCGACAGGCGATTCGCGACGTTGCGGCGGCCAAGAACCTGGCGATCGATTCGGAAATCGTTCGCCTGACGGCCGTGGTCGACGAGGCGAACGCCGGCGGTGCTCGGTGGAGTCTCGAGGTCGACACGACCGATCCCGCTTCGGTGTCGTCGCTGCTCGACGGGCTGGTCGACGACCTGAACAAGCGCCCTTACTTCTCGAGTCTGGCGGAGGTCGGCGGGCAGATCGCCGGCGACGCTCAGGTCGATGCGGTCGCCGCGCTGGTCGTCAGCCTGATCGGCATCGTGCTCTACATCTGGATTCGCTTCCAGAAGGTCGCCTACGGCATCGCGGCGGTCGTCGCGCTCGTGCACGACGTGCTGCTGGTGCTCGGGGCGATCGCCGTCAGCAAGTGGCTCGCCCCCGTACTCGGCTTCGCTCTGGTCGACAACTTCAAGATCAGCCTGCCGGTGATCGCCGCCTTCCTGACGATCATCGGCTACTCGCTGAACGACACGATCGTCGTCTTCGACCGGATTCGAGAGATGAAGGGGAAGAACCCGAAGCTGACGATGGCGATGGTCAACGGCAGCATCTCTCAGACGCTCAGCCGAACGGTCCTCACCTCGTTGACCACGTTGATCGTCGTCGTGATCCTGTATTTCATCGGCGGCGAGGCGATTCACGCGTTCGCCTTCGCCCTGATGGTCGGAATCTTCGTCGGTACCTACAGCTCGATCTTCATCGCCGCCCCGATCCTGCATTGGCTGAGCGTGCGAGCGAACGAAGCTGCCTGATCCGGCTGCCGGCCTCGGCGATGAAGCCGCGTCGGGGTCCGCGGGTCGGAGAGCGATCCGCGGAGGCGGCGGGTTGGGCGGTTGCCCCAGCGAACGGCTCGACGTCGCGGCGCTGCGTCCTGCCGAATGCGGTGTCGCCGAGTGCGGTGCCGCCGAGTGCGGAGGCACGGCTGGTCCAGGGCACGGTTGGTCCAGCCGGTGACCTCCGCCGTGGTCGGTCGAAGCAAGTCAGTAGCCGAGGCGGGAATCGAACCCGCACGAGGGTAACCCCTCCCGGGATTTTAAGTCCCGTGCGTCTGCCGTTTCGCCACTCGGCCGAGTGTCACGGACCGGGGAGTCTACTCCCCGCGGCGGCGGTCGTGAAACCCCGTCCGATGTCGAACCCGCGTTCGCGCGGTCGCTCCAGATGAAGGGAGGGACATGACCGGCTATCTGCCGTTTCGCGGCTCGTTCATGCTCGATACCGTCGTGCTCGCGATGGTCGCCGTCGTCGTGCTGCTCGCGGTCTCGCTGTCGCTGGCCGGACGCGGACGAGTTCGAGCCCACCGCAACCTGCAGCTCGGGCTGGCGATCGTTTTGGGGATCGCCGTCACGCTGTTCGAGATCGATCTCCGTTTCGTCACGCGCGACTGGCAGAAACTGGCCGAGCCTTCGCCGTACTTCGCCCCCGGCTGGGTGCACCGCTGGCTCGCGATCCACTTGGTCTTTGCCGTGCCGACGCCGATCTGGTGGGCCGTGGTCATCGTCCGCGCCCTCCGCGGCTTCGGTTCGCAGCTGACCCCCGGAGCCCACTCGTCATGGCATCGCGTCGCCGGGCGGATCGCGATGGTCCTGATGCTCGGAACCGCGATCACCGGCTGGATCTTCTACTACGTCGCGTTCGTCGCCTGAGCCGGTACTGCTCGGGCGATTCGCCGCCGCGTCTCCCGAGCGCCGACGGAGCACCGCCAGCACGACGGCGACGTCGGCCGGCGTGATGCCGGGAAGACGAGACGCCTGATCGATGTCGGCCGGTCGGAACCGCTCGAACTTCTGTCGCGCCTCGATCCGCAGTTGCCCGATCGCTCCGAAATCGAGATCGTCCGGAATCCGCTTGTCCGCCAGACGTCGTTGCCGCTCGATCTGGATCTCCTGACGACGGACATAGCCCTCGTAGCGGATGTCGAGCATCAGCTGCTCGACCGCCTCGGGAGCGATCGCTCCGAGCTCCGGCGCCAGCGCGACCAGCGACTCCCAAGTCGTCTCGGGGCGCCTCAGGCGATCCGCCAGCGATTCTCCCGCGATTCGCGTTTCGTTCAACAGCCGCTCGCCGCGCTCGATCGCTTGCCGCTTCGCGTCGAATCGTCGCCAGCGACGGTCCGGAATCAGCCCCGCCTCGCGCCCCAGCCCGGTCAGCCGGCGGTCGGCGTTATCGTGTCTCAGACGCAGGCGGAACTCGGCGCGACTCGTGAACATCCGATACGGTTCGTCGACGCCGTACGAGACGAGATCGTCGACCAGCACGCCGAGATACGCCTCGTCGCGAGCGATCCGCAGCGGCGGGCGACCGGCGGCCGACAGGGCGGCATTCGCTCCGGCGATCAGCCCCTGAGCGGCCGCTTCCTCGTAGCCGGTCGTTCCGTTGATCTGGCCGGCAAGATAGAGGCCGCCGATCCGGCGACTCTCGAGCGTCGGCCGCAGCTGACTCGGCGGGCAGTAGTCGTACTCGACCGCATAGCCGAAACGGAGGATGCGGGCTCGTTCGAGTCCCGGGATCGCAGCGATGATCGACGCCTGGACGTCAGCCGGCAAGCTGGTCGAGACGCCGTTGACGTACACCTCGCAGGTCCGCGCCCCTTCGGGCTCGAGAAAGATCTGATGACGATCCTTCTCGGCGAACCGCACCACCTTGTCCTCGATCGACGGGCAATACCGCGGACCGCCGGCGCGAATCCGCCCGGAATACATCGGTGAACGATGCAGGTTCTCGCGGATCGTCCGATGGACCGCGTCGGTCGTGTAGGTGATGTAGCAGGGGAGTTGCGCGACGGTCAGACGCCCGGTCAGGAACGAGAAGGGCTGAGGAGGATCGTCGCCGAGCTGGCGTTCGAGCGACGCATAGTCGATCGTGCGGCCGTCGAGACGCGGCGGGGTCCCGGTCTTGAAGCGAGCGACTTCGATTCCCGCCTGGCGCAGCGCCTGACTGATCCCTCCGGTCGTCCCTTCACCCGCGCGACCGCCGGCGGTCGTCGATCGGCCGACGTGCATCACGGCCGACAGGAAGGTCCCGGTCGTCAGCACGACCGCCGCGGCTCGATGGATCCGACCGTCGCCGCCGAGGACGCCGCGGCAACGCAGAACTTCCCCATCGGGCTCCAGCACCAAAGACTCGACCGTCTCCTGAAAGAGACTGACGCCGTCGTGCGCTTCCAGCAGCGAGCGCGCTTCGATCCGATACGCCTGCTTGTCGGCCTGAGCCCGAGGGCCGTGCATCGCCGGCCCCTTGCGGCGATTCAGCAGTCGGAACTGGATCCCGGTCCGGTCGATCGCCTCGGCCATGATGCCGCCGAGGGCGTCGATCTCGCGCACGAGATGCCCCTTGCCGATCCCTCCGATCGCCGGATTGCAGCTCATCTGGCCGATCGTGTCGAGATTGCCGGTCAACAGCGCCACACGAGCGCCGACCCGAGCCGCGGCGGCTGCCGCCTCGATTCCCGCATGCCCTCCGCCGACCACGATCACGTCGTGGTCGGCGCCGCTGAGCGTCATCGATCGTCCGTCCTCGCTCCGTCGCGCGGAGTCGGTCCGAGCAGGAAGCAGACTCTCCGATCGGGAACCGGCCAGGCGGTCCGATCAGAGATAGGTGTTGATCAGGTTCTCGAGCATCTCCTGGCGCCCGCTCCGATTCGTGCGGACCTCGCCCAGTTCGAGCGCGTACTTCGAGAGGCTCTCGAACGACTCGCTCCCCTGTTCGATCTTCGCTCCGATGCCGGAGTCCCACGAGGCGTAACGGTCCTTGACGAAGCCGGCGAGCTTGCCGTCGCGCCGGATCGCCGCGGCGATCTTCAGGCCGCGAGCGAACGCGTCCATGCCGCCGACGTGCGCATGAAACAGGTCGATCGGCTCGAAGCTCTCGCGGCGGACCTTGGCGTCGAAGTTGACGCCGCCGCTCCCGAGCCCGCCATGCTTCAGGATGACGAGCATCGTCTGGGCGGTCAGGTACAGGTCGGTCGGGAACTGATCGGTATCCCAGCCCAGCAGCAGATCGCCCGTGTTGGCGTCGATCGAGCCGAGCATCCCCTGGAAGCCGGCATAGTCCAGCTCGTGCATCATCGAGTGCCCCGCCAGCGTCGCGTGGTTCGTCTCGATGTTCAGCTTGAACCGCTCGGTCAGGCCGTAGGCCCGCAGGAAGTTGATGCAGGCGGCGGCGTCGCTGTCGTACTGATGCTTGGTCGGCTCTTTCGGCTTCGGCTCGATCAGGAACGTGCCGCGGAAGCCGATCCGGTCGGCATGCTCCACCGCCATCTGCAGGAAGCGACCGAGATGATCGATCTCACGCTTCATGTCGGTGTTGTACAGGCACTGATAGCCTTCGCGGCCGCCCCAGAACACGTAGTTCTCGCCTCCCAGACGCTGAGTCGTCTCGAGGGCGTGCTTCACCTGGCCGGCGGCGTAGGCGAAGACGTCGGCATTGCAGCTGGTCGCCGCTCCGTGCATGAAGCGGGGATTCGAGAAGAGATTGGCGGTCCCCCACAGCAGCTTGATGCCGGTCCGCTGCTGCTCCTCGGCCAGCACCTCGGCGATCTTGTCCAGGTTGCGGTTGCTCTCGGCGAGTGTCGCTCCTTCGGGCGCCACGTCTCGATCGTGGAACGCGTAGTACGGCGCACCGAGCTTCTCCATGAATTCGAACGCCACGCGGACCCGGCGGATCGCGTTCTCCAGCGACTCGCTCCCGTCATCCCACGGACGAACCGCCGTTCCCCAACCGAACGGATCGCTCCCCGTCCCCCGCATCGTGTGCCAATAGACGACCGAGAATCGCAGGTGCTCCTTCATCGTCCGCCCTTCGACCACTTCGTTCTCGTCGTACCAACGGAACGCCAGCGGGTTATCGGAGCCGGGGCCTTCGAACGGAATGCGCGAGATCTCGGGGAACGCGGCCATCGATGATTTCCGAAGCAAAGGGTAAGGAGGTGAGGGACCTGGGAGAGCGTGTCCTGAGGGAGAGCGGCTCCAAGGTCGGCGACTCGACCTGATCGATCGAATTTTGCCGGAGAGCGCGGCTCGCCGGACCGGCGGATTCTCTCAGATCCGACGCCCCGTCTCAACACGCCCGGCCAGCCGTCGACGTCGACACGTGAGCAGGCGTTTCGCGGGGGGCAAACGTCGGAAGAAACGCCATCGACTTGCCGTCCGACAGGTCAAGAAACGCGAAAGGACCTGGGAAACCCAGGTCCTCGAGCGAGGCCGACGGGGCTCGAACCCGCAACCACTGGATCGACAGTCCAGTACTCTAACCAATTGAGCTACGGCCCCTGAACATAGTGTCGTGGTTGCCCACGTTCACCGTTCGTTGCGGGAGTTTAATGAACCGAGGAACCCTCGGCAAGGGCCCTGTTCCACCGGAACTCCCCGGTTGCCCAAGTATCGAATCTCGCTTCGGGGCGACTCCAGCAAATTCCCCCGTACGCTGCGGCCGATCCGGCATCAGGCAGCTCGTCCGCAGCGGTCGCTGCGCGGTCCTTGCGGCAGCCCTTGCTCGGTCCGATCCTGCCGAGCATGCTCGTTCGGTTCGGCGAACGCTCCTTGTTCGACGGGCTGCCGACGACTGGGTGGACCGTCGCCGTTCGACGAGACGACCAACGACGAGGGAACGACGTGGAGAGCGACTCACCCGATCCGGGACCCTTGGGGTTCGTCCTGCTCCGCTGCCGAACTTGCGGTGACGAGACACGCCTGCGATGGGTCGAGCTGTTATCGCGACTGCGTGAAGCAGGGCTGTTTCGCCGCAATGACTCCCCCGGCTGGGACGAGGTTCGGGCGATCGTTCCGCGTCATCTGGACATCCGCCGGCCCTGCCGCGCCTGCGATGCCGTGCGATTCGAGGTCGTCTCGGCGGAGGATGACGACGAGTGGGAGTCGATCCGCCGCTGTGCCGTGTGTCGCAAGGCGATCGATCCCGAGCGACTCGAAGCGCTCCCGGAGGCGGTCACGTGTCGCGACTGCAAGGAGGGGGCGAATCGAGCGAACGACCAACATTGCCCGAGATGCGGTGAGGTGCTGGCATGGGAGACTCGAACCTCGGGCAATCGCTATCGCCAGAGTTGTCGCGGCTGCGGCTGGCGCAGCGGTTGATCGGCAGAACGGCGATCGGTACGGCGATCCTGCTGAGCGGCTGCGAGCCGGAATCGCCGACCGCCGACGATCGGCCGGGCGGTCACACGGCGGCGGCGATCGGCGGCGAGTCGGGACGTGATTTTCCGCCTCCGGCTCAGGACTTGCCGCCGGTTCGGGAGTGGGCCGAGGCATGGAACTGGGGGGTGTCGGACGAAGGTGAAGGGGCCTTCGAGGTCGACTCGCCGGCGACGCTCGATCGCCTCGAATCGCTTCCGGCGACGGCGAAACTGACTCGCTTCGTGTTTCGAGGAGGAGGGATCGATGCGGCCGGTCTGAAGAGTCTCGGGGAGCGGTTTCGCGTCGAGCAGCTGACCGTCGGCGCCAGCGGCTGGACGAAGCGAGAATGGCAGGCCGTCGCCCAGCTCGAGCAGCTCCGGCGATTGAACGTCGAGGGGGTAACGGGGGAAGAGCTCGATCTCGGCTTTCTGACCGAGCTCCCCGAGCTCGAGTCGCTCCGCATCGAACTTGTCGGAGCGGAAGCGGATGACCAGGGGCGAGGCGAGGGGAGCCCGGGAGCAGGATCGGCGACCGCCGATCTGTCACCGCTGGGCGCTTCGTCGCGACTTCGGCATCTGCACCTCCTCGGTTTCGACATCGATCCGGCCGGAGCCGAAACGATCGAGCGGCTCGAGCGACTGGAATCGCTCTATCTCGATCGCTGTCGATGCCCGGAAGGCTGGCTCGTTTCGGTCGCTGCTCGCCATCCCGAATGGCACCTGCATGTCGATGGTGGGCACCTCGACGGGAGCCCGTGACGGGGGCGTCGCACGAGCGGTCGGAAATGGACCGACCGAGGGTCCGAACGGCGGCGGCCAGGTGTCGATCCGATGGGAGTCGGCGGCTGAATTTCGAGGGAATAGCCGGCTGATCGAAGCAGTTTCGAGTTCTTCGGGTCGAAACGATCGGAGCAACGAGTCCGATCGTCGTTTCCGTGCGTTTTATGCTGGACACCTCTTTCCGGTCGTAACTACGATGGCGGTTCCGCCGCGCCGTCAAGGCGGTCCGTCAGGGCCGTTCGGCGGCGACGCGGAACGATCTCGTCCCAATCGCTCTCGGGAGTTCAGCGTGTCGTCTCAGGAACTGTTCGCGGATGGAATCGGAGAGATCACCCTCGTCGGGGGCATGGTCCGGATCGATTGGGTCAGTCTGTCGGTGACCGAACGAGACGAGCAGGGGCAGCCTGCGCTCGAGTTTCGGCAGCGGGTCGTGATGCCGCCGGAGGGATTCCTGCGGAGCTTCTCGGCCATGGAGGATCTGGTCAAGAAACTGGTCGATGCCGGCGTGATCCGTCGGCAGGAATCCGCTCCGGGTTCCATCGGGCAGGAGTCGACGGCGGGGCGACCGCGGCCGGCATCCCCCAACTTTTCAAACGGTTGAGAGACGGTTGATCGTCGGTTCGAGCTCGAGGAAGTAGAGGCGCCTCGGGTTCGTGCGGGCGATGGTCAGCAGGCTTATCGGAGAATCGAGCAATGGCGAACGGAACAGGGAGCGGGAACCGGTTTCGGCCCCGCGTCATCGGCAAGAACGCGACGGTCGCGCTCGGCAGCAAGCTTGCCGCGTCGAGCTTGTTCACGTTCCTCGACATCGAGAACAACCCGTTGCGGTCGATCTCGATCATCGACAACGGGCTCGATCGGTCGAGCGGCTACTGGGAGTACGACGGAAAGCGTCTGACTTCGGGCCGATGGTTCACTTTCTCGGCCGCCCAGCTGAGCAAGCTCAAGTTCGTCGCGGGGCTGACGCTCGGTCTCGATCGCCTGCAGGTCCGCGTGCAGGACACGGACGGCCGGACGCATCTCTGGAGCGATGCCGCTTCGGTGACGGTGCGGACGATCGCCCCCAATCGCCAGATTCCGACCGTTTCGGTCTCGGACGTCCGAACGTTGTCGAACGAGCGCGTTCGGCTCTCGAACGTCATCTCGGGGAGCGACCCCGACGGTTTCTCGATCGTCAAGTACAAGGTCCGTTACACGGGGCAGGGGACGCTGACCTACGACGGTCGACGTGTCGCTTCCGGGACCTGGTTCACGGTCACCGCCGCCAACCTCTCGCGGCTCGTGCTCGAAGCCCCGTCGCTCGGCAGCGGCGTCCGGCTCGGGCAGATTTCGGCTCAGTCGTTCGACGGCCGTTACTGGAGCAATGCCGACATCGGCAATGTCGTCTTCCAGGCCAACGCCACTGCGCCGACCGTGCGAGCCTATGGGCGCAAGCTCGGTCGCGGAGCGACGCTGACCGCCGACTCGCTGATCTCGGTCGGTGACGCCGACGGCAACACGATCAAGACGGTCCGGTTCTTCGACACCGGCGTCGCGGCGGACGGCGGCTACTTCACCGTCAACGGCGTCCGTCAGACGGCGCGCGTCTGGTTCACGGTCGACTATTCGCAGCTGTCGAAGGTCGTCTATCACGCTGCGGACACCTTCGATCAGGAGGTCTTCCGCGTTCAGGTCAACGATGGGCTCCGCTGGAGCGCCATCGATTCGGCCGACATGATGACGGTCGTCAAGCCGGTGATCCGAGTCCTCTCGCCGGGCAACACCGGTGTCGTGGTCCTCGACGAGTTCGAGGAGTTGGCGGGAGCGGATCTGATTCAGCAGGCCGATGCCGGTCCTCGTCTGTCGACCTATCAGGTGATCGACCTCAACGGCGCGGCCGGCTCCGGCTACTTCGCCCTCGACGGCGCCCGGCTCGCGGCCGACCGCGTGCACTCGCTGAATGCCGGCGAGTTCTCGCGACTGACCTATGTCGGCGGTAGCGGCGACGATCGCTACCAGGACGAGTTCATGGTGCGCGTCGCCAACGGCACCTACTGGAGCGATTGGGTCACCGGCAGCGTGCATACCGAGCCGCGGATGACCGCGTCGCTCAAGCAGCTCGGGACCTGGTCGGCCGTCGAAGGACGCGGGCTCGAACTCACCTACTCGTTCATGTCGCGCGTGCCGGACTACTACGCCGACGATGCGCCGGAGCGAGAAGGCTTCCAGTCGATGAACGGGCTGATGCGCAACGCCGTCCGCACGGCGCTCGAGCGGTGGTCGAACGTCTCGGGAGTCACCTTCCGCGAGGTCTCCGACCTGGTCGGCGGCGTCATGCGATTCGGATCGGCCGATCTCGGCGACGAGAGCATCTTCGGTTGGGCGTACGGTCCCGACGGCGTCCTGTCGCCCAATCGCCTGGCCGGCGACGTCTGGCTGAACTGGAACACGTTCCTGGTCGACACCGCGGACGACATGCGGGTGAATCAGGACGAGGGTTCGATGAACTTCCTCACTTCGATCCACGAGATCGGCCACGCCCTCGGCCTGTCGCATCCGTTCGATCAGGATGTCCGACTGCCGGCGCTGACCGACTCGCGGATCTACACCGTCATGTCGTACGCCGGGCCGACGTCGGGCCTCGAACCGTCGACTCCGCAGCTCTACGACATCGCTGCCATTCAGGAGATGTACGGCTCGAACAGCACCTTCAACGCCGGCAACACGACCTACCGGTTCGCGGCCAACACGCCGACGGTCCAGACGATCTACGATGCGAACGGAGTCGACACGCTCGACTTCAGCAACCAGGCGATCAACGTCACGGCCGATCTGCGTCCCGGCATGTTCACGACCTTCGCCGGCCAGGATCAGGCGCTGACGATCGCCTACGGGACTCGCATCGAGAACCTGTACGGCGGCGACGGTGCCGACGATCTGACCGGCAACATCGTCGCGAATCGGATCATGGGGAACCGCGGCAACGACTTCATCCGCGGCCTCGGCGGCAGCGACTGGACGTCGGGCGGAGCCGGTAACGACACGTACCTGGTCGGCATCGCCGACGGCGACGACACGATCGACGAGCAGCTCGGCGGCGGACGCGACGTCCTCCGACTCGACCTGCAGGGGATCGACGTCACGAACCTCAGCGAGCGGACCTTCGCATCGACGATCACCGCCCGCCGGATCGGTCAGGATCTGCACGTGTCGATCTGGAAGACGAACGGTCCGAGCCTCGCGTCGGTCCGGATCCGCAACATGGGGCGCGAAGAGGGGCGGATCGAGGCGCTGGAGATCTACAATGGCGGCCGCAAGGTCGGCCGAACGATCGACCTCGACTCGATCTACGTCCAGTCGGACGACCGTTACGCCCGCTTCCAGGTGTCGGAGTTCTCGAGCTCGGTCGGTCAGATCGCGCTCCGCGTCTGACCCGCTCCTGTCTCGACGAAGTCACTGCGACTCGCCGAGACAGATCGGATTCTGCCGGCAAGAAATGCGACGAGCCGCCCGAGATCCTGCGATCTCGGGCGGCTCGCTTCGTTGGTGCTCGGACGCTCGTTCGAGATCCGCCCGTCGATCAGCGCGGCGGAAGCGAACTCGGACGGTCGATCGCGTCGGCGTCGACCACCAGGTCGTTCACCACCTCCTCGACGTCGTCCAGGCGACGGATCAGCTCCTGCGCGAGTTGCTTGTCGTACCAGGTCGGGACCGATCCCTGGAGAACGATCCGCTTCTCGTGTCGCTGGAGTCGAAGCTTCCCCCCTCGGAACGAAGGATGGCGGTGGAGGCGGCGTGCGATCTCGGAGTCGTTGTCGGAAAAGGCCGCATGAGTCATGGATCGGGTCCCCGCGAGTCGGAACACAGGAGATCGAATCGTCGACGCGGATCTCGATCGGCCCCGTCCGTGAACGCCTTCGCCTCGAACCGACTCGCAGCGGCGGGAATCGAGGCAAGCATCGTCGTGACTGAGGATCGTGTCGGTTCTTCGGTCGATCGTCCGACGCGCCAGGACAGCGACCGGAGCGAGGTCGCGCGCCGATCGACGTCACGCCATGACGACGTTGGCTCGCCGGTTCGTCAGGCGAGTCGGAATCCGTGGGTCATCAGGGCCAGCGCCGCGATCGACGACATCGCGATCGCGACCGTCATCATCGTTCGATCCCGCGCTCGCCGGATCGAGCGCTCGTCGTGCAGCGAGCGCAATAACGCGACACGCGCGCCGACGCTCGGATGACATAGGCCCCCTCGATCGTCCGCCACCGGCGATGCGATCTCGATCGCCTCGGCCAGTTCCTGCGCCGCCGAACGGATCGAGCGCCCCGCCCGCCGTGCCGTCTCGACCGCCGACAGGTCCGCGTCGAACTCCAGTCGCCTCATGACGACCGACACGAGCGTCAGTCCGATCAGGATCAACGCGGCCGACATCGCCGTCACCGACGGCGCGAACGACACGAGGTCGCTTCCCAAGCGGATCGAGATCCCGGCGGCTCCCCAGATCGCGACCTGGCGAATTCCGAAATGCCGGCGATCGAGATGCGACAGTTCGTGCAGCAGGAACATCCGCAGGCGTCCCGCATCGAGCGCCCGCAACAGGCCGCTCGTCACCAGGATCCTCCCGAGTCGGCGGCTCGGGCCGAACGCCAACGCATTGGCTCGTCCGCTGCGGAGCACCGAGATCGGCGGAAGTCCGCCGTCGTGTTCGGGCAGCGAGCGTTGCAGCAGGGCTTCGAGGCGTCGCGAGGTCGAGCCGTACGACGCGAAAGCGTCCGACCCCCAGCGTGCGAAGAGCCATGCCAACAGCGGGAGGCCGAGCAGGGCGAGCGAAAGGCGATCGACCGGAGCGATGGCCAGGCGAGCCGTGAGAATCTGCCAGAGGATCGCGTAGGCGAAGGGCAGGATCAGGACGCGCCACGGAAGAGCGCCGCGCGATGACGCACCGTGACGTTCGACGCCGACGTCGTCGCGATCGATCTCGAGAGGGAACGCTTGAGCAGCGATCGGAGCGTCTCCGGACGAGCGAACGGCCGACCCGGGGCCGGCGTCTTCGACGCCTGCCCGGGGCCGACTTCCACGCTAGTCGCCGCCGCGTCGCCGCTCAACTCACCCGATCAGGCGCCGCCGAGCCAGCCGGGAGCCCAGTTCGGAGCCGGAAGTTCGACCGGCACGACCGAGTCGATCCCGTCGTACGACAGGATCTCCCGAATCGCCTCGGCCGGAACCGCGCTGTCGAGGTTCAGGATGCCGATGGCCGATCCGTCCGGCTTCTGAGACGCACGGCCGACCGACATCTGACCGATGTTGACCTGATGCTTGCCCAGAACCGAACCGACGAAGCCGATGACTCCCGGACGATCGCGATGCAGGAAGACGAGCATCGAACCGTCCAGATACGCTTCCAGTCGGTGTCCGTCGATCATGAACAGCCGAGGCATCGAGCTGCCGAAGAGGGTGCCGCCGAGCGAGACGGTCTTGCCTCCCCCCGACACCTCGAGGCCGATCGAGACGTCGAACGCCGCCTTGTCCTCGCTCCGCTCCTCGACGATCGAAATCCCTCGCTCGCGACAGAGGACCGCGGCGTTGATCAGATTCGGGCTCTCGTCGACCACGTTCTCGAGCAGTCCGGCACAGACGGCCGATCCGAGGATCCCGGTCTCCTTGGCGTCGAGTCCGCCGCGGAACGAGAGCTTGAGCCCCTCGACCGCTCCGCCGTGCCATTGCGAGGCGAGCTTGCCGAGGCGATAGGCGACCTGCAGATAGCCGCGACAGGCGGCCAGCGTCGCCGGATCGACGCTCGGCACGTTCACCGCGTGACGGATCTCGCCGGTCGTCAGGAACTTCAGGATCAGCTGCACCGCCTCGACCGCGACGAGCGTCTGAGCCTCTTCGGTGCTCGCTCCCAGGTGCGGCGTGCAGAGGACGTTCGGCAAGCCGAACAGGCGGCTGTTCGTGCACGGCTCCTCTTCGAAGACGTCGAGTGCGACGCCGCCGATCCGCCCGCTCTCGAGCCCTTCGACCAGCGCCGTCTCGTTGTAGATCCCGCCGCGAGCGCAGTTGATCAGGCGGACTCCGGGCTTGAGCAGCTCGAGGTTCTCGGACCGGATCAGATCGCGCGTCTCGGCGGTCAGCGGCGTATGGACCGTCAGATAGTCGACCTGCGGGAGCAGTTCTTCGATCGTGCCGACCCGACGGATTCCCGGCTTCTCGGCCGCGTCCTTCGCCAGGAACGGGTCATAGCCGACGACGTTCATCTCGAACGCCAGCGCTCGTTGCGCGACGGCCATGCCGATTCGCCCGAGACCGACGATGCCGATCGTCTTGCCGGCGAGCTGCGTTCCCATATAGCTCTTCCGATCCCACCGCCCTTCGCACAAGCTGCGATAGGCCGGCGCGACGCAGCGCGACAGGGCGAGCATCAGCGAAAAGGCATGCTCGGCCGTGCTGATCGTGTTGCCGGCCGGCGTGTTCATCACGACGATCCCGGCGCGGGTCGCCGCTTCCTTGTCGATGTTGTCGGTGCCGACCCCGGCCCGCGCGATCGCCTTCAGCCGGCGATTCCCTTCGAGCGACTCGGCCGTGATCTTCACGCCGCTGCGACAGATCGCAGCATCCGCTTCGGCAAGCGCCTCGCGCAGCGCCGGTCCCTTCAGTCCGAGCTTCTCGACGTACTCGACTCCGGGAGCGGCCTTCAGCAGATCGAGCCCTTCGGGGGAGAGCGGATCGAGCAACAACACGCGATGCATCACGAGCACTTTCGGTGAGGTAAGGAGAACGGAGGCGATCGTCGAACGACGCGGCTCAGCCGTGCCGCTCGGCGAACGAGGTCATCAGCGACGCGAGCGTCTCGACCCCTTCGCGAGGCATCGCGTTGTAGATCGACGCGCGGATGCCGCCGACGCTCCGATGCCCCTTCAGATCGGTGCAGCCCGCCTTCTTCGCTTCGGTCAGGAACGCCCCCTCCAGCTCCTCGTTCGGCAGACGGAAGGTGACGTTCATCATCGAGCGGACCGACTTTTCGGCATGCCCCTGGTAGAACGCGGGGAAGCGATCGATCGCGTCGTACAGCAGCGACGCCTTGCTCCGATTCGCCTCGGCCATCTTCCCGAGACCGCCGATGTCGTCCAGCAGCCAGCGGACGATCAGCCCCATCGCGTAGATCGCGAAGGTCGGCGGCGTGTTGTAGCACGACTTTCCTTCGGCGTGATTGCGGTACAGCAGATAGCCGGGCATCGACTCGGCGCCGCGAGCCAACAGGTCGTCGCGAATGATGACGACCGTGACTCCCGCCGGACCGGCGTTCTTCTGAGCACAGGCGTAGATCAGTCCGTACTGCGAGACGTCGACCGGACGGGACAGGAAATCGGACGACATGTCGCTGACGACCGGAGCCGCGATGCCGGTCGGATCGTCATGAAACTGGATCCCCTGGATCGTCTCGTTGCTCGTCACGTGCAGATAGGCCGCTTCGGGAGAGACCTTGACGTCCGACCAGCGCGGGAGCTGCGAGTAGTTTCCCCCCTTGCCGTCCCACAGCACCTCGGTCTTCCCCTCCTTCACCGCCTCGACCAGCGCCGATTTTCCCCAGGTGCCGGTGATGACGTACTGCGCGGTTCGCCCCGAATCGCGTAGCAGGTTCATCGGGACCATCGAGAACTGCAACCGCGATCCCCCCTGCAGAAACAGGACCGAGTAGCCCGACGGGATCCCCAGCAGCTGCTTCAGGTCGTCGATCGTCCGATCGAGAATCGCATCGAACGCCTTGCTTCGATGGCTGATCTCGAGGATCGAGCTGCCGACTCCCGGCAGGCACAGGAGCTCGTCCCGCATCCGTTCGAGCACCGAAACCGGCATCACGGCCGGGCCGGCCGAGAAGTTGAACAGACGCCCGTAGTCCTTGGTGGCAGACATGGTCTTCGCACGAGGGTAGAGGGAGTTCCCGCGGGAGGTTGCCGATCGGCCGACTCCACCGCAGGCGCGATTCTACGGGGGGCCTCGAACCCTGAGAAGAACCGATCCGGCCTCCGGGGGAAGGGGAGCGGCTCCGTTCGCCCCTTGCCGAGTCAGTCATTCCGAGCGACCGGCTCGGCCGACGCGCGCTCGACCCTCGCGCAGCGAACGGCGGTCGGGCCTCGTTCCGGAAGTCGGTGTTCGAACTCGCAGATCGAACAAGCGGATCGAACGCTTCATCCCAGCCAGGGGGCAAGTCGATCGGCGGAACGCGACAACTCCGAACCGAGCATCGAACTTCGCGGCGGGCCGGCCGAGCGGCGCGACCGGTTCCGATCGACGATCAGCGCGACCGGTCGTCCTCGGGGACATACATGTCGAAATAGCCGATCATCATCTCTTCCCAAGTCTGCTCGCCCCAGCGGACCGGCTGATCGGGAGCCGGATTCGACAGGTTCTCGCTCGAGTTGTCGAACCTCGCGAAGCATCTCAGACGCGTGCCGGCCGGGAATCGCTTCGGCTCGCGAAAGACATACGCGTTCTGCCAGTTGAAGTCGTAACGCGGGATGTCGAGCAGGATCTCGCGCGTCCCGTCCGGGTACTCCGCCTCGTAGCGAAACGCCTTGCCTCGCAGATGCATGTGCGGGAAGAGCGCCGTCACGATCGACTCGCGACGGAACCGATAGGCGGCGTCGACCGGGTGGTCGGCGGCATGCGGCGGGATCGTGAACTCGGTGTTGATCGCCTGTTGCGTCAGCAGTTCATGACGCACCTCCGCTTCGTCGACGAAGACGAAACCGACCTGGCTGAGGTCGGTCGTCGCGCGGCCGTTGGTGGTGTAGTGCATCTGAAAGACGAGCTTCGAGCCGGCGGGAATCCGCTTGGCCATCCCGGCGGGAAGGTCGAGCGGCGCCGCTCCCGGTGCCGTCGCGGTCAACCATTCGCTCTCGAGCGCCCCGCGCTGTCGCTCCTGACCCTCCGGCGACTGGATCCCGATGATGATGTGATGCACCACCTCGCGATTGCCGGGGCGACATTCGGCCTGGCGGATCCAGCGGTCGGTCTCGAAGCCCGGATCGACGACGAAGTACTGGTAGGGGACTTCCCCCTTGGCCGGGACGGAGAACGGTGTGTCGCTCATCGGGATCACCAGATCGGGCTCGCCGATGCGCCAACCTTCGATGAACGACGGCGGTTCGGGGAGGTCGGCCGGATCGCCGTACGGAGCTCCTGCGGCGGCCCAATCGTAGATGGCCCGCTTCTCGTCGTCGGTCAGGCGACGATCGTTGGCGAAGTCCCCGTGGGCCGGATCGGCGTGCCACGGTGGCATCCGTTCGGTCTCGACCGTTTCGGCGATCATCTCGGCCCAGCCGACGATCTCGTCGAACGACTCCATCGAGAACGGACCGATCTCGCCCGACCGATG
This sequence comes from uncultured Pirellulaceae bacterium, assembly GCA_964652385.1. GTDB lineage: Bacteria > Planctomycetota > Planctomycetia > Pirellulales > Pirellulaceae > UBA11682. Next base: position 6,646 of record CAZZBI010000024.1, on the reverse strand, counting down.
GCACTCCAGGCATTTCCGTTGGAGGATCGCCGCAACGCGATTGCAGTAGGTGACCGAAGCGTCGGCCGACGGCTCGACCAACCGGCCGATCAGGCAGCCGACCGCCTCGGTGCGCGGGACCGCGATCGGATGGCCGGCCAGCATCTGGTCGATCGCGTTCGCCAGCTCTTCGCTCGTCGCCTCGGGGCGCCGCACGCCGTACGAGTAGCGATCGTCGATTCGGCCTCGATAACGGACCTGGCGATCGCGATCGATCAGGATCGCTTCGGGAGTCCGCTGGGCTCGCATCGCGTCGGCGATCCGATTGTCGACGTCGCGCAGCAACGGAAGCGTCACCTGATGGTCGTGCGCGAATCGTTTCAGATCGTCGGCCGAGTCCTGGCGGTTCGAGTCGATCAGCACGAAGTCGACCTGTCCCTGATGCTCCCGAGCGAGTTCGCCGATCCGATCGATCGCCAAGCCGACGATCGGGCACTCGGCGCCGATGAAGATCACGGCGGTCGGCCGCTCCGGCCGCTCCGCCAACCGCCATGGTGCGCCGTCGAGATCGGGGAGTTCGAACGGTTCGATCCGTTCGACGTCACCGGCCGCCTCCTCGGGCGACTCCGCCGCGCCGACTCGACCGGCTCGATCGTCCAGTCGTGATCCGGTGAACGCCAGCAGCGTCACCATCATGCCGGCAAAGGCAAGGCCGATCGACAGGGAGCGGACTCGATCGAACGTCGGTCGGGCGGACATGCTCGACTCCCGAAGGTCAACGGTTCTGGTAGGGAAGGACACGGGGGGTGCCGGACGGTACGCGACCGCCCATCGCCGCGAAAGGCCGACTCAGGCGCGCGACAGAAACTCGCCGGTGCGGGTGTCGACCTTCACGCGTTCCCCTTCCTTCAGATAGTCGGGGACATGCACGATGTGACCGGTCTGAAGCGTCGCCGGCTTCGTTCGGCTGGTCGCCGAGTTGCCGCGCGCCGCCGGATCGCACTGCGTCACCGTCAGCTCGACCGTCTGGGGCAACTGGAGGCCGACGCATTCGTCCTCATAGATCAGCGCATAGACGTCCTCGAGATCCTCCGTCAGAAACCGCATCTCGTCGGCGATCGTCTCGCATGGAATCGCATACTCGTTGTAGTCGGTCTGGTCGAGCAGATGAACATCGGTCGGATCGACGTACATCAGCTTGACCAGACGCTTCTCGAAGTCGGCATCGGGGAGGCTGTCGGTCCCCTTGAGCGTGATGTCGACCTTCTGTTTCGTGACCAGGTTCCGAGCTCGGAACTTGTAGAGGGTCGCCGCTCCGCGAGCCGACGGCGACTGAACCGAAACCGCCTCGATCAGGCAAGGGGCTTCCAGGTAGGTGACGATCGAGCCGGACTTGATTTCCTTGGCGAGCATCGCCCGAGAACCTCTCGTGGAACGGTGACCGATCGCGACCGATTCGTCCGGCGGACGAAGGTGAGCGAGAGGCGATCGGTGCGGATCAGAGGAGCGTCGCGCTCTGCGGATCGACGCCGATGCCGCCGGTTAGTCGAGCGAGCTGCTGGAGCACGACCAGCAGCGCTCCGGGATCGAACGTCTCGGCGTCGCCGTCGTCGTCGTCCGCCGAGTTGCCCGACGCGGCGATCTGTTCGAAATGGAAGATGTCGAAGCGACAGTCGAAATCGGCCAGCCGCTCGAGCTTCGCACGATCGACATCCGACAAGGTGAACTGCCGGAACTCCTCGTTCCACGCCTCGACCTGCTCCGCGATATCGTCGTCCGCGACCAAGGTGATGTCCATCGCCGAACGATCGTAGGGGCAGCGGATCGTGAGCGAGTCGAAGGCACCGTCGGGCGTCGTCTCGGGCTTCGACAGTCGGTAGCGATCCCCCAGGCCGGCAAGCGACGCGACGATCGAGCGGACGTCGGGGAGCGAACGACACGCGAACAGAACGAAGCAGGTCTCGCGATACCGGTACCGATCGTCTTCGAAGAGCGACATGGAGCCGTTCCGATCATTCCCAGGATTCGTCCGAACCGGGACCGCCGTGCCAGCGTTCTACCGCGGCCAGCATGCTATCCCGTTCCTCGCGACTCGCCCACACCGACTCGTCCGCCTCGAGTCTGATCTCGTAGCGCCCTTCCGCCACGCAGTCCTCGGCACCGCAGAAATGCGGGACATCCGCGATCCAGACGACTCGATAGACCGGCACGTGCTTGTCGTCGATCTTGCAGAAGACGGACATCGCTCAACCTCAACCCTTGCGACCTTCCGAACCGCCGTTTCCCACGGCACCGCTGCGTTGTGCTTGGCTCACCGCTCCCTCGCGCCCCATTTCGGCCGCTCGAAGCGCCGCCGCGCGGACCGCCTCCTGGACATGCGCGCGGACCGCTCCCGCTTCGAGCGCCGCCAGCGCCGCTGCGGTCGTCCCGCCCGGGCTCGTGACCTGTTCGCGGAGCAGCGCCGGGTGAGTCCCCGTCCGCTCGACCAGCACCCCGGCTCCGGCGACCGTTCGAGCAGCCAAGCGGAGCGCCAGCTCGCGAGGCAAGCCCATCCGCACTCCGCCGTCCGCCAACGCCTCGATCATCAGCAGGACGTAAGCCGGGCCGGACCCCGAGACGCCGGTGACCGCGTCGAGCGCCGACTCGGGAACCTCGAACGCCAGCCCGACCGAAGCGAGCAGATCCTCGACCCGCTCGCGATCGCCGTCCAGGACACCGGAGCCGAGCGCGTAGCAGGTCGCCCCCCAGCCGACGAGCGCCGGCGTGTTCGGCATCGCGCGGACGATCCGCCGATGCCCGACCGGCCCGGCCAGATCCGCCAGGGTCCGGCCCGCGACGACCGACAGGACCAGCTTGCCGGTCAGATCACCGGCCGCCGCGAGCGCCGCATCGACATACGCCGGCTTGACCGCCAACACGACCAGATCCGACTCGGCGACCAGTCGGCGGTTGTCGTCGCACGCGATCGAGCCGGGGACCAGACGCCGAAAGGCCTCGTTCGCCGCGGCATTCGGATCGTGAAAACGGATGCTCGCGTTTCCCGAGCCCCGTTCGGCGATGCCGGCCGCCAGCGCCTGAGCCATCCTCCCGCCGCCGATGAAGCCGAGTCGCGCGGCGGATGGGGTCGCTGAAGCGGAGGGACTCATCGGGGTTCCTCGAAAGGAGATCATCGGGGGGCAGCGGTGCCTGGGGACTCATCTTAAACCAGTCGCGACGCTTCGCGAATCGACCTGGACTCGGCGACTCGCTTCTGCGACTCTCCGCCCCGCACGTGCCGCCGGGTGGGCTGCGCGCTGCTCATGTCGTCTTGCGGAGAACGAAGCGATGCGATCGCTCAAGGTTCCGATGGTGGTGGCGACGATCTGCGTCATCGTCGCCGTTTCCGGATCGACCGCCTGGGACGGCTTCCGGATGCCGAACCTCAACCCGTTCAAGTCCCGAAGCACCTCCTCGAGCTCGTCGAGCGGGTTTTCGCTGATTCCGAAGCGCGAGACCCCTCCGCCCCCCAAACGCCCCTCGACGCTGTCGACGTGGAGTCGCAACACGCGTCGCAGCGTCGCATCGGCGACCAGCTGGATGAATCCCTGGGCGAAGAAGAACCGGATGCCGGCCACTTCGCCGCCGATCACCGGTTCGCGCGGCTTCACCTCGAGCGCCCGAGCCGAGAAGAAGGAAGGGAACTGGTTCACCAACCTGTTCAAGAGCGACGAACCGGAGCCGCCTCGCGTCGCGACGCCGCGCGACTTCGTCGGTCTCGATCGACCGCGTTTCTGATTCGAGGGGGGTAGGGGGCGTTCGACCTGCGTGCCGATCGCCCCTCCGCGGCGACTCAGGAATCGAAGCCGAGTGCCTTGTCCGAGATGTCCTTGCGGCACCAGGCGCCGGTCCAGCGGATCGCCTTGACCGCCGTGTAGGCCTGGAGCTTCGCCGCCGATACGCTCGAGCCGAGCGCGGTGACCCCCAGCACTCGGCCGCCGTCGGTCAGAACGCGATCGCCGTCCAGACGCGTGCCGGCGTGAAAGACCTTCACGTCCGGCACGGCAGCCGCTTCGTTCAGGCCGCGGATGTCGTGGCCCGTCTTGTATTCCCCCGGATACCCGTCCGACGCCATCACGACGCAGACCGACGGGCGCGGATCCCAGACCGGCAGTTCGATCCGATCGAGCTGCCCGTCGACCGTCGCCTCGAGAATGTCGAGCAGGTCGCTCTGCAGTCGCATCAGCAGCGGCTGGCATTCGGGATCGCCGAAACGGACGTTGTACTCGAGAACCTTCGGTCCCTGGTTGGTCAGCATCAGCCCCGCATAGAGCACGCCGCGGAACTGGATCTTCTGCTTCTTCAGTGCATGGAGCGTCGGCACCAGCACCCGCTGCTCGACGAACGAGAGCGTGTCGGCATCGACCATCGGCGTCGGGCAATAGGCTCCCATGCCGCCGGTGTTCGGCCCTAGATCGCCGTCGAACGCCGGTTTGTGGTCCTGAGCCGGCGGGAGCGTCAGGATCGTCTTGCCGTCGGTGATCGCCAGCACGCTCGCTTCCGGTCCGTCCAGTCGCTCTTCGATCACCAACTGGTCACCGGCGCTGCCGAACTCCTTGAGACGCGCGATCCGGCGGATCGCGTCGACCGCCTCGTCCCGGCGACGACAGACGATCGCTCCCTTGCCGGACGCCAGTCCGTCCGCCTTCACCACCACCGGCACGTCCTGCGACTCGTCCGGATATCGATCGGTGATGTAATGCTCCGCCGACTCGGCCGAGCGAAAGACCCGATACTCGGCCGACGGCACGGTCGCCTGATGCAGCAGGTTCTTGCAGAAGACCTTCGAGCCTTCGAGCTGAGCGGCCCCCTTGTTCGGACCGAAGACGCGCAGCCCTTCCTTCTGGAAGGCATCGACCAGGCCGAGACAGAGGGGCGTTTCGGGGCCGACGACGGTCAGGCCGACTCCGTTGTTCTTGGCGAACTTCACCAGGCCGGCGATATCGGTCGCGGCGATCGGAACATTCGCCGCCTCCTCCGCCGTTCCGGCATTGCCGGGAGCCGCAAAGACCTGATCGACTCGCGGACTCTGCGACAGCTTCCAGCACAGCGCGTGCTCGCGTCCCCCGTTGCCGACCACCAGAACCTTCACGCCGCGCCACCTTTCCGCGAGCCACGATCGAACCGCGAGCCACCAGCGGCCGAAAACTCCGGCCGAACAGGCCGAATTGTAGGGGAAGCGTTCCCGGGCAGAAAGGACCGACGAGCCTGCGGCCGAGGCGATCCGCGGCGGTCGGCGGCCGGGGTGTGAAGAGAGACCGGCGGCGAAGGGGGAGGCCAGGGGGCGACCGGAAGACCGGCTCGATCGCCGGTTGCCGCCCCAGCCGGCTTAGCCGCAGCGCAGACGCCGCTCGATCCGGCGAATCGCTTCCGAAACCCGCAGCGTCCGACTCATCGAGCCGACCGTTCGGTCATCCGCCATCCACTGTTCGACCGTCCGTTGGGCGGTCGCGACGGTGCTGTGGCGACGACCGCCGAAGTAGTCGCCGATCTCCGAAAGCGCGGCTCGCGTCATGCGCCGAGCCAGGAACATCGCGAGCATCCGCGGCTGGCTGCTCTGCCGCGTCTTGCTGGACGACCGGAGCGTCGCTCGATCGATCCCGAACGTCTCGCAGACCGCCTCTTCGATCTCGTGCATGCCGACCGTCGCCGGTCCCGCCTGCAGCAGATCGCTCAGATGAGGTCGCAGTCCGGCCGGATCGTCGATCGGCGAACCGGTCATGCGAAGTGCCGCGAGTCGATGGATCGCTCCCGAGATGCGCCGCGCGTCTCCCGGAATCTCCCGTTCGAGCAGATCGAGCACGCTCTCTTCGAGCTGCAGATCCTTGCGAGTCGCCATGCGGCGGATCAGTTCGCGTTTCGCTTCGCCGACCGGATGGTCGACCGTACAGACGAGGCCCGAACCGAGTCGGGCCGCGAGTTCGGGGCCGAGCTCGGTCAGCTCCGCGGGGAGTCGATTCGACGTGACGACCAGCTGCCGACCGTCGGCGATCAGCCGATCGATCGTCGCCAGCAACTCGACCAGCGTCGCCCGCTTCCCCGAGAAGAACTGAACGTCGTCCAGCAGCAGCAGATCGGTATCCCGATGCTTGGCGCGAAAGCTCGGCAAGCCGCGCCCCTGCAGCGCCTCGAGAAAGCCGGTCGTGAACTGCTCCGAAGTGATCGACACGCTCCGGAATCGCCGCTCGCGCAGCACCCGAGTATGGATGGCCCGCAGCAGCCAGCTCTTTCCCGAACCGGTCGGACCGCAGACGAACATCGGCGTGCACGAGCCGGGCTTGCGCAGGACTTCGAGTGCCGCGGCGACCGCCAGCCGGTTATGCGGACCGGCGACATAGTCGTCCAGTTCGTCGATGACGGCGGTCGGCTTGGGGGACGATTCGATCGCCGAGCGCGATTCGATGGCCGGGCGCGATTCGACTCGGGTCGTCGCCGGATCGACCGGCCGCCGGTTTCGCCGGTCCCCGGCCGAGTCGACGGCATCATTCGTCGGCGCGAGCGGCGGGGCGGACGAGACCGAAGCCGGAAGAGGCGCCGGAACGTCGACTCGATAGCGAATGCCGTGCGCCGAGCCGAGTGTCGACGAGACCGAACGCAGTTCGGCATCGAATTGTCGTCGGATCCGCTCCAG
>CAZZBI010000023.1:18174-27743 GCA_964652385.1 uncultured Pirellulaceae bacterium | reverse complement strand
CGAAGACGCGTCGCCTGGCGTAGGCCCGCGTCGTCCCCGACGCGCGGCCGTGCGACGCCGCGTCGTCGGAAAAGCCTCACTCGCGCCGAAAGACCTGCTCCCGTTCGCCGAGGCGCTCGGAAAGCGTTTCGATCGAGACGCCGACGCTCGTTCCCTCGGGGAGTCGAGCCGTCAGCTTTTCGGGAAGTCGCCATCCGGACGGAATCATGTCGACCGGGAGCCCTTCCCTGGCATCGACATCGGTCGCGATCGCGCTCCCGACCAGTCGGAGCGGTTTGGAGGGGTAACCACCGAGCGTGCTCACTCCACCCGAAGCGCAGTAGACGTTGCCGGTTCCGGTGTAGTCGAGGATTCCGTTGATCCCTTCCAGCGCCTGGTAGCCGCCGACGAAAAGGCATCGCTCCAACACGACTTTTTGGGTGGCGTGGAATCGGATGGCGCCCCGATCGATCCCTCGTGGATTCCAGATCAGACTCCGTTCGATCCTGACGTCGCCGTTCGGCGCACTCTCGTCGGCCGGGGCCATGACCAGATCGGCAATCGAGTTTCGCACGGTCAGGTGACCTCCTGTCGACGTGGTGACGCCGATGATGACCGTCAACGAATCGCTGATCTCGATCGATCGTCGTTCGGTCGCCCGAGAGTTCACGACGCCGACCGTGCAGTTCTTGACTCGCACGGCGTCGGCCCGAGTCGACGACGTTTGCTCGTCGAAGAGATTCGTATCCAGGTAGTCGAAGGTCAGACCTTCGAAGGTCGCCCCTCGACCCACCACATCGATCCGCTTGCCATGCGGACGATAGCCGCGAGCGGGGCGGATCGTCACCGATCGGTCCCCGGAAATCGTCACCGATCCGAAGTCGGCGTCCGAGCGGATCTCGATCACGTCGCCGTCCTTGGCCGCATCGCACGCTTCCTGCAACGATCGATACGGCCGAGGAGGACCGTTCCCCGTCGTCACGAGAAACGCGCCTCCGTCCAGGCGTTCCGGGCGATGCGGTTCGTCCTGCTCCTCGTTCGCGTCGCGGACCCGTTCGTACGCATCGCCGGCGCCGACGGTGGCGAAGTTCGGGCCGGCATCGAGCGTCGGATCGGCGTCGCGAAGCGTCGCGACGAAACGCTCCAACGAGGCGACTCGGACGTCGGAAGGACGCATGCCGATTGCGATGAAATCGAAGTCGACCGTATAGTCGAGCGGGACCAGACGAGCGAACGGCGTGATCGACCGTGCCGAATCGTCAGCGAAGGTCAGATCGTTCTTGCCCGTTTCGTCCAGGGGCGGAAAGCCGGCCGCGACATTCCCCGAACCGCGCCAGGTGATGCCGGGTCGAGCCGCATCATCGAACATGTCGGGGAGGATCCGGTCGACGGCGAAGAGCGTCCCTTCGGCTTGGATCGAGACCGTCGCTCCGGGATCGATGCGAACGAGGTCCATACTGCCGTTGCTGCGGGAGTGCCACGTGCAGTTCCGCAACACGATCTCGTGCGCCCCCTCGGCAAAATGAAACCCGCTCGAATGCGACTTGAGGGCGCAACGTTCGAGTTCGATCCTCGAGTTCAGCCCTCGATTCGGCACGTAGAAGATCGACTCGGTGGCCAGGATCGAGTCGCGAATGATCAGCGTTTCGATACCGCTGGCGATCGCACCGAGGATCCGGCAGCGTTCGAAGACCCAAGGGGGATCGTTCTGCTCGGCACCGGCGTAACCGTAGAGTCGCGCCCCCCGCAGATCGAGGTCGCAATCGACGAACTCCACCCCCTGATGCAGCGTCGAGCCGTGCTCGGACGAGATCACCAGCAGCGGGCGATAGCCGGCGGCAGCACGAATGCGCACCGGTCGATAGACGAGCGGATCGAACGGCAGATCGACCGGGCCGTTCCGCAGCACCTCGACGAACTCACCGTCGTTCGAGTTCTCGATCGCCCCCCAGAAACCCATGTACGACTCGCTCGTTCCGTCGGCTCGCACCACTCGGAACGGACGCGGATCGACCTCGTTCGGATTCTCTTCCGGCGACGGCGGATCGGTCGCGTCGTGCGAGGGATCTCGATCGGGCATCGCGGTTTCGTTCTCCGCCGGCACGGCGGCGATCGCCGCTCCCGCATCGTCGGCTCGTCGCCGAACACGGACGATCGCTCGCCCGTCGCGCGAGACGTTGACCGAGTCGCGATCCAGCTCGAATCGCTCCGCTCCCTCGACCAGCGCGACGCGGAACTCCCCTTCATCGACACGCAGCTCCCAACCGTTCTGCTTGTCGGCGATCGAGACCTGTCGCCCCCCTCGCTCCACCGCGATCGCCACCTGATCGATCGCCTCGTCCGCCACTTCGATGTCGATCACTCCCTTGGGAGTCCGAATCGACATGACGATTCCCAAGTAGATCAATCCGCCGAGACCCAAGACCGCGAGGGCGACCAGGACCGGAACGCGCCGGCGACTCGATGAGGCAAGGCGCGCCGACGGTTTCGCGAGACTCGGCGCTAGGCGTTCGTCGGCACGAGGCGAGACGAGCGGGCGGGCTCCACGCGTCTCGACGACCGTCTCGTCGTGACCGCCGGTGGCCGCAGCGTTCGGCGGAGTCGAGAGACCGAGGCCGATCGATGCATCGGGTGGAGGGAGCTGATCGACCGTGCGGTCGGTCGCCCGAGCGATTACCTGGCGGAGATCGGCCTTCGCGACGAACGGTCTCAGTCGCTCCGCCACTTCGCGCGGCTCCGCCGGTCGCCCCTCGGGGGTCTTGTCGAGCAGCTGTGCCACGAGTGCTGCCAGCGGTTCGGGGATGTCGTCGCGGCGCGCGCGGAGATCGGGAGCCGGCTCGTTCGCGAGGGCCATCAGTCGCTTGAGCGGCGTCGCGTAGGCCGCTCCCTCGAACGGCGCGCTTCCGGTCAGCAGCTTGAACAGCGTCGCCCCGAGCGCGTAGATGTCGGCACGGATGTCGACCCCGCCGGTGCCGCTCCCCTGTTCCGGAGCCATGTAGCTGACCGTTCCCATCACCTGGCCGGTCATCGTCAGTTCGGGCTGATCGGTCGCTTCCCCTTCCGAGAGCATCGCCAGGCCGAGGTCGAGGATCTTGACGATCCCGCCGTCGGAGAGCATCAGATTCCCCGGCTTGATGTCCCGATGGACGAGGCCGTGTTCGTGCGCATGCTGCAGGCCGAGCGCCGCCTGACGGATCATCTCGCACGCATCGGCGATCGGGAGCGGTCCGAGGCGCCGCGAGATGCGCGACAGGTCGCTGCCGCTGACGAACTCCATCGCCAGGTAGTGCTCTCCGTCATGCTCGCCGGCGTCCATCGCCCGAACGATGTGCGGATGGTCCAGGCGACCGACCGCGCGCATCTCACGCTCGAACCGCGCCACCGCCTGAGGGTCCGACAGACGGGAGGACGGGAGTGCCTTGAACGCGACGACCCGATCGAGTCGCGTGTGGATCGCGCGAAAGACCGCTCCCATCCCTCCCTGGCCGATCTTCTCGACGATCCGGTAGTCGCGAACGGTGCGCGACAGGTCGATCACCGAGGTCGCTTCATCGTGTCCGATCGCCGCATCGTCGGTCGAGCCGACCGGATCGACGCTCGGCGTCGTTCGGCCGGGGAGTTCCGCGGCGACCCGTTCCACCAGACGCCGGCACTCCGACTCTTCCTCGAACCGCGCGTCGTTCGCCGGAGACCGGCCGGCGAAGGTCATCCGCGTCGCCGCATCGCGCTCGAGACGAACCATCGTCGATTCGCACTCGGAACAGCGCGCCAGATGGTCGAGGATCGAGTCGGCCGTCCGTTCGTCGACCAGACTGTTGACGAAGGCATCGAGTTCCGCGACCGTCGGGCAGCGTCCGGAGAGCGGATCGAGAGCGGGCGAAGGGGAGAGCGAATCGTTCATGGCAGGAAAGCCTCGCGGGCAAGGAGCGAAGCCGGAGCGGCTTCCGATCGGCTGATCGGCAACTCCGACAACGTCCAGGACGCCGCAGCGCCACGCGACTTTTTTTCGCCGTCGTCTCGCCGTCGTCTCGCCGTCGTCTCGCCCGCGACCCGGCCGACGTTTCCGGGCGCTATGCGACCGGTATTCCGCCCCGCGACTCAGTCGACGAGCGACCCCAGCAGGTCGCCGAACTCCTGCCGTAATCGCTTGAGGACGCGATACTTCGCTTGCCGGACCCGCTTGGCACCGCTCCCCGCCGGGTCGGGCCAGCCGAGTTCCGCCGCCACCTCGGCAGCCGCAACGCCGTCGATCGCCGAACGCCGGAAGGCCTGCCAAGTGGAGGGTTCGAACTCCCCGCGGATCGCCTCGAGCGCCCTCAGACGTTCGGCGATTCGGTCCGAAGGGAGGTCCGGCGGACGGGAATCGTCGAGGTCCACTTCGGCGATCTCGGCCAGGATGCGGGCATGATCCGAGCCGCCGAGTCCCGGCGGTTCGTGCTTCCGCGCCCGATGCAGATCGACGATCCGACGGTGGGTGATCCGCCAGAGCCAGCCGCGAAACGACCCCTCGCGACGAAAGGTCGGCAGACGCTTCGAGACGATCTGAAGCACTTCCTGACCGACATCCTCGGCATCGGATCTCGCCAGCCCGGCTCGGCGACACCAGGCATAGACGAGCGGCCCGAAGACCGTCACGAAGCGGCGCCACGCGCCGGCATCCGATGCGATGAGCCGAATCAGCAGACTCGACGACATCGAACCGGATGGATCGAGTTCCGAAGTCGTGACGGTCATGAGTCGCGGCTCTCGAGGAAACCGAGCCGCCGCGACACGCCCCCGCGCATGCCCGCCGGATCGGGAGTGCGATCATCCGGCAGCATCCGGCCGGCCGTCAAGCGTCCGGCCGAGAGAACGGGCTGGATCGGCGTTGCCGCCGCGCGGGCAATCTCAGCCTCGCAAAGCCGTGCGGACCGTCCGCATCCGCTGCCGCAGCGCCTCGGCGCCGACATAACCGCGGACCATCTCGCGAACCCGGCCGTCGGGAGTCGCGATGAGGGTGGTCGGGAAGGAGCGGATCCCGAGGCTCCGGACCAGCTCGCGATTCGTCGACTCATCGACATAGGCCGACACGAAGTCGTCGTTCACTTCGTCGACCAGCGCCGGATCGACTAGTGTCGTCTCCTTCATCTGCGTGCAGTAATGACACCCCTGCATCGTCACGAAGATCAGCATCGGCCGACCCGACTCCTTCGCCATCTGCTTGGCCTTGTCGATGTCCATCTCCCAATGGACCGACTCGGGTTCGTCGGCACGAGCGACTCCGACGACGACGAGCAACATCAACGCAACCAGCGAACTTCGAAGGGTCTTGACCAAAGCCATCATCGACTCCAGCGGTTGGGAAAGGTCTGACGAAGAGGTAGACGGTAACGGATCGACCGCAGACCGGCCACCAGCCTGACATCCCTCTCGCTTGGATTCGGCGAATCGATTCGTTTCGCACCAATTCCGGTTCGGATCGACGACAAAAAGAGTGGACGGCGCAAGCGAGGTCGAGTATGCGGAGTCGCTCTCGCTTCGTCATGCTGCGCCGTTTTCCAAGACTCGCGAAAACGGTTTGCGTCGATTGCGGGTTTCACGCAGCCTCGGTTGCGAGTTCCGACGCAGCGTGACTCGGCCTCCCAGCCCGAAGCGCCAAGCGCAGGGGTTCCTCTGCGTGCCTCCTCTCCGCGCCTCCTCTGCGTGCCTCCTCTGCGTGCCTCCCAGCCCGCAGCGTCAGCAAGGGTTCCTCCGTGCCTCCCAGCCCGCAGCGTCAGCAAGGGGTTCCTCCGTGCCCTATACCGAACCCTACTGCGACCGGGGTCGGTCGCACTACGACCAAACAGCGACCGGGGTCGGTCGCACGACGGCGATACTGCGACCGAGATCAGTCACACGAAGGTGACCCCGGGCTCTCCGAGCCCGAGGTCGGGTGCGCTCGAACACCGTTCACGCTTCGTCGCGTCGTCAGCAGCCAAGCGAAGCCTTGCCTCGGCCTCGGAGAGGCCGGGCCCACGTCAGACGCCGAGCGAGCGGCGCAGGACCCCGAGCAATCGATCGATGTCCGTTTCGGTGTTGTAGCCGTGGACCGCGATTCTCAATCGCCCGGCGTGCGACATCACGTGAATCCGCTCGGCCAGCAGCTCGCGATGGATCCGGTCCGATTCGGCGTGACGAAATGCCACGATGCCGGCGATCGAGTCGGGATCGACGGGGGTCAGCAGATCGATCGGCAGGCGAGGGAGCTCGTCGAGCAGCCGGAGCATCAGCGGACGCGTCGCACGTTCGATCGCGTCGACGCCGACGTCGAGCACGTAATCGATCGCCGCGCGAACCGCATAGACCGCCGGGTAGTTCGGCATGCCGACGCCGAATCCGACGGCGCCGGGGCGACTGACCGCCCGCTCGAACCGCTCGGGTCCGAACGGATCGACCAGGTGGAACCAACCTCCGGCCGGTACGGTCCAGCGTTCGGCCGAACGATTCGGGACCGCGACGATCCCTCCCCCATGACTCCCGAGCAGCCACTTGTGCGTGCTCGAGACGATCAGGTCGACATCGACCGGCTGCCAAGGGATCCGACCGAGCGACTGCGTCACGTCGACTCCGATCAACGCGTCCGAATGGCGCCGCACCGCGTCGATCATCGCCGGCAGGGGGACGACGTGACCGTTGAAGAAGCTGACCAGACTGGTGGTGACGAAGCGGGTCTTGGGGCCGAGCAGCGGGAGGAGATCCTCGATCCGCAGCGCCCCGTCACGATGACGCCACAGACGGACGACCGCCGGACTGCTTTCTTGGAGCCACGGCGTCGCTCCGGCCGGGAAGTCGAGGTCGTTGATCACCACCTCGTCCCCCGGCTTCAGTCGGAGCGCCGCCGCCGCCAGATTGAACGCCTCGGAACTGCACGAGCAGAGACCGATCTCGTCGGGACTCGTGCCGAGCAGGACCGACGCCCCTGCGCGGAGCGCTTCCCACTGGGCGGCATGCGGGATTCGCCCGTCCATGCCGAGCGACTTGTCGACGAAGTACTGCTGCAACGCGTCGGCGACCTGACGCGGCGGAATCCCTTCGGCGGCGGTGTTCAGATAGCAGCGATCGGCGAGCGACGGGAAGTCGCGTTGCCGCGAGGCGGCGTCGAGCATGGGGGACGTTCCGAAAGCGTCTGGTGTCGGTCGGCAATGATGCCGGCGGAGGCGGGGCGAAGGCCGACAGCATAACGACTCGCCGACTCGCCGGCCGCTTCGCCGCAGCGGACGAAGGGCGCAGCGCTCGTGGGTCGAGTCCGAGTCGCGGCTCGACCCTGATCAGCCTCGTCGCGCGGCGAGTCTGCGGCCGACCTTGCGGGCGAGCGAGTCAGGGGTGAACGGCTTGCGGAGCAGCTCGGGGGATTCGTGGCCGACGCCGTGCGTCAGGATCGCCTCGTCGGTGTAGCCGCTCATGAAGAGCACCTGCATTTCGGGACGCGTGTTCCCCAGACGCCTCGCCAGTTCGCTGCCGCCGACACCCGGCATGATGACGTCGGTCAGCAGCAGGTCGATCGGCGCTTCGGTCCGCTCCGCGATCGCCAACGCCTCGTCGGGCGATGCCGCTTCGAGGACTCGATAGCCGCGACGCTCGAGCGCCAGGCGTGCGATGCGCCGTACCGGCTCCTCGTCCTCGACCAGCAGGATCGTCTCGTTCCCGTCTCGGATGTCGTCGCCGGTCGCCTCGCCGACGGTCAGCGGCAGATCGACGATCGGCAGACGGACACGGACGCGAGTCCCTTCGCCGGGCCGGCTGTCGATATCGATCGTCCCTTCGCTGCGCCGGACGATGCCGTAGACGACCGCCAGGCCGAGGCCGGTTCCCTTGCCGACCTCCTTGGTCGTGAAGAACGGCTCGAAGATATGCGGCAGCAGCTCGGGATCGATCCCGACTCCGGAATCCGCGACGATCAGTTCGACGCAGCGTCCATCGGCGAACCGCGTCGATTCGGACTCGTGCTCGACGGCCGCGACCGCCGAGCTCGACTCGCATCGACGCGTCTCGATCGTCAGCCGACCTCCCCGAGGCATGGCGTCTCGGCCGTTGAGCGCCAGGTTCATCAGCACCTGTTCGAGCAGTGTCGGGTCCGCTTCGACGCGCGCTCCCGCCGCCTGGCACTCGACCGACAGCTGGACATCTTCGCCGATCAGCCGTTTGAGCAGGTTGGCGCTCCGCCGCACGAGCGCATCGAGTTCGACGACCTGTCGGGGAACGTGCGACTTGCGGCTGAAGACCAGCAGCTGGTCGACCAGCCGCCGCGCCCGCTCCCCCGCATCGATCATCGCCGCGAGCCAATCGTGCCGAGGATCGTCGGCATCGTCGATCGACATCGACAGCAGCTCGGCATACCCGTTGATGACGGTCAGCAGGTTGTTGAAGTCGTGCGCGACTCCGCCCGCCAGCCGTCCGACCGCCTCGAGCTTCTGCGACTGTCGCAACCGTTCGTCGATCTGTTTCCGTTCGGTGATGTCGAGCATCAGCCCCTTGAGGCGAACGATCCGCCCGTCGATCCGATCGACATGGACGACGTCCTCGATCCAGACGACGCTGCCGTCCGCGCGATGCATCCGATACTCGAAGCGATAGTCGTCCGAGACGGCCGATGCCTGATGGCAGAACTCGACCGCACGCTCGCGATCCTCGGCGTGCATGTGGGACCACCAGAAACCCGGTGCGAGCCAGTCCTCGCGACGATAGCCGAGGAGCGCTTGAGGGGACCCCATGACGTGGACGAAGTCGTTGGTCGAGGGGTCCGCTTCCCAGAGCAGAATCCCCGACGCCTCGACCGCCAGACGCGTTCGCGACTCGCTCTCGCGCAGCGCCGATTCGGCTTGGCGACGATCGGTCAGGTCGCGCGTGAAGCAGTAATAGATCGGATCGGGAGCCAGGTGATACGACGACGACACCTCGATCGGCCAGAGGCTGCCGTCCGCCGCCCGATGGGTCGTCTCGAACCGCGAAACCCGCTCGCGACGCGTCCGTTCGGTCAGCTCGAACAGCTCTCGCGCCGACATCTGGGCATCGAGATCCGAGACCTTGAGCCGGAGCAGCTCGTCGCGCGAATAGCCCGACCGCTTCAGATACGCCTCGTTGACGTCGAGCAGGTTGCCTCGCTCGTCGCCGATCAGCACGCCGTCGGCACTCGTCTCGATCGCCGCTCGATAGCGCGCTTCGCTCGTTTCCAGTCGCCGGACCGCCTTGCGCCGCGCCTTGGCCGCCGCCACGACGTTGCCGAGCGTCTCGAGAAAGTCGAGTTCGTCGTCGGTGAAGCGATCGCGATCGAGATTGACGAAGCCGAGCGTGCCGAGCAGCTGATCGTTGTCCCGCAGCGGAATGCCGACGTACGAGCGGACTCCTAGGTCCCGAGCCGCTTGGCCGCACGGATGAACGGCGATCTGGTCGACCTGCAGATGGAGCAGGCCGGTCCCGAGCGCGGTCGAGCCGCAGAGCTGTTCGCCGGGGCTGAGCGTCCGGAACCGTGCCGTCAGGTCCTCCGACAGACCGTTGCCGTCGACCAAGTGGAGCTTCCCCTGGTCGAACCGGTAATTGAAAAACATGTCGCTGTGCAGATGGCCTCTCAGACG
>CAZZBI010000023.1:6687-18164 GCA_964652385.1 uncultured Pirellulaceae bacterium | reverse complement strand
GCGGAGCAGATTGGCCGACGTCTCGGCGAGCAGCTTCAGCCCCCGGTCCTGCCATTCGAGACGGGCTTCGAGTCGCCGGAGCGATTCGTCCGACGACATGATTCGCGGCGGAGCGACCACGCTCTCGTGCGGCGTCCGATCGCCGTTCTCCTGAGGCGGCCGCAGACGCCGATGAACATGCGGCTCGGGAATGCTCGACGGTCCGCTCCCTCGCTCGGAACTTTCGGCGTCGCTCGGTGCCATCACGAGACTCCCTTCCGGAACGGCGATGCGACATCGCACGTCGGCCCCCGTTTCGGATCGCGACGTCTCGCTCGGCCGGGTTTCGGCCGAGCGGATCCGCACTCCGGACTTTATTGGACCGGATCGACGCTCTGCTCGCCAGCGTGATTCGGCGCTGATCGGAATGAACGAGTCGTTCGAAGGAAGACGGATGGGGGGAGACCGAGGGGCGATCGCGGTACGGAGGCTTTCGTGCGACTCGCGAAGTACCTCTTCCTTGCCGCCGCGCGATCGATCATCGTTGTGCCGCGTCGACCCTGATCCGGACTTCGCCATCGCCTCGCTCCCTTCGCCGAGACCGCTGCCGTGAACGAGGCCGCTCCGGACCGTGACGATCAGCTTCGTCGAACCGCCTATCACGAAGCGGGGCATGCGGTCGTTGCGCTGCTGATGGGGCGCGGCGTGCAGCGAGTCAGCGTCGAGCCGGATGCGACTCGACTGGGCAAGTGCGAGTTCGCCAAAGGAAATTTCCGCCGCCCGAAGGATCCGATCGAGGCGGATGGGCTGGTGCTGCTGGCCGGTCTGGCCGCCGAAGGGCGACTGACCGGCGAATACGCGTGGGACGGCGCGGCGTCGGACCTCCGTTCTGCGCGACGCCTGACTCGTCAGCGCGCCGGCAGCGAGCGGCAGGCCGAGCGTCTCGAACGACGCTGGCTCGACAAGGTCGAACATCTCCTGGCCGACGATGACCATTGGCGAGCGGTCGAGGCGATCGCGGACGAACTGCTGACGCATCGGACGATCAGCGGTCGCGCCGCTCGCCATCACTTCGAGCGGTTCGTCGGGGAGGACTGAGGCGTCGATCGTCGGCTGCGCGTTTCCGCCGACTCGGAGCGGTTCCGAGGGCGCCTCACGGACCGCGGCCGGATATACTCGTGGCACCTCGGAACGATTCCGATCCCGCCTCCGGAGAGCTGCGATGGCATGCCGACCCGGTCCGACGGCCCTCCCTCCTGGCCGTCCCCTCCTCGATCCCTGCGCGCCCAACGCGCGACGTCGCGAACGATCGCTCTTCGGCACCCTATTGACGCTCGCCGCGTTGCTGGCCGGCGGTCTCGTCCTGTCTGGCGAGCTCGCGGCGGACGACGAGTTCACGCCGGAGCAGCTCGAGCATTTCGAGAAGAAGATCCGTCCGCTCCTCGTGTCGCGCTGCGGCAAGTGTCATGGCGAAGAGGCCGAGGAGCCGGCGGGGGGACTGTCGATCCTTTCGCGCAAGCTGCTGCTGGACGGCGGAGATACCGGACCGTCGATCGAACCGGGGAGTCCGGACGACAGCCTGCTGATCCGCTCGATCCGCTACGGCGGCGACTACGAGATGCCGCCCGATTCCAAGCTGCCGGACGACGAGATCCGGTTGCTCGAAGCTTGGGTCGCCGACGGCGCGCCGTGGCCGGCGAGCGACGACGACAAGGAAGCGGGGCGAGCCGAGTTCGACCTGGTCGAGCGGCGCGCGAGTCACTGGTGCTGGAAGTCTCCCGGGTTCCCGATCCCGCCGACGGTCATGGCGACCGATTGGCCTCGCGATCCGCTCGATCGGTTCGTGCTCGCGAAGCTCGAGCAAGCGGGCATCGGACCGGCCGGCGACGCCGACCGCGCCACCTGGCTGCGGCGAGTCACGTTCGACCTGACCGGTCTCCCGCCGACGATCGCGGAGTGGGAGGCGTTTCGCGATGACGCGTCGGAACAGGCGTACGCGACGGTCGTCGATCGTCTGCTCGAGTCCCCTCGCTTCGGCGAGCGCTGGGCTCGCCACTGGCTCGATCTGGTTCGCTATGCCGAGACGTGCGGGCACGAGTTCGACTATCCGATCCCGGGGGCGCATCACTATCGCGACTATCTGATCCGCGCCTTCAACGCCGATGTCCCGTATGACCGGTTCGTGCTCGAACATCTGGCGGGCGATCTGCTCCCCGATCCGCGCCGACATCCGACCGAAGGCTACGACGAGTCGATCATCGGGACCGGGTTCTGGTTCCTCGGCGAAGCGACGCATGCTCCGGTCGACTCCAAGGGGGACGAAGCGGGCCGGATCGACAATCAGCTCGACGTGATGAGCAAGACGTTCCTCGGGCTGACCGTCGCCTGTGCCCGTTGCCACGACCACAAGTTCGATGCGATCTCGACGCGCGACTACTACGCGATGAGCGGCTTTCTGCAGAGCTCGCGCCGCCAGCTCGCGCCGCTCGATCCCGGCGGTCGGATCGCCGCCGCTCAGCGCGACTTGGCCACGGCGCAGCGCCAGGCTTCCGAGCGGCTGACGACGCTGCTGGTCGATTCGGCGCAGCGCCAGCGACTGAACGAGGAACTGACCGAACTGCTCTCGACGGCCGCGGCCGGCAGGCTGACGATCGCTCCGAGCGACGGAGACGACGCGATCGTTCTGGCCGACTTCGAGGACGGCAGCTATCAGGGATGGACGGCCGAGGGCGAGGCGTTCGGCAGCGTACCGCAGAGTCAGGCGACGCTTGCGCCGTACCAAGGGGAGGTCGGCGCGAACGGTCGCTTCTTCATCAACTCGCACAGCCGCAGCGGCGCCGACGGTTCGCCGAGCGACGAGGCGGTCGGAACGCTCACCAGCCCCGAGTTCGTCATCGAGCGGCGCTACCTGCACTTTCTGATCGGCGGCGGTCCGCACGACGATCGGACCTGTGTTCAGGTGCTGGTCGACGGGATGCCGATCGCCGGTCGTCCGGGGTTTGCCGAGAACCGGATGCGGCCGGTGTACTTCGATCTCGACGCCTGGCGCGGAAAGACGGCGCGGATCAAGGTGGTCGACCGCGAGTCGGGGGGCTGGGGAAACATCGGTGCGGATCGGTTCGTGCTGAGCGATCGCGAGTCGCTCGACGTGCCGACGTCCGATTGGTCTCGCTTGGCCGGGACCTCGCTGGCGCCGAATCGCGTCGCTCGCTGGGGAACGGCGCTCGGAGCGATCGGAGAACGGACCGCCACGCACCCGGCCGGTCCGATTGCCGCGGCGCTCCGCACCAGTCTGGCCGCCGCCGATCGCGGTTCGAGCGACTTGCGCGACGCGGTCGCCGAGTCGATCGAGCGATCGTTTCGCGAAGGGCTCGGGAACCATGCTGCCGCAAGCGAACGTTTCGCCGCTTGGGAGCACCAGACGCTCGCGCCGCCGCAGGACGAACGAGGAATCCCGCAGCTCTTCCGGACCGGACAGGCGTTCGACGAATCGGGGGATTCGCTCCGTTGGATCGCGCGGAACGGATGGGAGCCGAACGCGGTCGACGTCGTCGCCAGCGATCGGCTGGGGACTCGCGCCTGGGGAGCGGTGCGGACTCCCGACTTCACGATCGAAAAGGGAGCGATCTGGTACCTGATCCGAGCACGCGATGTCGAGCTGCGGGTCGTCGTCGACGGCTACGTGATGCACGTCTACAGCGGTCTGCTCTTCTCGGATCTGACCAAGCGGATCGATACCGGAGGAGCGTGGCAGTGGGTGTCGCAGTCGGGCGACCTATCCCGCTACCTCGGGCATCGAGCTCATCTGGAAGTGCTCGATCAGGGAGCGGGGAGTTTCGAGCTGGCCGCGATCCGCTTTTCCGACGGACCGCCGCCGAGCGAGCCGCTCGATCCCCTGGCCGGACAGGCGTACGGCCTGTTGTCGACGGACGAGATGTCGATCGCCGAGCGAGCCGAGCGCATCGCGGCGCTCTGGTTCACCGCACTCGACGCGGTCGCTGCGGGGAGTGCCGATCGGCGACAGGCCGACTTGGTCCGATGGCTGATCGAGCATGAGCTGCTCGAGCCGACCGAAGACGATCGACGATCGCTCGACGAGACGCTGGCGCGGGCCCGAGCGGCAGCGGAGGGGATTCCCGAGCCGATGGCCGTCCAGGCGATGACCGACGGCTCCCCCGAAGACGAAGCGGTCTTCGTGCGCGGGAACCATCGGCTGCTCGGCGAGACGGTGCCGCGTCGTGATCTCGAATCGTTGGTCGGCGATACGTGGCCCGAACTCCCCGGCAGCGGTCGTCTCGAGTGGGCGAAGCGAACCGTCGCTCCCGATCACCCGCTGACGTCGCGGGTCATCGTCAATCGTCTCTGGCATCATCTGTTCGGACGAGGGATCGTGCCGACGGTCGACAACTTCGGCGTACTCGGAGAGCTCCCGAGCGATCAGGAACTGCTCGATCATCTGGCCGTCTCGTTCGTCGACGACGGCTGGTCGATCAAGCGGATGATCCGGCGGATGGTCCTCAGTCGGACGTATCGTCAGTCGAGTCGTCCCGATCCGGTCGCCGAGCAGGTCGATCCGACCAATCGTCTGTGGCATCGGATGGAGGTGCGTCGGCTGGAAGGCGAGGCGCTGCGCGACGCGATGCTCGCGATCTCCGGGCGACTGGATGCGACCCCGTTCGGCCCTCCCGTGCCGATTCATCTGACGGCCTTCATGCAGGGGCGCGGACGTCCGGGATCGAGCGGTCCGCTCGACGGATCCGGTCGGCGGAGCATCTATCAGGAGGTGCGCCGCAACTTCCTGTCGCCGATGATGCTCGCCTTCGACACGCCGATTCCGTTTTCCACCGTCGGCCGCCGCAACGTCTCGAACGTGCCGGCTCAGGCGCTCATCCTGCTGAACGATCCGTTCGTGCACGAACAGGCGGCCGTCTGGGCCGAGCGCCTGGTCGCCGCCGAAGCCGACCCCGAGCGGCGGCTGGAGCGTGCGTTCCTCGAAGCGTTCTGTCGCGTGCCGAGCGACGACCAGCGGCAACGGGCCCTCGAGTTCCTGGCTTCGCAAGCCGAGGTGTCGGGGCTCGATCCGGCCGCGGCAGCGAACGATGTCCGGGTCTGGACCGACCTGCTCCATGCGCTCTGGAACGTCAAGAGTTTCGCGTACTTGGATTGAATGGGGCGACTCGACCGGCGAGTTTCTCTCCGCTCCCCTCCCCTTGCCGCACGCTCCGGCTGTCCGACTTCGGGCCCGGCCCCCTGACGGAGACCGCACGATGTTTCCCTGTCGACGCGTGAGAGTGCCGTCCCTCGGTCGCCGACAATGGCTGACTCAGGCGGCCTGCGGATTCGGATCGGTGGCACTGATGTCGCTGCTCGATCGGGAGCGGCGAGCGTACGGGAGCGGCGCCCCGAACGAGACGGCCTCCTCGGACGGGATTCCGGGCGCGATCCGGCCGCACCATGCTCCTCAGGTCGATCATGTCGTCTTTCTGTACATGGATGGAGGGCCGTCGCAGGTCGACACCTTCGATCCGAAGCCGCGTCTGACTCAGGACGACGGCAAGCCGTTCGCGATGAAGATGGAGCCGACTCAGTTCAACAACAACGGGAACACGCTCGGTTCGCCGTGGAAGTTCTCGCAGTACGGTCAGTCGGGACTGCCGATCAGCGATCTGCTGCCGAACATCGCTCGGCATGCGGACAAGTTGGCGGTGATCCGATCGATGGTCGCCGACTTTTCGGAGCACACCAACGCGAACTATTTCCTGCACACCGGCCTCGGGATCCAGGGACGCCCGAGCATGGGGGCGTGGGTCGGCTACGGCCTCGGTTCCGAGTGCGACGATCTGCCGAGCTACGTCGTGCTCAACGGCGGTCTGATTCCGCCGGGCGGTCTCGACTGCTTCAACAGCGGCTTCCTGCCGGCAACCTATCAGGGATCGATCTTCAACTCGGCCGAGATGCCGGTGGCGAACGTCCGTCCGCTCGAGAACGAGCGACGACAGCGCAGCAAGCTCGATCTGATCGCCGGTCTCGATGCGAGCGTGGTCGATCGAGTCGGTTCGCACGATGCGATCGATTCGGCGATCGCGAACTACGAACTCGCCTATCGAATGCAGGTCGCCGTCCCCGAGGTGACTCGGATCGAGGACGAGACCGAAGCGACTCGTCGGATGTACGGACTCGACCACGACTTCGAACAGACTCGGATCTACGGGCGTCAGTGCCTGTTGGCTCGACGTCTGATCGAGCGGGGCGTCCGCTTTCTCGAGGTGACTTGTCCGTCGGTCGGCCATGATCGATGGGATCAGCACGCGAACCTGCGGGACGGGCATTCGCGCAACTGTCTGGCGACCGACCAGCCGATCGCGGCGCTGTTGCAGGATCTCGAGGAGCGTGGGCTGCTCGAGCGGACGTTGGTGATCTGGGGCGGGGAGTTCGGCCGGACGCCGTTCGCCCAGGGCTCAGACGGTCGCGACCACAATCCGTTCGGCTTCTCGATGTGGATGGCGGGAGGGGGGATCAAGGGGGGAACCGTCTGGGGCGCGACCGACGAGTTCGGCTACAAGGCGATCGAGAACAAGGTCGAGATCCACGACCTGCATGCCACGATGCTCCATCTGCTGGGCGTCGACCACGAACGCCTGACGTTCCGGTTCGGCGGACGGGACATGCGTCTGACCGACGTTCACGGTAACGTGGTTCACGGCGTGCTCGCTCGTTCCTGATCGGCCGACGAAGGTCGTCCGGGTTCGCAACGAGCGTTCGAAAGGGCTCTCGGCTCCGCGAACGTCGCTTCGAGGCGATGCGGGCGAGGTGCTGTGGCCTGCGCCGTGCGAGCGACTGACGACGAACGGCCGCTTGCGCCAGTTCGGACCCGAGCACTCCTCCGACCGCGAGCGAAATCCCGATGAGTCCCAGCGATGACGGAATCGAATCGGCGTCGAACCCTGATCCTGCGGAGAAGACGCCCCAGGAGCGTTCGCTGCGACCGCTTCGCTGGTGGCCGGCGGTGCTGTTGCTGGTGGTGATGATCGCGCTGCGAGTCGCGCCGCTGCTGTTCGAGGATGGTCCGCCGCAACTCTGGATGGCCGCCGGATTCGGGCCGCTTCTCGGGTCGGTCCTGCTGCTGTTCTGGTGGCTGCTGCTCAGTCGCGCGGCTTGGACCGAGCGACTCGGCGGAACCGCCACGCTGATTCTGGGCGTCGCGCTCGCCGGACTTCTGCTTCATCCGACGATGCGCGGTCCCGGCATGATCATGCTGACGATCCCGATCGGCTTCGGCGCGTTCGCGATCGGCGCGGCAATCGGGGCCCGAGCCCGGACGACTCGTCGTACCGCCGTCGCGCTGCTGCTCGCTTGGGTCGGCTTCGCGTCGACGCTGCTGCTGCGAGCCGAAGGGATGTGGGGGGACTTCGCGCTCGATCTGCATCCGCGGTGGGAGCCGAGCGCCGAGGAGCGACTGGTCGCCGCGAGCCCGGCGTCCGGCACCGCAAGCGGGTCGACCGACGGCGCAACCGACGAGCGGCTTTCGGCGGCGCTTGCCGCTCCCGAGTGGTCCGAGTTTCGAGGTCCCGATCGAGCCGGCGTCTGGAACGGGCCGGCGATCGAAACCGATTGGACGGCCAATCCTCCGCAAGAACTCTGGCGCGTGCCGGTCGGTCCGGGCTGGTCGAGCTTCGTCGTCGCCGGCGATCGACTCTTCACCCAGGAGCAACGCGGTCCGGTCGAGGTGACCGTCTGTTACGACGCCGGCAGCGGGAGCGAACTCTGGCGGCGCGAGTTCGAGGAGCGGTTCGAGGATCCGCTCGGCGGACCCGGCCCGAGAGCGACCCCGACGCTCGCCGCGGGAGGTCTGTTCGTCCAAGGGGCGACCGGCATCGTCGCGCGACTCGATCCGCGCAACGGTGACGTGATCTGGCAACGTGACCTGCGCGTCGAGGCATCGCGCACGCCGCCGATGTGGGGCTTCAGCGCCTCGCCGCTGGTCGTCGACGAGGTCGTGATCACGTACGCGGGAGGGGCCGGCGATGCGGGAGTGCTTGCGTGGGACGCGGCGACCGGCGAGCCGCGATGGCGAGCGGCGAGCGGCCCTCAGTCCTACGCCTCGCCGCAACTCGGCGTTTTCGGCGATCGGCAGCTGGTGATGATGCTCACCGACCAAGGGCTCGATCTGCTCGATCCGCAGACCGGCGCCGAGGCGTACGGTTACGACTGGGAGTTCGACGGATATCGAGCGGTGCAGCCGCGCTGGTTCGACGGCGATACGCTGATCGTTCCGACCGGCATGGGGGCGGGGACGCGGCGCGTCCGCCTGAACGTCGGCACCGAGTTCGTCGCGACCGATCTTTGGACGACGCGCGAACTGAAACCCGACTTCAACGACTTCGTCGTCCACGAAGGCTACCTGTACGGCTTTGATCAGGGGCTCTTCACCTGCGTCGGAGTCGAAGAGGGGGGGCGGGCTTGGCGCGGCGGTCGCTACGGCAAGGGGCAGGTTCTGCTGCTCGCGAAGAGCGATGCGATGATCGTCATGACCGAACAGGGAGAGATCGTCCTGTTGGCCGCCGATCCGACCGAACGCCGCGAACTCGGGCGGATCGAGGCGATGGAAGCGAAGACCTGGAATCACCCGGTCGTCGTCGGCGACCGGCTGTACGTCCGCAACTCGGAAGAGGCGGTCTGCTACCGGCTGACGCTGCGCGACGCACCGGACTCGCCGGCGGCGCCGACCGAAGCAGCAGCGGCGACCGAGTCGGCCGAGAGGGCGGAGTCGGCCGAACCGCCGGCGAACGATTGAGACTCGGGCGAAGCGGTCCTCTCGCGACGGAACCGAGGCCGAGCTCGTCGACGAGCTCGACCCGCGCGCCACGCGAAGCGGCGGGGCAGCGTGTTTCGCGGCGCCTCGGAGCATCAGGGATCGCCGGGCTCACGAGACCGCGACGATCGAGCGGACGACCGACGACTGACCGAACGAGGAAACGGATGATGAACCGACGCGACTCGGCGACGATGCGGATGCTGATTCTGGCGCTGGTCGGCATCGTGGGAACGTTCGCGACGACGACGTCAGCGGGCGAGCCGGATGGCGCCGACACGGTGCCTTTGGCCGCTCCGCCCAACGTCGTCGTGATCCTGGCGGATGATCTCGGCTATTCCGATCTCGGGTGCTACGGCGGCCAGACTCGCACGCCGCAGCTCGATCGCTTGGCCGCCGAAGGGCTTCGTTACTCGCAGTTCTACAACACCGGACGCTGTTGGCCGACGCGCGCGTCGCTGCTCACCGGCTACTATCCGCAACAGGTCCGTCGCGATGCGGTGCCGGGGGTGCGGAGCGGCGGGGGAGGGGTGCGTCCCGAATGGGCGACGCTTCTGCCGCAGCGACTGGCGGCGGCCGGCTACCGTTCGTATCACGTCGGCAAGTGGCATGTCGACGGCACGCCGCTGGTCGGCGGCTTCGACCATTCGTACCGTCTGGACGATCACGGTCGCTACTTCGGTCCGCGCGCCCATTACGACGACGACCGGCGCCTGCCGACTCCCGAAGCCGATGCCGGGTTCTACGTGACGACCGAGATGGGGACTCGCGCCGCGGCGATGCTCGACGAGCACCGTCGCGATCATGCCGAGCGCCCGTTCTTCCTGTATCTGGCCTTCACGGCGCCGCACTTTCCGCTGCAGGCGCTGCAGGAGGATATCGACCGCTACGCCGGGGTTTTCGACCGGGGCTGGGAAGTATCGCGTGCCGAACGGCTGACGCGTCAGCGCGAACTGGGACTGCCGTTCACCGAACTCTCGGCGGTCGAGCCCGCGATCGGACCTCCTTACGCGTTTCCCGAAGCGATGAACCGATTCGGTCCCGACGAGACGAATCGTCCGGTCCCCTGGGAGTCGCTCGGCGAATCGCAGCGCCGACTCCAAGCGACCAAGATGGCGATTCACGCGGCGATGATCGACCGGATGGATCGCGAGATCGGTCGGGTCATCGAGCGACTCGAAGCGCACGGCGTGCTCGACGACACGCTAATCCTGTTCCTTTCCGATAACGGCGCGAGCGCCGAAATGATGATCCGGGACGACGGACACGATCCGACCGCCTCGCCCGGATCGGCCCCGACTCATTTCTGTCTCGGACCCGGTTGGTCGAACGTCGCGAACACCCCCTTTCGCCGGCACAAGACCTGGGTTCATGAAGGGGGAATCCGAACGCCGCTGATCGTCCGCTGGCCGGCCGGCATTCCGCGCGAGCAGCAAGGGAGTTGGCGTTCCGCTCCCGGGCATGCGATCGATCTGGTCCCGACGCTCCTCGAACTCGCCGGCCTCGACACGCCTCACGCGACCGAATCGATTCCCGAGCTCGCCGGCCGAAGCCTGGTACCGACGTTCGCGAGCGACGAAACGCTCGATCGCCCTTGGCTCTGGTGGTCGCACGAAGGGAATCGGGCGCTGCGGATCGGCGATCGGAAGCTCGTCGTCGCGGGAGCCGATGGAGCTTGGGAGCTGTACGATCTGGCGACCGATCCGACCGAATCGCGGGATCTCGCCGAGCGGATGCCGGAGGTGCGCGATGCGATGATCGAGCGGTGGAGATCGATCGATGCCGAGTTCACCGCCACGGCGCTGCGCGGGATCGCTCCGCCGACGGCGGACCGGTAGGCTCGCGAGGTGCGCCTCGCTTCGCGACGACATCGAACGGGCTCGCCCCGATCGGTCTCGCCTCAGCCGAACTCGGCTCAGTCGGTCGCGTCTCGGTCGGTCGCGTCTCGGTCGGTCGCGTCTCGGTCGGTCGAGAACATCGCACGGTAGCGGCGTTCGATCTCGTCGCGCGGCACCGTCTCGCGGTGCGTCGCGATCGTCCACCAATGGCCGAACGGATCCTGCAGCGTGCCGGTCCGATCGCCGTAGAACTGATCGGTCACCGGTCTCAGCACGTGCCCTCCGGCCGAGATCGCCGTCTCGAAGGTCCGATCGGCGTCGTCGACGTAGAGCATCAGACTGACGCTCGTTCCGCCGAGACTCTCCGGACCGACGAACCCCATTTCGGGCATCTCGTCGGCGAGCATCAGCATCGCGTCACCGATCTTCAGTTCGGCGTGGCCGATCGTTCCGTCGGGGGCGCTCAGTCGCATCGTCTCGACCGCCCCGAACGCCCGCACGTAGTAGGCGATCGCTTCGGTCGCCTGTCGGCAGATCAGATACGGCGTCACGGCGCCATAGCCGGGCGGGCGCAGTGATCGTTCCATCGCTCGAGACTCCGGATTCGTCGAACAGCGAGCGAAGCACAGGATGGTCGAGCGGTGTCGACGGAATCGCCGGTCACCTTGCGCCCCGGTTCGTCGCTCGCGGCATCACGGCTCCGGTCCCGACAGACAGAGGGGACCGGAGCGACCGCCGCCGAGGTGCGTTCGGTTCCGATGCGGTCCGCCGACGCATCGCATCCGACCTCGTCATGCCGACTCCGCGCCGCTTCGGAATCAGCGTTCCATGAATCGTCGTCGCGTCGA
>CAZZBI010000023.1:0-6677 GCA_964652385.1 uncultured Pirellulaceae bacterium | reverse complement strand
CGTCGAGAGCGACGGGGAGTACGAACCGTCGGCGGTGCGGACCGACCGCTCGTCGGTCAGATAGGTCTCGCAGCCGATGCCGGCCGACTCGCACGAGCTGGTGAAGTAGGACCCCGGAGAGCCGACAGTCGGCAGCGAAACGACCGGGACGTTGTCGTTCGCGCCGCCGCTCGCGTCCGCATCCCCTCGCGATCCGTCGTCGCCGATCTGTCGGACCTGCAGCGAGCTGCCGGGGTCGCTCGAATCGACGGTCCGACCCGACTGGACGTCGAGCAGTCGGGCATGCAACCGAGCCGCATCGTCCGCGACTCCGCCCGCGATCTCGAGCGCACGACGCAATTCGGTCATCTGGCGATCGAGGCCCGGCGAGTTCGTTTCGACCAGGTGGAGCGTCCGATCGAGCTGCGCCAGCAGCGTCTCGACCCGTTGCCGATCTTCCAGCAGTCGCCGGACCGCGACGTCCCCTTCGGCCATCGAACCGTCATGTTCCTGCAACAGTCGCAGGACCGACAGAAGCGAACCGATCGACCGCTCGATCGACGGCAGCGTCGACTCCTGAAGGTTCACGACCTGGCCGAGTTCCTGAAGCCGGACCGAGGCCCCTTGAGCATGGCCGAGCGTCCGCACGCTCTCGGCTTCGATCGTCTCGAGCGTCGCGACCAACTCGCGATGGGCCGAACGGAGGTCGGCCAGATCGCGGCGAGCCGAGGCGAGGTTCTGGCCGAGATCACGGATCCCGTCGAGCGACCGGACGCCCGCTCCCAGCTCCTTCTCGGTCTGCTGCAGTCGAGCGAGCAGCGAGCGCGTGCCGTCGACCGTCGGTTCCAGACGGGTCAGCTGGCGCACCGCGACGGTGGTGTCGCGACAGTCATCCGAGAGGCGGACGAGTTCGGCGCCGATCTGCCGGTGAGAAACGACCTGATTGATGGTCGTGCCGGCGAACAGACCGACCAGCATCGCTCCCAGGAGCGATGCGAACGGGTGTTCCTGTACCCACTCGCGAAAGCTGATCCCCGACTCGGGATGATTGCGGACCGTCATGGTCGCTCCTCCTTGACTGTCGAAACTCCATCGGGAACTTCCATCGGCCGAAAGGTCCCCCCAACCCCGAAGGTTCAGGCGACATGTCAGCTCTTTCTGTTCCGTAAGGGATGGCGTTCAGGTAAGCCTTGACGGTCACGAAAGATCGTCGACGCCCGAGCGGGTGGTCTCCCGAATTCCGCACGTCGATCGACTAGAATCGCGACCGCGATACGACAGCGACGACACGCCGTTCGGGAGCAGGCAAGATGCGCACGATGATCGGTTCGGGAATCGCACTCGCGGCCCTGTTGTCGGTTTCGCTCGCACAAGGCCAAGAAGGAGGCGGCGACCGGACGGTCGAGGTGACTCGCAAGGCGCTCCGCGAGCTGCGGTTGCTCGAGCCGGCTTGGGACTCGGGGGTCGTCCGTCGCGAGAGCGGCGTGCTGCTGATCGGCGACGACGGTATCCCGACGCTCCGATTGGCGTTCCCCGCGGCCGAGATCCTCGAGGTCCGATCGGCCGACGGCGCGACGACCTTCGACGTCACAGGCGATCTGCGTCCCGATCCGACCGGCACGCGGCTGCTGTTCGAACGGACTCACGGCGTGCTGACGATTCGCGAGGGGGAGCGATTCCTGCCGGTCGAGGCGCCGATGAGCTATCGGCACCGAGTCGGCGATCCGGCGACCGGGCTCCTCTACGCGCCGGGACGTTGGTTCCACGATCGAAACGTCGAGGTGACCTATGCTCGTGCCGATCGAGCCGCAAGCGAGTCGAGCGACGACCGGGGGGCGGAGTCCTTCGGCCGGGTTCGACCGACCGACGACCCGCTCGCCTTTCCGCTTCCCCGTACGCTCGCGGCGCTGCGCGAGGGACGGCCGCTGACGATCGGCATCAGCGGCGACAGCATCTCGACCGGCCTTGATGCGTCGTACAAGGTCGACGCTCCGCCGAACCAGACCGGGTACGCCGAACTGGTCGTCGCGCAGCTGAACGCCGCGACCGGTTCCGAGATCACGCTGGTCAATCGTTCGGTCGCCGGCTGGAGCGTCGCGAACGGGATCGACGATCTCGCGGCGATGAACCAGGCGAAGCCCGACCTGCTGATCGTCGCCTACGGGATGAACGATGTCGGTCGCCGCGATCCCGACTGGTATCGCGAGCGGACCGCCGAACTGATCGCCGGAGCCCGAGCGGCGAACCCCGAGGTCGAGATCATGCTCGTCTCGACAATGCTCGGCAACGCCGATTGGATCCACACGCCGATCGAGATGTTCCCGAAGTACCGGGACGAACTGAAGCGACTGACCGGTCCGGGAATCGCGCTGGCCGATCTGACGGAAGTCTGGACCGTGCTGCTGGAGCGCAAGGACTTTCTCGACCTGACCGGCAACGGTCTGAATCATCCGAACGACTTCGGGCATCGTCTGTATGCCCAAGCGATCCTGCGCGGCCTGCTGAGCGGCGAATAGTCCTGTGACCGCGCCCGGCCCCCGTCCAGCCCGTAGCGCTAAGCGCAGGGGTCTCCGTGCCCTCAGGCCGAATCATGCTGCGACGGGGCGCGGTCGCACGACGACGATGCTGCGACCGGGGTCGGTCGCACGACGTGGCCCCGGGCTCTCCGAGCCCGAGGTCGGGTTCGCTCCGACACCGCTTGCACTTCGAAGCTCGTTCGGCTGCGTTACGAAACCCTGCCTCGGCCACGGAGTGGCCGGGCCCACGTTTGCTGCGAGCGGGAGCCCCGATCCTCAGGCTAGGATCTGCGACACGACCGACCCGTGCACGTCGGTCAGGCGATAGTCGCGCCCCTGTTGCCGGAACGTCAGACGGGTGTGATCGAAACCCAGGCAATGCAGCAGGGTCGCGTTCAGGTCGTGAATGTGAACGCCGTCTCGGACGATGTTGTAGCCGTAGTCGTCCGTCTCGCCATGAACCATTCCGCCGCGAATCCCCCCTCCGGCCAACCAGACCGAGAAGCAACGTCCGTGATGATCACGGCCGTAGTCGTCCTGCAGTCCGCCCTGACCATAGACGGTCCGGCCGAACTCCCCGCCCCACACCACCAGCGTCTCGTCGAGCAGACCGCGGCGTTCGAGGTCGCGGACCAGCGCTGCTTGAGGTCGATCGACATCGCGGCACTGCTTCGGGATGTTCGTCGGCAGCGAGCCGTGTTGGTCCCAGCCGCGGTGATAGAGCTGCACGATGCGGACCCCGCGCTCGAGCAGTCGCCTTGCCATCAGGCAGTTCGCGGCGAACGATCCGGGCCGCTTCGCGTCGTCGCCGTACTCCGCGAACGTCGACTCGGGTTCGCCCGACAGGTCAGTCAGATCGGGGACCGAACTCTGCATCCGGAACGCCATCTCGTACTGGGCGATGCGAGTCGCGATCTCGCGGTCACCGGTCGCCTGGAGCTGCAGTTCGTTGAGCTGAGCGAGGCGATCGAGCATGCTTCGGCGGAGCGACCGATCGATGCCTTCGGGGTCGTTCAGATAGAGCACCGGATCGCCGGCGCTGCGCAGCTTGACCCCCTGATGATTCGACGGCAGAAAGCCGCTCCCCCACAGCCGCTCGAGCAGTCCCTGATTCGCATCGGCGCCGCTCCCGTGCGAGATCAGCACGATGAAGGCGGGGAGATCCTCCGCTTCGCTCCCCAGGCCGTAGCTGACCCACGCGCCGAACGACGGGCGTCCCGGCTGCTGGGACCCGGTCTGGATCAGCGTGATGGCCGGATCGTGATTGATCGCCTCGGTATGCATCGATCGGATCAGACAGATCCGATCGGCGATCTTCGCCGTCTCGGGGAGGAGCTCGCCGAGTTCCATGTCGACGTTCGGCGCCCGACGAAATCCGAACTTCGGCGCGATGACCGGAAAGCTCGTCTGGCCGGAGGTCATGCCGGTCAGTCGCTGGCCTTGGCGGATCGAGTCGGGAAGTTCGCTCCCGTGCAGCTCCTTCAGCTTCGGCTTCGGATCGAACAGCTCCAGGTGCGACGGACCGCCCGACTGGAACAGATAGACGACTCGCTTGGCGCGCGGAGCGGCGTGGGCGACGCGCAGCGGCGGTTCGTCGAGCGGTGTCGCGCAAGTGATCGGCGCGGCGCCGGTCGCGCGTTCGCCGAGCAGCAGCGACGCGAGCGCCGCCCCTCCCGCGTATCCTGCGACTCCCTGCAGCAGATGGCGGCGCGTCGTCAGCGAACGATGCAGTTCGAGCGGGTTCATGGCTTCGACACCGTTTCGTCGAGGTTCAGGATGACGTCGGTCACGACGCTCCAGGCGGCGAGCTCGACCGGATCGAGCTGCGCCGGGCGCGGCGACCGGCCGATCGACGTCAGCTTGTCCGCTGCCGCGGGATCGGCCGCGAAACGCGCTCGCGCTTCGCCGAGCAGGTCGAGCAGCAAGCCCGCTTCGGCATCGCTCGGAGGGCGACAGACCGCCCGCAGATAGGCCAGCTCGAGTCGCGCGCGATCCTCGGCCGATTCGCTCAGCAGCGAGGCCGCCAGAACGCGAGCCGCTTCGACGTAGGTCGGATCGTTCAGCAGCACGAGCGCCTGCAGCGGCGTGTTGGTTCGCGCGCGGCGGACGACGCACGTCTCGCGATCCGGGGCGTCGAAGCTGGCCATCGTCGGCGGCGGGCAGGTCCGCTTCCAGAAGGTGTACATGCTGCGGCGATACAGGTCGCTGCCGTTGCCGACCACGTACTTCTCGCGCCGCTCGACCGAGACGTCTTCCCACAGCCCCTCGGGCTGATAAGGCATGACGCTCGCGCCGCCGCTGCGCGTCTCGAGCAGTCCGGCGATCGCCAGCGCGTTGTCGCGAACCGTTTCGGCGTTCAGTCGATGGCGCGGACCGCGACTGAGCAACCGCCCGGTCGGATCTCGCTCCAGCCCCTCGTGCGAAGCGTACGACGATTGGCGATAGGTCGACGTCAGAACGATGCGTCGCAACAGTCGCCGCTGACTCCAGTCACCGTCGATCAGTTCGAAGGCCAGATGATCGAGCAGTTCCGGATGACTCGGCGCACTCCCCTGAATGCCGAAGTCCTCGCTCGTCTCGACGAGCCCCGTGCCGAAGAGCATCTCCCACAGTCGATTCGCCGCGACGCGCGACGTCAGCGGATGATCGTCGGTCGTCATCCAGCGGGCCAGATCGAGGCGCGAAAGGCGGTCGGTGCGATCGACCGGCGACGATGCGACGCTCGACACCAACGCCTCGGGCAAGCCCGGTGCGACCTCTTCGCCGCGCTGATCGTACTGGCCGCGGATCAGCAGATGCGTGGGACGCGGCGGATCGAGTTCGGCCATCACCATCGTCCGCGGAATCTGCTGCGCGATCGCCGTTCGCTCGGCTTCCAGAGCATCAAGCTCCTGCCGCAAGGAACGCGAGACCGGATCGATGTCCGCCAGCCAACGCCGCCGCAGCCTGTCGCGAGTCGCCTGGTCGCGCGCCTCGAACGGAATCGCCAGCAGTTCGGCCACTCCCTGCGGCTCTTCCCCACGGGCCAAGGCCGACAGCCCTTCGGTATCGAGCGGCGCAGCGAACAGACGCAAATCGTCGATCGCACCGAAGAACGGCAGACTCGCGCTACGCCGTCCGATGCGGAGCGGCTGGTCGGCGATCGGACTTCCGCTGATCGCGTTGTCGGTCGTCGCCTGGGTCGACACGATTCGGCCGTCGATCGTCAGGCGGACCGAATCGCTCCGTCCGGAGCCCGCATAGGTGACGGCGACATGATGCCAGCGCCCCGCTTCGAGCTTCGGATCGGCCACGACCTTGAAGGCCCGGTCGGGCCAGCGCTCGACGAAGTGAAAGGCCAATTGCCCCTGTTCGACGACCAGATCCCAGCCGCGAAAATCGGCCGCGTCGTCGATGCGCGAGGCGATCGCCATCGAGTCGTCGCGATCATGTCGGATCCAGGCCGCGATGGTGAACGAGTCGGCGGCGGCGAAGCCGCCCAGACCCGGCGCTTCGAGCCAACCGTTGCCGTCGAGCGACAGCGCACGATCGACCGTTCCGTCGGCGAGCGGCCGATCGACCGAGGCGATCGAGCCGTGCACCGTCGCGAATCGCTCCGCCGTCCGCCGATCGGCAAACCGCTCGCGATCGTCGTCGCTCTTCGACGGGGCATCGAGATCGAAGCGAGCGAGTTCGTCGATCGGGCCGAGGGCGGCGAGCGCCGCGGCATCGAGTCCCGCTCCCCAGGCATCGACTTCGCGATCGATCGAGTCGACGTCGGCCTCGCGAGCCGCCAGCGCCTCGGTCGTCTCGGCCAAGCGAGCCGCGATCCGGTCGAGCGATCGGCGCTGCTCCTCGGTCGGAACCTCGAGCAACGGCTCGGCCATCTTCCCTTGCGAGTAGCCGACGATCCGATCGGGAACGTTGCCGAAGAAGGCGGCGAAGCGATAAAAGTCGCGTTGCGAGAGCGGATCGTACTTGTGATCGTGGCAGCGGGCACACTGGAGCGACAGCCCGAGAAAGACGGTCGCGACGGTGTGGACCCGATCGGCGACGTACTCGGCCTGATACTCCTCTTCGATGATTCCCCCTTCGGTCGTCAGCACATGATTGCGGACGAATCCGGTCGCGACGCGCTGCGAGGTCGTGGCGTCGGGGATCAGATCGCCGGCGATCTGTTCGGTCAGGAATCGGTCGTAAGGC
>CAZZBI010000022.1:0-27821 GCA_964652385.1 uncultured Pirellulaceae bacterium | reverse complement strand
TGCTCGCGGCCGAAGGGAAGAACGCCATCGTCCGAGAAGAGGTGCTGCCGAAGATCACCCTCTTCGTCCTGACCGATCAGTATGTGGTCGAGGCGATCGACGGAGAGACGGGAGCGTCGCTCTGGTCGGCCCGAGCCGGCAAGCGAGGGGCGGCGATCAACGAACTCGCCGTCTCGGCCGACCATGTCGTCGTCGCCAACGGGATGGACCTGTTCTGCCTGGATGCCCTCACCGGCCTGCCGGTCTGGACTCGGCGTTCGGAGCATTCGCCGGGAGCCGGAGCGGCGATCACGAACTGGTTCGTCTACGTTCCGATGCTCAACGGCTCGCTTGAGGCCTTTCCGCTCCATCGTCCCGAAGCCCGATCCCAGCGGATCCTCTCTTCGGGCCGCGCGATGACTCGACCGATCCTGACGACCGAGCGGATCGTCTGGGCCAACGAACAGAAGACGCTGTTCATCGCCAGCCGCGGAACCGAAGTATCGCCGATGGAGTTCCGCGTCCGCTTCGATCAGTCCATCGCGACCGACATGGCGACCGACGGCCGTAACGCGGTCTTCGTCCCGATGTCCGACGGCGTCATTCATGCGGTCAGCGATCGCCAGGGACAGCTGATCTGGAAGCAGTCGCTCGGAGACCCGATGCACGTGCCGCCGGTCTACGTCGACGGCGACCTCTACGCGGTCACCGTCGCGGGCACGCTCTTCTCGCTCGATCCGACCACCGGCATCACGCGTTGGCAGGCCCGAGGTATCGAGCGAGTCGTTTCGGCGAGCGCCACCAAGGTGTACGCCCTCGATCGCATGGGCGTTCTGCATGCGTTCGAGCGCCAGGGGGGCCGCAAGGTCGGGTCGGTCGATCTCGCGGGGGCTACGGTCGCGGCGACCAACACGCTGACCGATCGGATCTATGTCGCGACTCCCTCGGGACGTCTCGAATGCCTGCACGAGCTCGACGTCGCTCGCTCGGTCCTGCACGGCTCGCCGGAGCTTGCCCCCAACCGACCGGCCGCGGCGCCGACCGAAGCGGTGCCGGCTCCCGTTCGTGCGGCACCGGCTCCGCCCGAACCGGCGGCTCCGGCGTCCGGCTATCCGTTCGGGACCGGGCGCTGATCCGGCTGCCACGACGGCCTGACGGCTCGCCTGACTGGCTGACTGACTGACTGACTGACGCCCTTTCGCATCGGCCTCGGATTTTCTCCGAGGCCGATCGCGTTTTCGGCCTGACTCGCCGGACGTCGCCGACTGCTTCGTCGACCGATCGCCCCGCTAGGCGCGACTCGGATCGCTCACGCGACCGCCGAAGAGGATCGCGCCGCTCGGACGATGCCGCAGCAGGATCAGGAACGGGTGATCGGCTCGGAACGTCGTCGTCTCGTCCGCGTCGGACGGCGGCGCCGAACGGATCCCGATGACGACTCCGGTCGCTGCCGCCGCCTCGGTTCCCTGCTCGTCCACTTCGATCATCGCCTGATGCAACACGCCGGTGATCGACAACCGATCGTCGGTCGTGATCGGCCCGAACTCCGCCTCGACCGAAAAGGCCCGCTGCATGCCGAGTTGTTCGAGCCGCGGAATCAGATCAAAGCGCGACTCGATCCGAAACTTCGGCAGGAACAGGTCGACCTGACGCTCGTCGAGACCGTCGAGCCAAGCAGCAAGTCGCTCGGCGGTCAGCATCCGTTCGACGTCGACCAGCCCACCGACTCGACGCGGCAGGAGCGCGACGAGCGAGAAGTCGTCTCCGGCATACGGGAGTTCGATCGCCTGCAGGAGGTCATTCTCGGCGTAGGCGAATTGCCCCTTCTGACGCATCATCGGGACCGCGACCTTGCGCTCGCGATCGATCGCGAAAGGGAGCTCGCGAGTCCGTTCGGCCGAGAACGGGAAGCGCCAGTCGGCATCGAAGCGGACGGCGTCGGTCAGCACGAGTCGGGTCAGCGGGGTGATCGAGCCCTGCGGCAACAGCTCGAGAATGCGTTCGGCCGTCCGCTCCGCGACCCAGCGGTTGATCGCCTCGCGGCTCGGCTCCGGTGCCCCTCGGAAATCCGCTTCTCCGAACGGTGCCGCGAAGTCGTCCGCCAATCGACGCAGGAACGGCTCGCCGAATCGAACGCCGCGTTGCCCCCAAAGTCGATTGGCGACCTGCAGTTCGGCGAGCGTGTCGGGGGCGTCGGCCGCGTCAAGCGATCTGGACAGAGCTCCGACCGAATCGATCCACCGTTCCGGATCAGGACCGGCATGCAGCACGTCGAGCATCTGCTCGCGCGTTTCCCCTTCGGCCCCCACCGTCGCCATCGCCAAGGCGATCGCGACGCCGGTCGGCGAGTAGATCAGGTTGCCGGCGTCCGAAGCCAAGCGCGCATGGAGATCGATCGAAAAGGCGTTGATCCCCGGGACCGCGCCGTCGGGCGCGACGTCCGCCGCCGCCGATTCGCGACCGGGTGCTCCTGCGGCGAAAGGCCAGGCGAACGCCGGGCGTCCTCCGCAAAGCAGGCCGAACAGGCCGGCCTGCAACAGTCGTCTTCGATCGGTCAGTCGTCCGGCACGATTCATCGCGGTGCTCCTGAGCGAGGGTCGGTTACGTTCCTTGGGACGCGGCGAACCGGACGCGAGTTCCCGAAATCCTCGTCTGTCGGCCGGCCGGATCGACGGTCGGTTGTCAAGCGGGGAGTTGTTGGTCGAACGGTCCGATCCTGTAATGGGGGTTCACCTTGCTGCAGACCGGTCTCGTCTTCAGGCCGGCTCGCCCCGTCTTCAGATTCGCTCCGCAGGAGTTCGTGATGTCGAACGTTCCGATCCGTCGCGCCGTCATCAGCGTCAGCGACAAGCAGGATCTGGCCGAGTTCGCTCGCGGTCTGCACGCTGCCGGCGTCGAGCTGTACAGCACCGGCGGAACGCGGCGGTACCTGGAAGAGGCGGGTTTGCCGGTGATCGACGTCGCCGCCTACACCGGCTTTCCCGAAATGCTCGACGGTCGGGTCAAGACGCTCCATCCGCGGATCTTCGCCGGTATCCTCTGCCGTCACGATCATCCTGAAGACCTCGAGACGATCGCCGCTCACGACATCCGGACGTTCGAGCTGGTGGTGGTGAACCTTTATCCGTTCGAGGCGACAGTCGCGCGTCCCGATGCGACGTTCGAACAGGCGATCGAGAATGTCGACATCGGCGGCCCGAGCCTGGTGCGCGCCGCCGCGAAGAACCACGCCTTCACCACCATCTGTACCGCCCCTTCGCAGTACGCGGCGGTGCTCGCGCAGATCGTCGCCGGCGGCTCGACCACGCTCGACCTGCGACGGCGGCTGATGGCCGAAGCCTATGCCCACACGGCGAACTACGACCGAGCGATCGCGGCGCATTTCGGTCGCCTGATTCTCGCTCCGGCGCCCGAGGCGTTTCCCGAGCGGATCTCGATCGACCTGAAGAAGGTCGGCTCGCTCCGCTACGGAGAGAATCCGCATCAGGGAGCAGCCCTCTACGGAACGGTCGGGACCGGACCGTCGCTGGTCGATGCCGAGCAGCTCAACGGCAAGGAACTCTCCTACAACAACTGGCTCGATCTCGATGCCGCACGGCGAATCGTCCACGGCCTGCCCGACGCCGCCGTCACGGTGATCAAGCACAACAATCCGTGCGGAGCGGCCTCGGCGATCGAGATCGCCGACGCCTGTCGCGCGGCGATGGAAGGGGATCCGCTGAGCGCATTCGGCTCGATCCTCGGATTCAATCGTCCGGTGGACGAGGCGTCCGCGCGATTCCTCGCGACTCCGGGACTGTTCGTCGAGGCGATCGTCGCTCCCGACTTCACCCCCGAGGCGTTGCGGATCCTGACGACCGAACCGAAATGGAAGTCGAACGTCCGGCTGGTCCGCTGTCGGGCGCCGTTCGGTCGCACGACGGTCGCCGAGTTGCGGCAACTCGACGGCGGATTCCTGATGCAGGACGCCGATCTGGCGATCGACGATCCGTCGACGTGGCAGGTCGTCACCGCCGCGCGCCCCGACCAGGCGCTGCTGAGCGAACTGCAGTTCGGCTGGGCGATCTGTCGCTACGTGAAGAGCAACGCGATCACCGTCAGTCGCGGACGATCGCTGTGCGGTGCCGGCGCGGGGCAGATGAGTCGAGTCGACTCGGTCGAGATCGCGCTTCGCAAGAGCGGCGAGCGCTGCCGCGGCGCGGTCCTCGCTTCGGACGCCTTCTTCCCGTTCCCCGATTCGGTCCAACTCGCTGCCGATGCGGGAATCGCCGCCCTGATCCAGCCGGGCGGATCGAAGAACGACGCCGAGGTGATCAAGGCGTGCGATGCGCGAGGCCTGCCGATGATCTTCACCGGCGTCCGTCACTTCCGCCACTGATCGCGTCAACGAGGTCTCCGAGCGGCAACCTCGCGACCTCGCTCGACGCTCCTCCTTCACGAATCGATCGCGGACGGCTGGCTCGATGAATCGACTGCCGCAATCGACTCCGGAGTTCGTCGCCTGGTGCGTCGTTCGACGTTGCGGCCTGAGACAGCGATTCGAAGTCGCCGATCCGCTCGCGACCGAACGACATCTGAAGGGACTGCGAGCCGCCTCGGAGGCGCGGCACGCCGGACGAGTCATCGGCGACTGGTGCCTCGCACGGCGTGATGCCTCCGAGAACGACGCTCGCGAGAACGACGATCGTCCGGCGGACGACGTGTTGCGAGGCTTCTCGTGGACCGAGGTGACGGCAGGTTTCGGCGGTTCCGATCGGATCGACTCGGACTGCGCGCGATGTCCGGCGAATCTCCTGCCGCTTGCCGACGGTCGCTCCCGAGGCTGGGCCGGCTGCTTCGGCTGGCTGGTGCTCGACCGGGGGCTGACCGACCTCCCGATCCGCCTGTTTGCCGATGAGCCGGCCGTCACGCCGGCCGCAGCCGCCGATCGCTGGGCGGCGCTGCTTTCGTCATCGCCGCTCGTCGGTTCACGGGCGCTCGATGCCGCAAACCGTCTGCAGCAGATCGCGACTCGGCGGTGCGACAAGCCCAAGGCGGCCGACTCGCCCGAGAGAGGTTCCGAACCGATCGGATCCGCCGAACCGCTGATCGAGGCGCTGCGGAACGCTTCGCAGGTGACCGGGGACGACGTCGACGGCGCGGTCGCGCTCCGTCATCTGCCGGCGGGAATCGTCGACGGCCGAAGCTGGACCTGGCCGTCACGTTGTCGGCGCTGTCTGGCCGCCAAGCCGGTCGGCGGACGCTGTTCGCGTTGCGGAGATGACTTGCCGCCGCTGACGCCGGTCCGACGACGATCGCGAGGGAATCGCCCCTATCGCGACCTGGGCGAGGTGCTGTCGGAACGCGAACTCGCCGAATTGCGAGCCGCGTTGCGATGCGCCGAGGGGCTCGAGCGCTGAAGCGCCGGAGCGGCGCAGCGACATGCCTCGGGACCGGCGAGCGCGAACGGAAGGTAGCGGCCGATCATCGCCGCGGCGGCGCGCCTCGAACCGGAGCGAATCAGTAGGTCAGGATGCACGAGGCCCAGGTGAGTCCGGCTCCGAAGCCGCACATCAGCACTCGATCTCCTTGCTTCACTCTCCCCTGCCGCACCGCCTCGTCGAGCGCGATCGGGATGCTGGCGGCCGACGTGTTCCCGAAGCGATCGAGGTTCACGAAGACCTTGTCGGCCGGCAGACTCAGGTCCGAAACCGCCGCATCGATGATTCGGATGTTCGCCTGGTGCAGGATCACCAGCGCGATGTCCCGCAGCGTCAGCCCCGCCTCTTCGGTCAGGCTGACGATCGATTCGGCCACCAGACGGACGGCCCACTTGAAGACCGGCCGCCCGTCCATCTGCAGGTACTGGCGTTCCTGCTCGAGAGCGGCCTGCGATACCGGTTCGCGCGAACCGCAGGCGGGAACCTTCAGCAGGTCGCCACCGCTGCCGTCCGCTCCCAACTGGTAGGCAAGAATGCCGACCTCGTCGGTCGACTCGCCCGATTCGCTGCCCGACTCGGCGGGACCGATCAGGACCGCCCCGGCACCGTCGCCGAACAGCGGATAGGTCTTCACGTCCTTCGGATTGATCACCCGACTCATCACGTCCGC
Source organism: uncultured Pirellulaceae bacterium (assembly GCA_964652385.1). Classification (GTDB taxonomy): domain Bacteria; phylum Planctomycetota; class Planctomycetia; order Pirellulales; family Pirellulaceae; genus UBA11682. The sequence continues at coordinate 21,752 of CAZZBI010000022.1, read as the reverse complement.
ACCGACGACGAGCACCCGTCGATAGGCACCGGCTCGTACGAAGTTGGCGGCGGTGATCAACGCATAGGTGAAGCCCGAACAGGCGGCGTTCAGATCCATCGCGGCCGCGTGGATCGCTCCGAGTCGAGCCTGCAGGATGCAGGCGGTCGAAGGAGTCGCATGATCGGGAGTCATCGTCGCGACGAGAATCAGATCGACCTCCGTCGCAGCGACTCCGGCCGCCTCGAGACAGCGGACCATCGCCCGATACGCCAGATCGCTGGTCGCTTCCTCGGGGCCGGCATGTCGGCGTTCGAGAATGCCGGTCCGCTGGACGATCCACTCGCTGTCGCAGCCGAGATCGGCGAGATCCTCGTTTCGGACCAGTCGCTCGGGGACAAAGGCGCCGGTGCCGAGCACCTTGATCCCGAGCACTCGTCGAGCGTTCTCGCGCGGACGGGGTTGCCCGACGGCTGCCGAACCGGGAATCGTCGATGCCATGAGATGCTGCTCTTCGGAAAGCGTTCGTCTCGCCGGGGAGAAGCTTGCGAGACGGGGCGCGAGCCGACGCGGTCGAGACCGGATGCCTCTCGCTTCGGAGAGTCGTGTCGCGTCAGCCTTGGTTCAAGGAAGTTCGCCCGAGCGACCGTGAATCTCCCTCCGGTGTCGCCCCCGCCACGACGCGGGATCACCGCTCGGTCGTCGATGGCCGAGCCCCCGAACGTGGCGCCGAAGTAGTTCGGCGTTCGGTTTCGCCCCTCGCCACGATGACTCGGTCGATTCGGTCGATTCGGCCGATCGGCCGTCCTTAGCCACCCGGAGTTCGGAGGGCGCAAGGCGTACGGACCGTAGGCGATGCCGTTGACGGCAGTATATCAGAACGGAGAGCCTCAGAAACGCCGTTTGCCGCAAGGTCTCGCCGACCGACAGTCCCGAAACCTCGGGAACTTCCGGCCGCGAGAACGACCGACAGGTTTCCCCCAGCGTTTCGAGCGTCGCGATGTGGTCGGCGCGAGGGATCTCACCCTGTTTTTTTGGGGACTTGACCACTCCTACCCCGCTCCCGCCACTTCCCCGAGTCGCGTCCCCCTCACAACCTCCAAAACAGACCACCACCCCTCACTCAAGGGTGTCACACGACCACAGCAACTCCTACATTGTTGGGCATGCGGGCCTGAATCCCATCCGTCGCTCTGAACAGAAAGACACGTATGAGTCTCTTGGCCATCCTGTACCAACTGGTACCGGAATCCCCCATTCTAGCAGCCTACAACCTCGACGACCGGCCGGACCTCAACTATCAGGCACCTTCGATCCAATCGGGTAAACCTCGTGTCCTTGCCAGCCTCGATCGCAAGTCGGGCGGAACATGGCTCGGGGTCAATCAGCATGGTCTGCTTGTCGGCGCGACCAAGCGTCGCAAGTACATGAGTGCCGCTCCGACCCGTTCCCGCACCAAGCTCTGTCGCGAACTGCTCCGCTGTTCGGGAGCCCGCCGGGCTCTCGATATGGCGATGACCGAGCTCGCGACCGGGCTCTACGACGGCGTGAACTTCAACATCGCCGACTTCGACTACGGCTGGGCCGTTCATGGCGGAGCCGACATCGAGGCGCAGCCGTTGACCGAAGGGCTGAGCGTCATCGGTAACGGCGATCTGGACGACAACCGAGACGAGCGGGTCGGCATGGCTCAGCGGCTGCTGACGCTCCAGACGCTCGATTCGCCGGTGAAGTTTCTGGCGGTCGCGAGCAAGGTCTTCGCTCGCAGCCCCTCCCCTCCCGGTCGCCCGACGATGGTCCGTCGCGAACCTCAGCTGGCGACGATCAGTTCGACGCTGATCGCACTCGGCAAGAAGCCGCGAGACGCCATCTATCAGTTCGCCGATGGAGCTCCGGACGAGGTCCGTTACGAGGACTACTCGCCGTTCCTGCGAGACATTCTCAGCCGCGGACTGCGCGAGAGCCGGTCGCGGGCCAAGGCGTGACTCACGGTCCGCCGCTGCGAAAACGAATGACGGGGCCCGATCCGATCGGGCCCCCTTTCGTTTCTTGATCGTTCGTCAGGCCGCCGGCTTGGTCCGCCTGCGCCGAGCGACCGGCGAGCGCGACCGCTTCTCGACCGTCGTTCGATACCGCAACGATCGCCCCTGTTTGCCGTCGATCGCAATCGCTCCGATCTCGCGCAGGAAGTACGCGATCGTCTGAGTTTCGTGCCGAGCGATCCCCCAGGCTTCCGCCAATGCTCCGGTGTCGAAGCGTTCGGGGAGGGGCCCCGGCAAGAGCGACGCGACATCGGCGATCGTCCCGACCGATCGCGTCTCGACCACCTCCGTCAGGACGCGATCGATGACCTCGAAGTCCTTGCCGCGGAAGCGGCGCCTCGGCTTGGGGACTCGGAGTTCGTCGATATCGACCAACACCAGGTCGATCGCCAGGCGTCGATGCGGAAACAGGCTGCGGAGCGCGATGAGCTCACGGAACGCATGCCACCAGACGCCCCGTTTCGGACTCGAGCGACTCGACAGGACCGGGCCTGCGGGGGTTTCGAGTCGGACCAGGCGTTTCCGACGGACGATCGGCTTGACGATCGTCACGTCGTGACGGCGGATCAGCCGCCGCGTCTTGTCCCGCAGTGCGGCGAGGCCCGCCTGCTGGATTTCGTACAGTCGATCCGGCGCGCGGACGTCGATCCGGAACCGCTCGACCGACACTTCCGTCGAGCCGCCGAATCGTTCGGCGTATGCGGCCTTGAGCTGTTGGTGGAGCGACGTCGCCATGACGGGACGTTAGGCGAAGGGGCGATTCGCCTCAAGACGAACCGCCATTCGTCGACGCCCCGCTTGCCTGCCGCTCGGTCCGTCGCCGACGTCTACCGGCACGAAGGCCGAACGGCTCGTCCCGCTCAAGGTTCGAGACCGAAGTCGCGGATATCGAGCAGCGATTCGAACTCGACGCCGATCGCCGCGAACGCTTCGCGTCCTCCTGCCTGACGATCGATGATCGCCAACACCCGCTCGACCGTCACTCCGAAGTTCCGCAGCTTCTCGATCGCAGCGATCGAGCTGCCGCCGGTCGTGACGACATCTTCGACGACGACGACTCGCTCTCCCGGCGCGATCGGCCCTTCGACATCCCGTCCGGTCCCGTGCCCCTTGGCCTCCTTGCGGACGATGAACCCCTTCAGTTCGCCGCCGCGCACCGCATCGAGCGTGATGATGGCGGCCGTGATCGGATCGGCTCCGATCGCCATTCCGCCGACCGCATCCGGACGGCGGCCTTCGAGCTTGTCGAGCATGCCGGCCGCGACCTGCAACGCCCCTTCCGCCGTCAGGGTCAGCTTCCGACAATCGAGGTAGTACGAGGCGGTACGGCCCGACGCGAGTCGGAATTCGCCGAACTGAAGGGCGTTTCGACGCACCAGTTCCATCAGACGATCACGGTCGTAGGCGATCACCGGCTCGGTTCTCCTTCGGGAACGAGATGGGGCGGGGGCCGTTCGACGCCGGTCCAGCGGTCGCCGGCTGGGGGGCTCGGAGACTTCGGCATGAACCGATATGCCCCGCTGCGACTCTCTACGATGCCACAGCTCGCCCGCCGCATGAAGACGGCATCCACCGGACTCAACGCATGAACGACCGTTCCGCTGCCGACCGCCCGATCGTCGTCGTCTCGCTCGACGGCCTCGCCGCGTCGTTCCTCGGGCCGTACGGCAACACCTGGTTTCCGACTCCGGGATTCGATGCGCTCGCGGCCGATGCGATGCTCTTCGAGCGGGTCTTCGCGCCGTCGACCGATCCGGCCGAAACGCTCGCGCGATGCTGGCAAGTCGACTCGGAAACGTTCGCGGCCGCTTCGCTCCCGCGCCGCCTGATCGGACGTGGTCTGACCTGTCGCCTGGTGACCGACGATCCGTCGATCGGCGAGCTGGGGCGGCGTTCCGGATTCGACACGATCCTGCTGAAGGAGGATGCCTCGGCCGTGCAAGCCCGCGCCGCCGATGTCGACTCGACCGACGCCTTGCGAAAGATCGGCGGCGTGCTGCGCACGCTCGAACGCCGCGGCTCGGACGGCCTGACCTGGATTCATCTCTCCGGGCCCGCTCGGATCTGGGACGCGCCGCTGGAACTGCAGCACGAGTTACGGGACGAGGACGATCCGGAGCCGGGAGAGTGGCTCGTTCCGCCGATCGATCTCGACCCGACGAAGCTCGATCCGGCGTCGGGAGAAGACGCTCGGTTTCGTCTGCAGCTCGCCTATGCGGCGCAGGTCCGAGTCTGGGATGCGGCGATCGAGTTCTTGCGAGATGGGCTGGAAGCGTTTGCCGCGGACAAGTCGGACTCGGCGGACGGGCCGTCGAGCGCGGTGCGGTTGATCGTCGTCGGAACCCGAGGCTTCGCGACCGGGCTGCATGGCCCCTGCGGGGATTTCGGTCGAGCGGGGGACGAGACGCTGCAGGTGCCGGTCCTGATCGCGACCGCTCCTGACGATGTGGGCCTGCGCGTCGATCGCCTCGGTTCGCTCGAGGAGCTGGCGTTGCTCCTCGAATCGGAATCGGTCTCCGCTCGGATCGCTCCGATACCGATCTCGACCGAGCGACTCGATCCCTGGTCCGCCTGTCGACGCGACCTCCGGTCGACCGGCCCGGACCGCCTTTTCTGGAGTACCGGGAACGGCTCGGCGATCCGAACGGCGCACTGGCTGCTGACTCTCGATCGCTCCGGATCGGCCTCGCTCTTCGTCAAGCCGGACGATCGGTTCGAGATGAACGACGTCGCCGGTCGTTTGTCGCATGAGGTCGAATGGCTTTCGGCGGCGCTCCGGGCGTGGGAAGTCGATCGCTCTCCGGGCTCGCTCGCCTTCACCTCCCCCTTGCCCCCGCCTCCCGGCGCCGCTTAGGGTGGCGAGTCCGGGGGTGGCTCTCACGGTCGCGATTCTCAGCTCACGACGGCTCCCACTCCGTCATCGATCAGCCGCTCTCGCTTCCACCGAAAGGGACTCCATGGCGCTCCACCAACGGTCGGCGATCCTTCAGCGGCTTCGAGCCAAGGTGGCCTCCGGCCGTCCGATCATCGGCGGGGGAGCGGGGACCGGCATCAGCGCCAAGCTCTCGGAAGCAGGTGGGATCGATCTGCTGGTGATCTACAACTCGGGGCGATTCCGGATGGCAGGGCGAGGTTCGCTCGCCGGTCTGATGCCGTACGGCGACGCCAACGGAATCGTGCTCGAGATGGCGGGCGAAGTTCTGCCGGTCGTCCGCGACACGCCGGTGCTCGCCGGCGTCTGCGGCACCGATCCGTTCCGGATCATGAAGCTCTTCCTGAAGCAGATCGATGCGGCCGGGTTCTCGGGGATCCAGAACTTTCCGACGGTCGGCCTGATCGACGGCACCTTTCGTCGGCAGCTCGAAGAGACCGACATGGGCTTCGGCCATGAGATCGATCTGGTCCGGATCGCGCACGAGATGGACCTGCTCACGACTCCCTACTGCTTCGATCCGGACCAGGCGGCTGCGCTGGCCGAAGCGGGAGCCGACATCCTGATTCCGCACCTGGGGCTGACGACCAAGGGGATGATCGGAGCGGAGACCGCGGTGACGCTCGACGAGGCGGTCGATGCGGTCCAGGCGATGGCCGACGCGGCTCGACGCATCCGCCCCGAGATCCTGGTCCTCTGTCACGGCGGTCCGATCGCGGAACCGGCCGACGCGCAGTACGTGCTCGATCGGACCGAAGGGGTCGTCGGCTTCTACGGCGCCAGCAGCATGGAGCGATTGCCGGTCGAGCCGGCCATTCGAGGGCGCGTCGAGGAGTTCACGCGTCTGAGGTTCGGCGAGCGGCGCTGACCGCACCGACCGCTCGGCGGGCTGCCAGGCTGCGGGGCCGTGAACGCTGCGTTCAGCGGCGAGTCACCTGAATCAGCCGCTCGCGCAGACCGTCGCAGACCGATTCGAGTTGCTTCGGAACGCCGCCGCGCGAGGCGAGGTCCAACCGGGCCGGCTCGTCGCCTGCCGGTCGACAGGCGCGACCGTCGTGGAACCAGGAGCGATCGCGGCCGTTCTGCTTCGCCGCATACATCGCCTCGTCCGCCCGCTGGATCAGAGAGGTGACCGAATCCTCCTCGATCGCCTGAGCGACTCCGATACTGACCGAGACCTGCAGTCGCTGTCCCTCGAAGTCGAAACGGGCCGACCGGACCGCCTGGCCGAATCGCATCGCCGCCTTGGCGCCGTCGTCGATCGAGGTGCTCGGCATCACGACCGCCAGTTCCTCGCCACCCAGACGCACCAGCAGGTCCGAATCGCGGACCGTCGCCGCCAGCGTGCGGGCCACCTGCTGCAGGACGAAGTCGCCGGCCAGGTGCCCCCAGGTGTCGTTGAACTTCTTGAAGTGATCGATGTCGAGAATCATCACCGAAAGCGGCGTGCCGTAACGTTGCCACTGGGCGAACCGCCGTCCGAGTTCGTCGTCGAACGCGCGGCGGTTCGGCAACGAAGTCAGCATGTCGGTTCGCGCTTCGGACAGGTAGGCCTCGACCTCGCGCGCCTTGTCGGCGAGCAGGCGTTCGGCATCTTGAAGTCGCCGGCGAAGCTGCTCGTTCGACGAGAGGATGTCGCGGAGCCAGCGGGCGTCGCCGGTTCCGTCGTCCCCCTTCGGAGCCGAGTCATCGGACAACGCGCCGCGCAGCTTCGTCTCGTACTGGGACATCTCGCCGGCGAGCCCTTGAGTCCAGTTCGTCAGCGAGCCGATCAGCTGCAGCAGTTCGCGGAGTTCGCGGGCGTGGACGTCGTCGTCACGGCGTCCGAGCCTGGTGCGGCGGGCGAGCCAGATGCCGATCAGGAGGCCGCCGACGATCAGCAGTCCTCCGACGACCAGACCGGTTCCGACGGTCGTCACGACTTCGACGTTGAGTGGTCCCATGAACGATCCGCCGCGGCACCGGACGAGCCGCCTCGCGTCGGAGTCCCGAAACGGCGACTCCCACCCCCGAGAGGCGGCCACTCCGAAGGATAAGCTACGGTTCGACCGATGTGTCTTCCGGAATCCTGCGGATCCTGTCGAGGCTCCGTCCGCCCTTCCCGCTGTTGATCCGTCCTCTTTCCCGTCGGCGATCGTCTCATGAACGACCTGCGCATCCTGCTGTTCGAGGACGGCAACGTCGATCGTCTCTTTCCGATCACCATCGGTCGGCCGGCCTTCGCGATCCGCTGCGCGGGGCATCGACTGATCGACTGGATCGAGCGGATGGAGGCTCCGATCGCGGCGGTCGTTCGCCGCCACCTGCGCGGCGTTCAGGAGATGCAGTATCCGCAACTGAAGCCGTCGCTTCCCGCCGGGCCGACTCCCCTGCTGCTGATCAATGCCCGTCTGGTCCCCTGCCGTACGAACCTGCAGGCACTGGCCGCGCTGGTCGCCGATCGGCGATTCGGTGCGATCCGCAGCGACGGAGAACTGGCGGCGGCGTTCCTGCCGAGGACTCCCGAGGTCGCGCCGCCTGCCGGCAACGAGCGATTCGATCCGATCATCGCCTTGCGGGACGAACTCGAGCACTCGTCGCCGCTCGCGACCCCGCTCAAGCTCTTCGAGTACCCGCATGACGTCATCCGCTACAACCTCGACTGCATCGGCGACAACCTCGAGGATCTGATCTCGCGGCCCGGCCTGACCGAGGTGAGAGACGGCGTCTTCGTCGCCGAGGGAGCGGTACTCGGCGACTACGGTACGACCGACACGAGCAAGGGCCCGATCGTCATCGATCGCGGCGCGACGATCGGACCGTACTGCTTCCTGCGAGGCCCGGTCTATATCGGCCCCAACTCGCGAGTCATCGAACACTCGGCCATCAAGGATGCGGTCTGCGTCGGCCACACGGTCAAGCTCGGCGGCGAAGTGGAAGCGAGCGTGATCGAGCCGTTCACCAACAAGCAACATCACGGCTTCCTGGGACACAGCTATCTCGGGAGCTGGATCAACTGGGGCGCCGGCACGTCGAACTCGGACCTCAAGAACACCTACGGCGAAGTGAAGATGGAGTATCGAGGTCGGAAGGTCTCGACCGGCATGCAGTTCGTCGGCTGCATCATCGGCGACTACTCCAAGACGGCGATCAACACCGGGGTCTTCACCGGCAAGACGGTCGGCGTCTGCAGCATGCTCTACGGCTTCGTCACCACGAACGTCCCGAGCTACGTCAACTACGCCCGCAGCTTCGGCCAGGTGACCGAGATGGCTCCCGAGGTGATGGTGAGCACGCAGCAGCGGATGTTCGCTCGGCGGCAACAGCAGCCGACCCGAGCCGACGTGCAGCTGATGTACGACATGTTCGAGCTGACTCGGCACGAGCGGCAACTGGCCGGCGAGCCCCTTTCGCTGTAGAGTGAGGCGTTTTCGCCGCTCCGTCCTTCCCGGTCACGTCGTCGCATGTCGCTCGCGTCGTTCTACCTGTCGCACCGCAAGGCGCTCTCGTTCGAGCTGTTCCCTCCCAAGACGCCGGCCGGCGACGCCGCCCTGCTGGCGAACCTGCGTGAGCTGAGCCGCTTCCGCCCCGATTTCGTCACCTGCACGTACGGCGCCGGAGGTTCCACGCGCGGCAAGACGCTCGACGTCTGTCGGATGGTCAAGCGGGAGTTCGGACTGCCGGTCGCCTCGCATCTGACCGTCGTCGGCTCGACCGTCGACGAGCTGCGGGCCTATCTGGATGAGGCGATCGAAGCGGGGATCGATCATCTGGTCGCGCTGCGAGGAGATCCTCCGGCCGGAAGCGGCAAGTTCGAGCCGGTCCCGGGAGGGCTCTCGTATGCCGATCAGCTCGTTTCGCTCGTCCGCGAGCAGGGACTGCCGCTGGGGATCGCCGTGGCGGGCTATCCGGAAGTGCATCAGGAAGCGCCGGATGCGGCGACCGATCTGCGCAACCTGAAGCGCAAGGTCGATGCCGGCGCCGACATCGTGCTGACGCAGCTGTTCTACGACAACGACGACTACTTCCGGTTCGTCGACGCCTGCGAACGCGAGGGGATCACGGTGCCGATCGTCCCGGGGATCCTGCCGATCGTCGACCTCGCTCAGGTGCAGCGCATCACGTCGCTCTGCCGAGCCAAACTTCCGCAGCGTCTGCTCGATCGCCTGGGCGAACAGGCGACTTCGGAATGGCAGCAGCAGGTCGGTATCGAACACGCGACCGAACAGGTTCGCGACCTGCTCGAACGCGATGCCCCCGGCATCCACTTCTATGTGCTCAACAAGTCCCAGGCGACATCCAAGGTGCTCGAAGCGGTCGACTGGCAAGGAAGCTGACCGGGCGTTTCCCCCCTCCGTTCACCGGCGTCAGGTACGATGGCGATTTCGCCGCACGACCGCCCTGGGATCGGAGGCGGGCATGCCTCGCGCGATATCGGCTCTCTCGGGTGTCGCTTTCCCGATCGCCCTCGCCTTGTCGCTCGTCGCGGCGGCCACTGGCCAGGAGGATGCCGACGGTCTGCTCCCCGGCATCGAGCTCGAAGAGCGAATCGACGATCTTCCTGCCGTTCGCTCGGTCGTCTTCGACCTGAGCGGAGGGCGTCTGTCGCTCGCCGAATCGAGCGGACGAACGCTGCGGCGCCGCTTCTCCGGATGGTGGCTCGGCGACGGCCGAGGCGAACATCGGTGGTACGTCGCCGGCCCCTCTTCCGTCGTCTTGTCCATCGATCGACAACCGATCGCTGCGACGGTCGATGCCGCTGCCGGAATCGTCACGTTCGGGCCGATCGTCGCGACGGGGGACTGGCAGTCGTTCGAGTTGGTCGTCGAGACGACCGAGAAGGCCAGCCCGCGCGAAACGTCGCCGCTCCAGTTGAGCTGGTCGGGGCCCGGCTTCGGCGCCGAACCGCTTCCGCTCCACCGCCTGAGACGCGACGTCGATCCGGAGCTCGATCGTCTGGAGCGCGGCCGCGAGCTGTTGGCCGAACGTCGATGCGCGCGATGTCATGTCGCACTGGGCTCCGACCCGGGGCCGGCGGCTCCCGATCTTCGCACGTCGACCCGCGGTACGATTCGAGCTCGGCTCGCCGGGCACCCGCGCCTTGATGATCCTTCGGCGGAGGATCGATCGCGCGCGATGCCCCGATTCGCGCTGACCGATTCGGAAAGCGACGATCTGACGAACTACCTGATCGATCGGCAGCGCGGTCATACGATTCGCGCGGTCCCGCCACTGCCGCCGGGAGATGCGATGCGAGGAGACGCATTGCTCGTCTCGGTCGGCTGCCTGGCTTGTCACGACTGGGGAGATTCGTTCGCGGCGGATGACGATGCGTTCCGCGGCCCGCGTCTCGATCGGGTCGCTTCCTACCGGAGTCGCGATGCGATCGTCGCTCGTCTGATCGACCCGCGATCGCTCGACTCGAACGCACGCATGCCCCGGGTTCCGCTCGACGAACAGGAGATCGCCGATCTCGTCGCGGCGCTCGTCGAACGGGCGCAACTCTCCGAGAACGAAACGAGAGAACTTCGATCGGTCGACGAGCCGCCGTCGTCGATCGGCGGCGACTCACCGGCTCGGACCGAGTCGATTCGACGGGGCGAGCTTCTGTATCGCGAGCGCCGCTGCGACTTCTGTCACGATTCGCCGGTCGAGCAGGTCGCTCCCGCCGTCGCCATACCGATCGGCTCAGCCGGTCTCGGCTGCGCCGATCGATCTCCGGACTTCGACCCAGTCGCGCCGGTCTATCTCTTCGATGATGACGATCGGAATGCCCTCACGGCCGCGATCGCCGAGGCTCGTGCACAGGTCGCGATGCCGCTCCGACCGATCGGTTCGGCCGAGTCACTGTCGGCTCGTCACCGTTGTTTGGCCTGCCATGAACGAGGTGGCCGGAGTTCCCGGCTGACGGCATCGATCGTCGCGGTGTCCGGCGACGATCGGCCCCTCGAGCCGGGACGGATCCGCGCGCCGTCGCTCGACGGCATCGGCGACCGCCTTCGTCCCGACGTGCTGCATGCGGTGCTGCGCGACGGGTCGCGAAGGCGAGACTGGCTGACCGTCCGGATGCCGATCTTCGATCTCGACGACGAAGAACGCGCGACGATCGTCGATCATCTGAGAGCGGTCGATCGGCTGCCGGCGGCTCTCGCCGAAGCGACTCGAACGGCCGATTCGGCCGAGGCAGCGCTCCACGGTCCTCGTCTGGTCGGCGCGAACGGCTTCGGCTGCACCTCGTGTCATGCGATCGGCCGCCATCGACCGGTCGGGGTGCTGCCCCATGCGCTCGGTCCGCCGCTCGACGATCCTGCATCCCGGTTCGAACGCGACTGGTTCGATCGGTGGTTGAGGGATCCGGCCCGGATCGTTCCCGATATGGAGATGCCCTCGGTTCGGATTCCGGTCGACGGACCGATGCATGGCGATCTCGCACTTCAGATCGACGCGATCTGGCAGACTCTCTCCACCGACGGATTCGATCCCCCTCGTGCCGATCCGGAGCGAGTTCTGGCGCACGACGGCAGAACCGCCGATTCTCGCGCGCTGCTGGTTCGCGACGTGGTCCGCGACGCCGATCGTACGTACGTCTCGCCGCTGCTCATCGGACTCGCCAATCGGCACGGCCTGTTATTCGACTTCGAACGATCGGGATTGGTCCGATGGTGGATCGGCGATGCCGCACGGCAATACACCGAGGGAAAGAGCTGGTACTGGGAACCGGGAGGAGTCGCCCTGGCGACCGCGGAGAGCGATTCGACCGCCGAACTGTCGCTCGTCCAGGGAGACCGTCGACTGCTACCGCAACGGATCGGGCAGTTCGTCGCGACTCCGGACGGCTGGTCTCACGATGCTCCCGCGGTGGAGTTCGCCTATTCGCTGAGCTTCGCCGCCGAGACATCGTCGATCGCATTGCGCGTCGTCGAGCGATGGGAGCCGGCTGGCCGTTCGCCCGATGACGACGAGTCGGGCCTCGACGGCACAGGTCTCGCTGCGCCGACCGGCCTGCGTCGCACGCTACGGGTCGACGGCATCCCGGACGGCTGGACGATTCGATTCGACAGCCTGCTGATCGGCGGCAGCGTGAGCGAAGATCGCTCGTCGCTCGTCTTCGGACAGCCTCGGCGACGGATCCGCCTGGTCGATCCCATGGCCGATCGTCGCGTGGCGTCGCCGACGTTCGACGCGACCGGAGGGCTGCACCTGGATCACGAGCACGGAAGCGTTTCGTGGCAACTGGATTACCTGACCGATCTGTCGATCGATCGCGGCCTCGAGCTTGCCGACGAACCGGCGAACGAGGTCGATGCGGGCGAGACGCCGAACCTTGATGCCGTCCCCGGCTTTCGCGCCATGCGGATCGTCGACTCGGCCGACTGGATGCCGACCGGCATCGCCTGGGATCCGCACGGCCGCCTGTTCGTGACCTCGCTCGACGGACGCGTCGGCCGAGTCGATTTCGATCGATCGCCCGATCGGGGTTCGATTCGCGATCTGGGCGAGACGCTCGCGGCACCGTTCGGGCTGTACGCCGGCGATCGCTTTCTGGACGTGATCCACAAGAGCGAGTTGCTTCGGCTGCACGACGACGATGACGACGGCACGATCGATCGAGTGCGCCGCCTGGCTTCGGGCTGGGGACATACCGCGGACTATCACGACTGGGCGGTCGGCCTGCCGCGCGACGAGGAAGGCGCCTACTGGATCGCGTTGCCGTGTCAGCAGGACGATCGTTCGGCGGAAGCGAGCCGTCTGCGAGGTACGGTCGTGCGTCTGGTGCCGGAATCGGGCGAACCGGACTCGCTCTACCGGGTCGATCCGATCAGTGCCGGCCATCGATTTCCGATCGGGATCGTCAGGACGCGTTCCGGCCAGGTGCTCGTCACCGACAACCAGGGAAACTTCAATCCGTTCAACGAACTGAACCGTGTCGAGCGAGGACTGCGATTCGGATTCCCGAACGCCTGGGAGCGGAAGCAGGGACTCGCCTTTCCCGAAACACCGCCGTCGATCGCCATTCCTCATCCGTGGACCCGGAGCGTCAACGGCATCGCCGTATTGGAACGGGACGGTCTCGACGACGCGGAGGCCTTCGGTCCGTTCGCCGGAGACGTGATCGGCTGCGAGTACGACACGCGCCGACTCGTCCGGATGTCGCTCGATGAGATCGACGGAACGCTCCAGGGAGCGGTCTATCCCTTCTCGCGCGACGACGAACGTTCGGGAGCCCTGCTGCAGGGTCCGTTGTCGTGCGGCGTATCACCCGAAGGAGATCTGGTGATCGGTACGATCCGCGACAGCGGCTGGGGAGGAGCCGGGAACGTCGGAGGCCTCGTGCGTCTGTCGTTTCGCCCCGAGTCGATACCGACCGGCATCGCGAAGGTATGCGCGACCGCTCGGGGATTTCGTGTCGAGTTCACGCGACCGATCGCGTCGGAGCGGCTCGCGTCGCTCTTCGCCGATTCGCTGCGATCGTTCCGCCGCGAATCGACGCCGGCCTACGGCGGCCCCGATCTCGATCAGCGGAGCGAACCGATCGCGAGCATCGAGCCGAGCGACGATGGACGGTCGGTCGAACTGCGACTCGAACGCGCTCCGCGAGCCGGATTCGTCTATCGGCTGAGTCTCGACGCGAGCGCCATCGAAGGGCCCCTGTTTCCCGCCGAGGCGTATTACACGATGAATCGGGTCCCGCGCAATTGACCGCGCCCCCCCGTGAACATCGCGAACGCCGCGTTCGTCAGCCCTCGCTGCCCACGACTCGATCGACGATCTCGGCATCGAAGTAGTTCACCGCCATGCCGGCGTCGACGACGAGCGTGCGCGCGACGATTCCCGACGAGCGCGGGCTGAGCAGAAAGACGGCGACATCGGCCGCTTCCTGCGTCGATACGGCTCGCCGCCGCGGAATGACCTTCTCGGCGAACAGGTACGCGTCGACGTAACCGGGGATACCGGCCGACGCGGAGGTCTTCAGCAGACCGGGCCCGACGGCGTTGAAGCGGACTTCGGAAAAGGCCGAGAAACTCTTCGACAGAAAGGCGAGCGACGAGTCGAGCGCCGCCTTGACCGGAGCCATGAAGCCGTAGTTCTCGCTGGCCATCGTCGTCGTCGAGATCGACATCGTGACGACCGACGCCTGGCGATCGAAATAGGGGCGAAAGGCGTTGGCGACCGCGATCAGCGAGAAGCACGAGACATCGACGGTGCGCAGGAACTGCTTTCGCCCCGTTTCGTGAAACGGCTTCATCCCTCCTTCGTAGTCGGCGAAGGCGATCGAGTGGAGCAGCCCGTGGATCACCGGATGACGTGCGCCGATCTCGGCGGCGACGCGCTCGACCTGCGTCTGGTCCTCGACGTCACAGACGTGGACCTCGCGGTCCCCCATCAGCTTCGTCAGACTCTCGCGCCGCTCCGGACTTCGGACGACATGCACGACGGTGGCGCCGCAGGCTTCGAGCCCGGTCGCGACATGCCAGGCGACGCTCTTGCGATTCGCGACTCCCAGCACGACGATCGTCTTGCCTTGAAGCTGCAGATAGTCCATCGTCGCTCTCCCTGCGCGGGGTTCGTCGTCGGGCGGACGGATCAGGTCTCGGAAGGAGCCAAAGCACAGCTGAGCTGCACGCGAACGGCGGACGAGCTGCCGACCGAAACCTTGGCCGTGACGAAGAAGGCGTTCGCCAGACGCTCGTCCAGATGGGCCTCGATCTCCACCGTCTCGCCCGGGCGGACGATTCGCTTGAAGCGGGCGTCCTGAATCCTCGTCAGCACGGGGACCCCCGGAGCGTCGCCGACGATCGACGCGAGCAGGACGGCGGACGCCTGAGCCGCGCATTCGCAGAGGATGACGCCGGGAACGATCGGGTTTCCGGGATAGTGCCCTTGGACGAAGAACTCGTCCTCGCGAAAGGTCCGCCGGCAACGGATCGACGTCTCGTCGCGAGCGACGATCTCGTCGAGCAGCAGCATCGGCGGACGGTGAGGAATCGCGGCGGTGATTTCGGCGAGCGGATCGACGGACATCGGGTCTCCAGCGCAGCGAGGCTCGTTGACGGCGAACGGCGACGGCCGTGCACGGCGACGCCTCGTCGATCGCCGCACGACGTTCGGTCGGATCAGCCGGCCGACAGTTCGTCGACCTTCGGCGTTCCTCGACGGAGCAGGAGTCCATCGACGTCGTTGGCGACGATCACGCCGTAATTGATCGTTCCGAGCCAGCCCGACATGATGATGCCGCAGCTCCCGGCGTGATAAAGCCCCTCGATCCGTTCGGGGAGCGCGCGGCTCACTTCGAGCCCTTCGAACTTGGTACCGAAACTCGCGCCGCGCTCGTGCCAGGTGTAGTGCTCGAACGTGAGCGGGGTCGCGGCTTCGGCGAAGTCGATCCGATCGCGACAGTTCGGCACGAACGGCTCCAGTGCCTCGAACGTCGTTTCGACCAGATCCTCCTTCGCCAGACGATACTCCTCGGCCGGCATCCCGGCCCAATCCTCGTACCGGGCATTGGTGCTCGAGACGATGAAGATCCGGTTCCGCGGATTCGGACGCGACTCGGGGTAGTAGAACGAGAAGGTTCGACTCGTGATGTCGCGCCCCAGCAGCAGATCGGTCGAGAAGTCGCGGGCGGTCGAACTGAAGAGCAGATCCCCCGTGGAGCGATCGATGTCGTCTCCTTCGCGAAGCGACATGTAGACCTGGGTGCTGGTCGTGTTCAGACGGACGGCGCGAGCCTGTTCGACGAAGTCGCTCGGAAAATGCTCCTCGCCCACCATACGGAAGATGGTCGCGTTGAGGTTGGCGTTCGAGACGACGGCCGAAGCCTCGATCCGCCGCCCGCCGACGCTCACTCCGGCGACTCGTCCCCCTTCGACGAGAATCCGATCGACGCCGCAGTTGATCCGCGCATCGACGCCGTTCTTCTTCATCTCGTCATGCATCGAACGGATCAGCCCGTCGGTCCCGCCGCGGAAGGTGAAGACCCCCTTGCTCATGAAGTTCGAGAAGACGATCCCGTAGGTGATCGCCGGGTCCTCGAGGGTCGAACCGTTGGCGTAGACGATCGGCTCCATCAGCAGCCGGACGACGTCGGTCCGCCCCGGGAAGAACCGCTCGAACAGCTCTCCGGTCGTCTCGCGGCGATCGTCGTAGAAGTTCATCCCGCGGGCGACGTCGAAGAAGGCGTCGACCTGTGCCTGCGGCACGGCGAACCGCTCGGTCAACAGACGCGTGAAGTCGCGCCGGTCGTACGTCGTCGTCAGCGAGAACATCGGGTTCTCGAACCGGACCCCTTCGAGCTGCACGATCTGGTCGGCGATCTCCTGCGACCAGTAGCGCCGGCAGCTCTTGACCATGCCGTACGGAAAGCCGTGCAGCGAGATGTCGAAGATCCGTCCCTCGGGGCGCTTGAACCAGGTCGCCATGCCGCCGAGCTTGTAGTGCTGCTCCAACAGCAGCACGTCGTAACCGGAGCGTGCCAGGATGTTGGCGGTCGTCAGCCCTCCCAAGCCGCTGCCGATGACGATCACGTCATAGCGGGACTTCGCGCCGGCGAGAAAGTCCTTCGGCATCTTGATCGGCTCCGGAACGGGATCGGTCGGGAATGGATCGGTCGGAAACGGGAAGCGACAGAATCACGCCGCGGCGTCAGTTCGCGAGGACATACCGGTTGGCGATCGTCAGTCCGCTGATGATCGAACCGATGATGCCGACGTACCCCTGATCGGTGCCGCACAGATACAGACCTTCGATCGGGGTGCGACCGTCGAGGACCTTCTCCGGCGCACCGTAGACCGCGCCGTTGTCGTGCCAGGTGAAGCGTCGGATCGTGTTCGGCGTGAACATGTCCGAATCGACGACGTAGCTCCGGTAGTCCGGGACGAAGCGGACGGCCGACTCGGCGGTCCGATCGAACCAGAGCGCCTTTTCGCGGCGATAGTCGGGTTCGTCGAGCCGACGCCAGCCGTCATGATCGGCGAGCGCCGTGATCCGGATGACGCCGTCGGGGAGCTCGCCGTCTTCCGGCGCATAGCGGAAGTTGTTCGGCGAACAGACGACTCCGGTCCGCACGTCGCAAAGCGAATCGGTCGGTCGGCGCCAATGGAACACCGGCGAGTCGTTGAAGAAGACGATCGTCCGATCGTGTCCGATCTCGCGCGGCTGTCGATCGAGCACCGCGATCGTCTCGATGAACGACAGCTGTCCCGGTTCGGGGAGCGGCGTCGTCGAACCGAAACACATCCGCATCGTCTCGGTCCGACCGGCCGACGAGAGGATGACTCTCCCCTCGATTTCGGAGCCGTCGTCGAGCACGACGCCGACCGCTCGCCCCCCTTCCATTCGGATCCGAGCGACTCCCTTGCGGAGCTTCAGCTCGCCGCCGAGCTCGCGGAAGCGACGGACCAGGTTCTTGAGGATCAGGCGCACTCCCTTGAAAGGCCGCGCGAACCCTTCCAGGTAGATGCTGCGGAACATGATGCAGAACTGCCCGAAGTCCATGTCGTGTTCGCGGGCGTTCCCGTACCACATCAGCGGGCACAGGAGCATCTCGACCAACAACGGCTCGGTGAAGATCTCGGACAGGATCGCTCGCGTCGAGAGCGCGTAGACCTCCTGATCGAGGTCGTCGTAGTCGACGATCCGCCCCAGCAGCGTCTCGAACGCGTCGACCTGCGTCGGGAAGGACCGAGCGATCTCGGACCGGAGCAGCTCGATGTCGTTGTCGAAGCGAAGCGAGACGCCGGGGAACTCGATGGCACTCTGGATCTGCTCCGAGAGCGAGAAGTCTTCCCAGCGGAAACGGAGCTGGCGGAGGAGCCTGGCGAGCGGCCCCTTCTTCGTGCCGCGCGGCGTGAAGTTCGTCACCGCATGCAGACCGACGTCGTAGTCGCGTCGGTTCAGGCGATAGAACGAGTTGAGTCCGCCGATCGTCGTGTGACGTTCGAGGACGCAGACCTTGCGGTCGTAGTGGGCGAGCCGGATGCCGGCTGCCAGCCCCGACATGCCGGCGCCGATGATGATCGTGTCGTACATGGATCCGCCGTCAGGGGCCGCGTCTCCACGCGTCAGGCCGAGATGTCCTTCATCAGCGGCGTCAGATACTCCACGGTGCTCGCCATGCTGCCGAGCCGCGGGTAATCCTCTTCGGGAATCTGGACTCGGTACCGCTTGCGCAGCTCCATCACGATGTCCAGAAAGTCCATGCTGTCGAGTTCCAGCTGCTCGCGGAACGCCGTGCCGTCGTCGAGCTGCGAGAGATCGTCGTCCTGAGCGATCCCCTCCAGGATATCCAACACGGCTGCCCTGATCTCGACCGGCGTCATTCGGCCTCTCTCCCAAGCGTTCCGGAAACGTAGCCGGCGACTCGGGGATCGAGTCGCCGGGATCGGCGGTCGAGTTTGCTTCGCGAAAGGTCCGACGGGACCGGTCGAGGGGGCGGGGCCGTCAGTCGGGCCTACCCGTCGAATCTCGCGATGATGACCACCGAGTTGATGCCCAGCATACCAAACGAATTGTTGAGGATGTAGTCGGGCTTGCCAACCTCCCGAGGGTGATTGATCACCAGTCCGTCCAAGGCGCACTCGGGATCCAACTCGTCGACGTTGATCGTCGCGTGGCAGATCCCATCCTCGAACGACGGCAGATTGCCGGCCAGTTCCAGCGCACCGGCCGCTCCCATCGCATGCCCGATGAAGCTCTTGGTGTTGTTGAAGGCCGTCCGGCCGCAGTCGACGAACACCTCGCGCAGCGCCCGGCACTCCTGAGCGTCCCCCGACGACGTTCCGGTCGCATGCGTGCTGACGATCCCGATCCGGTTCGGTTCGAGACCGGCCCGCTTCAGGGCGAGCCGGACGCACTCGGCCTGTCGCTCGGGATTCGGAAGGACGAAGTCGGTCGCGTCGGTGTTGATCGCGTACCCGGCCAACTCTCCCAGGATCCGGGCGCCACGGCGTTTCGCGTCGCTCAGCCGCTCGAGCACGTATAGGCAGCCCCCCTCGGCGACCACGATCCCGTTGCGAGCGGTATCGAACGGCCGCGACGCCTTGGTCGGATCCTCGTGAGTCGCCAACGCGCCCTGGCTGGCGAAGCTCGCGAAGATGCCGAACGTGTGGATGCTCTCCGAGATCCCGCCCGCGATCGCCAGGTCGCAGTCGCCCAGCCGGAGCATCTGGGCCCCCTGGATCAGCCCCGCGTTCCCGGCCGCACACGCGGCTCCGACCGAGTAGTGCGGCCCGGTGATCCCCATGTTCAGGGCGATCTCGCCGGCCGGATTGTTCGCGACGGTGCGCGGATTGTGGTGATGCGACCAGAACTTGGTGTCGTAGTTGAACTGCGACAGCTCGTAGACCTCGTTCTCGGTCTCGACGTTGCCGTGTTCGGTCACTCCGACATAGACGCCGACTCGGGACGGATCCCACGAGGCGGTCTCGATCCCCGCGTCGCGAACCGCCTGATTCGCGCAGAAGATGCCGATGCTCCCCGCGCGGGTCCCGCGTCGGACGTCCTTCCGGGTCTGGTATTTCGTCGCCTCGTATCGACAGATTCCCGCCAACGTCTTGCCGACGTAGCGGATCTCGTACGGCGAGACGCCGCTCCGCCCGGCGAGCAGCGCTGCACGATACGTCGGCAGATCGTCTCCGAGCGGCGACGTCATGCCGATGCCGGTCAGCACGATCCGCTGGTCGTCCGGAAGCCGCCGAAAGGCCGGAGTTTCGCTCATGGCACAGACCGACTGAAAAAGGGGAAACGACCGAAGCTAGCGAAAGGGGGTTCGGTCCGCAACGGGCGCTCGCGGCTCGCGAGCCGCCGAACTCGCGCCCCACCCCGACTCAGCCCTCCGCGACGATCGGGTGTTCGGCAAGCCAGGCGGCGTAGCGAGCCAGCCCCTCGTCGGTCGATACGCGCGGATGGAAACCGAAATCGTGTCGAGCCGCGTCGATCGCATAGTAGTGAGACGTGGCGAGTTGAGCGGCGAGGAAGCGGGTCATCCGCGGTTCGTCGGTCCGGCCGGCCAGCCGATACGCCCGTTCGAGAATCGAACCGGCGATCCAGGCGGTCCGATAGCCGATGCTCCGCCGGACCGGCGGTTCGCCGGCAAGAGCCAACAGGCGATCGATCCACTCCCAGCAGTTCACCGGCTGGCCCTGACTCAGAAAATACGCCTTGCCGCCGACCGGACTCCCTTCGACCAGACCCTCCGCCGCCCAGCGATGGGCATCCGCCGCGTTCTCGACGTAGATCGTGTCGACGCGGTTCCTGCCGTCGCCGACGCGGCGCAACGCCCCCGAACGAGAACGCTGGACCAGACGAGGAAGCAGGTGGCCGTCGCGCGGGCCCCAGACCAGATGCGGCCGGAGCGCACACGTAAGCAATCCACCCGGCTGGTTCGCGGCGAGTACCTCCTGTTCGCCGAGCGCCTTGGTATGCGGATAGGGACAGAGAAACCGCTTCGGGTACGGGACCGATTCGTCGATCCCCTCCTGATCCTGCCCGTCGAACGTGACGCTCGGGCTCGAGGTAAAGACGAGCCGCCCGATCCCCTCGGCACGACACGCCTCGATCACGCGCCGCGTCCCGATCGTGTTGGTCGCGAAGTACTCCTGCCACGGTCCGGCGATGCCGGCGATCGCGGCGACGTGAAAGACGGTGTCGGCGCCGCGAAACGCCTCCCGCAGACGATCTCCCTGAGTCAGATCGCCGACGACGCAGCGGACGCCGAGAGCACGTGCGAAGGGATAGTCGCGCCGGCCGAAGATCGTCACCTCGACTCCGTCGGCGCGCAGCTGCTCGACCAGGTAGCGTCCCAGAAAGCCGCCGCCGCCGGTCACCGCCGCCCGACCGATCGGTCGTCGTTCGCTCATGGTCTATTCCGCCGATCGACGACGGACACGAAAGAGTTGCTCGACCGGCAGTTCGATGCCGCCGTCGACGCTCAGCACCGCTCCGTTGATCGCTTCCCGCTCGGGATCGAGCAGCATCAGGACACCGTCGGCGATCTCGTCGGGGCGTTCCAGCCGGCCCATCGGCAGCTTGCTGCCGATCTCGGCAAGCATCTGTTCGGTGAAGAACTTCCGCTCTCCCGGCGTGTCGACCCAACCGGGTCGGACGGCGTTGACGCGGATCCGATACTCGACCAGCTCGGTCGCTGCGGTCCGCACCAGTTGCTCGACCGCCGCCTTGGCCATGTTGTAGGCCATCGATCCCGGAATCGGACGACTCGCGTGCGTCGAACTGACGACGACGATCGAGCCGGGGAGTTTCGACGCGATCATCTGTTGCGCACCGGCGCGGACCAGAAAGAACGGTCCCCACATCGTCACGTCGATCGTCCGGCGAAAGCCCGCCATGTCCGCTTCGTAGAAGAGCTGGCGGTCGCTGTATGCCGCGTTCGGCACGAGAAAGTCGAGTCGCCCGGTCTGCCGGACGAACCGATCGAGCCCGCTCTCGACCGCCTGCTGATCGGCGACGTCGAACGGCAGCGCCACCGCATCGCCCGCCTCACGGCGACAGAGGGCCGTGACTCGCTGCAGGTCGGGGCCGTCGACCAGATCGTTCACGCCGACGACGACGCCGCGCCGCGCCAGCGCCACGGCGATCGCCTCGCCGATCCCTCGCCCGGCTCCGGAAACCACGGCCGTCCGCCCCTGCCAACGTCCCTCGCTCATCACCATCCCTCGGTCGATTTCTGACGGAAAGTCGTTCGAACGGCATCGGCAGCTCGGCACTGCAACGGCCCGCTCAGCGCCACGGTTCGACGACCACCTTCATCAGTCCCGGCTCGCCTCGATGGAGCCGCTCGAACCACGCGGGAGTCTCTTCGAGGG
>CAZZBI010000021.1:17736-27896 GCA_964652385.1 uncultured Pirellulaceae bacterium | reverse complement strand
CGGCGACGAACGGACCGTATTCGATCGAGATCCGTTCGGCCAATCGCTCGGTCTGCTCGAGACCGAGCGGACGATCGAAGGCGACCTGAACTTCGGTCGGCGACGAGGCCCAAGCGGCAACAGGACGAGCGGTCTCGCGCCGTTCGTCGACGATGCGCCAGATCTCTCCGGGACCGGTCGGTCCGCTTCCCCAGTCAGGACCGCCGCTATGAAGCGCGACGAGCAGATCGCCGCGCGGCGAGACGACGACATCGGCCGGCAGCATGTCGGTGCCGGTATCGCTCTTCGCGATGCGGGTTCGGTAGACCTTGCCGCGCGAGTAGCCGGCAACGAACAGATCGTTCCGCCATCGGTCGGGGCCGAAGATCGGATCGCCCGAACGTACCGGCAGATTGAAGTTCAGTCCGCAGGTCGACTGATGCTGCGGACCGTAATCGAACAGACTCGGCTCGTCGATGACCTCCGGCAGATGGCGAGGGTGTCGCGGGGGAAAACCGTAGTGTCGTCCTCGCTCGATCACCAGCAATTCGTCGAACGGGTTGCCGTTGGGCAACCAGGTCGCACCCTCCTGGTCGGTGACGAACGCATCCCCGTCCGGCGAAAAGCGCAGGCCGACCGGAAAGCGGATCCCGGTCGCGACGATCTCGCGATCGATCAGGTTCGGCGCCAGTCGCTGGATCGTCCCTCGGTCCGAAGCGAGTTCGTACGCGGCGGCGCCGTCCGAGCCGACTCGGTACGCGTTCGTATAATCGCCGGTCCCCAGGCCGAACCAGACCGAACCGTCGCGCGGATCGATATCGACGCCGAGCGTATCGACCGACTGCGTGATCTCCTGCCAACCCGACGCGACGATCCGCTCCTGGTCCCCGATGTCGTCTCCGTCGGTATCGACGACGAACGAGAGCTTCCCCTTGCTCGGCACGAAGACGCCGGCGCCGTGCGCGAACTCCTTCGGCGCGATCGCCATGCCGATCGGTCCGCGAAAGGTCGAGCGGCCGTCGAAGTAGAGTGTCGCCTTGTCTTCCAGCCCGTCGCCGTCGGTGTCGTCGAGCCACCAGAGGCGGCCGTCATAGCCGAGCGCCATCAGCCGGCCGTCATGGCGATAGACCAGATTGTTGACGTTGGTCAGTTCGAGCGGCAGCTTCTCGATCCGGAAACCCGGCTGCAGTACCTGGATCCTGGGCGGATCGACGACGGTCACCAGCGGGATTCGACCGTCGGCGGCGCGAGGCAACTCGACGGTCACGTCATTGCCGAACCGCTCCGTCAGATAGGCGTCGACCGCCGCATGCTCCGCCGCATCGAGCACGCGATCGTAGATCAGCACCGCCGCGATATCGCACTCGCCGTGCCCTTGAACTCGCGGAGGGCCGGCGTTGTCGTACCACCGCGCCCCGAGCACGATCCGTTCGAGAGAGATCGGAACGGCATCGCGCGGACGCGTTCCGGTCAGCCGACCGTCGACTCGTACTGCGACTCCCTGCTCGCCGCTCCCCAGATCGATCGCGACGCGCGACTGTCGACCGAACGGCAGCCGTCCGTCGAACAGATCGCGAGCCCCGCCGAATCCGGCTCCTTCGACGTTGATCGTATCGAACTGGTTCGATCCGAGTGGGCCGAGGTCATAGTTGAAGCCCGAGACATAGTCGTTGGCATCCGCTCGCGAGAGTGCCAACGCCCCGCGAAAGCCCCCTCCGTTACCGAACCAGGTACCGACCACGAAGAGGGTGCCGGCATCAAGCGACAGCGAATCGTTGCGCCGCAAAGCAGCTCGTTCGCCATCGAAGCGGACCGCACGATAGGCGTCCAGGGCGACGAACCGCGGAGCGTCTTCGGACTGCTCGGCCGCCAGATCCCGTCCGTTCCCCGAAGCGTCCGGCCAGAGCGGCACTTCTCCGGCAGCTCCGATGGCGATCCCGCGCTCGACGAGCGCCGCGTCGAGCGACGGCGCGTCGAACCAGGCGACCAACCGATCGGCCAACGGGGGCGGAGAAGGAGCCCAGCCCGGGGGCTGCTGAGCCGACACCAGGGTCGAGCAGAGTGCGACGATCAGCAACGATGTCGCAAGCGACGAGCGAAGCATCGGACGGCTCCCGTGCGCGGTGCGGAGGGTGGGAGCTTTCGATTGTACCGCTTGTCGATCCGACCGGCGCAGCACGAGGGTCATCGAAACTCCGCCGCGCCGCCGAGTCGTCACGCTCGAATCAGCGGGAGCGTCTCGAATCGACGACCGAGCGCCGCGCTCGCATCCCAGCCGAGCCACTCCTCGAGCAGCGTCGCGTAGACACGGCGAAAGTCGGTGTGGAACTTCTGGTCACCGTCGTCCAGGTCGGTGAGCGAGGGCATCGCGCCATGCACCCCTGGGGCGACTCGCCCACCGGCCAGAAAGAGCGGCGCGGCAGCACCATGGTCGGTCCCTTCGCTCGCATTCTCGGCGACTCGTCGGCCGAACTCGCTGAAGCTGACGACGATCGTGTCGTCCAACCGTCCGATGCCGGCAAGGTCCTGCAGAAACGCGCCGAGAGCGCCGCTCCACTGTTCGAGCAGCCCCCGATGCGCCTCGGCCTGCTGCGAGTGCGTGTCGAAGCCGTCGAGCTCGACGTAGTAGACGCGGGTCGACAGCCCGGCCTCGATCAGTCGCCCGACGGTCGAGAGCTTCTCGGCCAGGCGCGACGCAGGATAGCCGTCGACTGCCTTGCCGGCGGCCAGCGCCGCTTCGATCCGACGACTCGCCTCGAGCGCGGCTCCGGTGCTTCGTTCGAGGAACTCCGCGAGAGCCGCCGCCTCGCTCGGCAGTCCCGAGGTCTCGGCCGGACCGGACATGCCCGAGAGCGCCGTCGAGAGCGCCTCGGCATCCTGTCCCTGGAGGCGAAATCGTTCGGGGGAGTCGATGCTGGGGACCGGTGTCGCGCGGGCGACGAGCGAGGCCGGCAACTTCGATTCGCCCAGGAAGATGCCGAGCGGGTCCCGCGCCTCGGCACCGCCGTTCAGATCGAAGGCTCGGCCGAGCCAACCTTCTTGGCCACGGTCCTCCTTGCGACGACACGAGTGCCAGATATCCATCGACTCGAAATGCGAACGATTCGGCTGATCGTAGCCGACGCCCTGCACGATTCCCAACCGTCCCGCCTCGAGCGCATCGGCCAACGATCGACAGGCGGGATGGAGCCCGAGTTCGTCGTCGATCGCGAGCACATCGGCCGAATCGATGCGAAGCGTCGGTCGTGCAGCGCGATACGCCTCATGCTTGTGCGGCACGACCGTGTTCAGACCGTCATTGCCTCCCGAGAGCTGCACGACGACCAGAATCCGATCGCCGGCATGCCGACCAGCAGACGCCGCCGCGCGAGCGAGGAATCCCGGGAGTGTCCCGCCGATCGCCAGGGCGCTCCCCGCGCCGGCCATTCCCTTGAGCAGCGTGCGTCGATCGATCCTCATCGTCCTGTTCCCTTCCGAAATCGTTCCGCAACCTCGCGAACCGTCAGGCCGAACTCGTTCCCCGAACCGATCGTCATCCTGAAAGCCGAATCGACTCAACCGAGCTGAGCCAGCGGCGACGCGGCGAGCGCATGCAGCCGAGCGACGGCCCTCGCGGCTCCCGAACGCCCTTCGCCCACGGCGGCAAGTCGACCGAGCGTGGCGTCATCCGGCCGGACCGCCAACAGCACGTCGGCCAACTTCTCCATCGTCCTGTCATCGTCGCCGAATCGAGCCACCAGATGCTCGCCGACCGGGCGTCGATCGAAACGAGTCGCCTCGTCCTGGAGCAGGCGTCCGATCCCGTTGGCTCGTTCCAGGAGCGTCGCCGCGTTGATCCAGGTCCGCCCGCCGTCCCAACCCTTGACGTTCGGCGGAAAGAAGAGCCCCATCCCCATGCGACGCAGGTCGTCCGCCAAGCGACTCGCGTTCGCGGTCCCGTCGAACGATCGGAGCAACCCGATGATCAGATCGACGGGGGAACGGACCTTGGTGCCGATCGTCTCGTCGCCGAGCATCCGGCGACTGAGCAGGATCGTGCGGATCGCGGGGAGAAGATTCCAGTCGTGTTCGACCAGCAGGTCGGCGATCGGCGCGAGTTCCTCGTCCGACATCACGTTATCGGTCACGAACAGCCGCACGAGCTTGCCGGCGACGAACGTCGGTGCGGCAGGATGATCCAGCACCCAATCGACCGCCTGGGCATCGGGAAAGGTCGACCGGCGCCCGAAGATCGACTTTTCGCCGTCGTCGTGCTGATAGCGGTTGAAGCGGAACTTTCCCTGACGGATCTCCCAACCGGTGAAGCAACGCGCCAGCTGCTGCACATCCGCTTCGCTGTAGTTCCCTTCGCCCAGGCAGAAGAGCTCCATCAGTTCGCGTGCGAAGTTCTCGTTCGGATGCGCCTTGCGATTGGTCGCCGAGTCGAGATAGACGAGCATCGCCGGATCCTTGGCGATCGCGTGCGTCATCGTCCTGAAGTTCCCCAGCGACTCGTCCCGCAGCAGCCGATTCTGTCGATACAGCGCCTCGGCATCGGTCACCTTGTCGCCGCCGGTAGCGAAGTGCCCGTGCCAGAAGAGCGTCATCCGTTCGCGCAGCGGATGCGTCGTCGTGATCAGCTCGTAGGTCCACCACGCGCCGAGACGCTTCGGATCGCCAGAGGCGAGGATCGTGCGAGCGAGCGCATCGCTCTCGGTCTGCCGAGTCGCCTCGTCGGGCGCCCCGGTCAGCAGCCGGTCGATCGCCTCGTCCGGAGACATCGCGACCAGCGAATCGATCAGCTCCGGACCCGCTCCGAACGCGGTGCGGCGCACCAGATGCCGTACGCGCCGCTCGTCCCACGCGCCGTCGACCTCCGGTCGAAACGGTTCCCAGCCGTTCGATGCCCGCGTCGTCGACGGACCAGGATTCGCAAGACGGCTCGTCATCGTCCGCTCTCCGCAGGCGGGGCGATCTTCAGGTCGACCTTCAGCTCGGCCTGATCCTCGCCGTGCGAGAAGTCGAGCGTGGCCGAATCGATCCAGGTCAGCAGCTCGATCAGGATGCCGACATCCCGAGTCGCCTCGTCGCGCGTCTTGCCGTCGTCGATCATGCTCTGCGCGATCAGCTGGTCTCGGTTGTCGTCCAGAACCGCGGCGAGAGTCGCCGACTCGACGATCGCCGTGGTGTTCGAGACGCCGGCGGTGGAGCGAGACGTTTCGCCGACGTCGGCCGTCACCAGTTGTCGCGCCAACTGAGCGGTGCTCGCCACGACGCATCGGTTGCCGCGGAAGCCGAGGGACGGCGAGAAGTTGTAGTTGATCGGCTTCGCCTGACGATCGGCTCCGGCCTGGGCTCGATACTCCGCGATCGCCAGCACCCAGTCGTCTCCCGAATCGCTCCGCTGATACAGGCGCGGCTGGCCGTTCATCGCTCCGGTGATGTTCACGAAGCCGATCAGGTCCTGGAAGTTCTGCTGCAGTTGCGGCCCCATCCGCTCCGCATCCTCCATCTCGAAGACCAGGGCGAACGACGGCAGGCGGATATCCGGGACGAGCGCGGGATCGTCGAACGTCTGTCGGGCGACGATCAGATGGCCGGTCGGCGCGAACGCGCCGAGAATGTCTTCGCCGAAGTCGGCCCCGGCGAAAAGCGTCGAGAGCGTGCTCTCGGCCTGATCGAACTGATCGACGGTGCTGTCGACATACAGGTCGCCGGCGCGGAGCCACATCTCGGAAAGATCGCGGTGGAACTCGATCTGCATCAGCGATTCGGCAACCGCCAGTCGAGGCGGAGCTTGCCCGCGATCCTCCGGTCCCCACCAGTACTCCCGCGACTCGCTCGTCCACTCGGATCGGAAAGGCGTGACGGCCGAGAGACTCAGTCCCTGGTCGTTCACGTCGGCGACGAGCGTCAGATCGGGAACGTGACGAGCCAGATCGATCAGACCTCCGATCAGCAGTTCGCCGATCGCGTTGTCGGTCCGATCCGGGATCCCCTCGCTTCCGGCTCGCTCGCGCAGCGCTTCGAGATTCCCCCAACTCCAGATCGCATGGTCGCGACCGGTCTGCGCGGCAGTCCGGAACGCCTCGGAACCGGCGAGCGAATCTTCGGTGCCGTCGTGAAGCGCGTCGATCAGCCCCTTGCCGACCGAGTCCTGATTGGTGATCCAGATCCAGTCGCCGACTCGCGTGACTCGCGCATCGCCGATCCGATAGACCGGTAGATCGCGGTAGGTCGCTTCGCGCACCGGATCACGGTCGTTTCCTTGGCGGCCGAGACGCACCAGGCGAATCAGACTTTCGATCAGCTGCTGTTGAGTGGCGCCGTCTTCGCCATGCAATCCGATCAGTAGACCTTCGTCCTTCGGTTCGAAGGCCACGATCGCCCCTTGTCCCGCGACTTCGCGAACGATCTCGGGCCACTTCATTTCGAGTTCGGCTTCGAGTCCCGCGACGAACCCGACGAAGGCCAGGTAGGGAGGGGTTCGCTTTCCTTGCCGGACCGCGTCGAGCTTCTCGATCCGTTCCCGCAGCGGATGCTCGACGACTTGGGCAATCAGATCGGCAGGCGAAGGGACTTCGAGATAGAGGATCGTCGAAGCCGGCAGGATCTCGGCCGCCTCGTCAGGTACCTCCTGAGCCGATACGTTCGCCCCCCCGAGAACCGGGCCGAGCAGCGCGATCGCGGCGAAAGCCAGGAAAAACGGTCGGAGCCGCGAGTGATGATTCCGATCCGACCGAGATCCGCTCGGCTTGACCGACGGCCCGATGAACGAACACGATCCGACTCTCATCGACAGCTCCCGTTGTCCGAAGTGCAGGCAGACGCGACCTCGCAAGGCCCTTCCTCAACAGCTACCCGGCCGAACACGATCCGGTTTCGAACATTCCGCCGGACGATAGCGGTCGGCCGGAGGCGGTCGTGGTGTTATCCGAACCGGAGAACGCGGGGACCCCTGCGTTTGGCGCTACGGGCTGGGAGGACGCGGTCGGCGTTCGTTGTAGCCACGGCTCGTCCCGAGCCGCGGGCGTGCGATGGCGATACCGATCGCGCTGCGCGGCTATACGCAGGACCGGAGTCGCACGGCCGCGCGTCGGGGACGACGCGGGCCAACGTCGGGGAGATGCACCTGACAAAGAGGCACAGAGAGGGGCACTGAGGACCCCTGCGCTTGGCGCTTCGGGCTGGGAGGGCGCGGAGATCCCTTGCTGACGCTGCGGGCTGGGAGGGCGCGGTCATCGCGCCAGGACCGGTAGCGGGTGGTCGAGATCGTCGCCGTTGGGTTCGAAGCCGTTTCCGTCCGCATCGACGAAGATCGGATTCGAGACGGCGACCGGCGGGAGTTTTCCTCCGGTCGGACCCATGACTCGTCCGAGCGTCCCCTCTTCGTCGATCGTCGCGACGATCAGATGGGCGTCGGTCGCGATCGGCACGTCGAATCGTCGTTCGAAGCGGACTGTGCCGTTGCCGAACGCTTCCGAGTCGGTTCGTCGTCGCCAGCCGAACTCGTCCGCCGGTCGACCGTTGACGAAGAGCTGCACACGATCGATGTCGAACCAGTTGGGGCATTGGACGCGGACGTAGAGATCGACCTTGCCGTCCACGGCGACGAGGTCTTCTCCGGGAATCGCGGCGGCTTCCCCCGAGCGGCCGACGACTTCCAGAAACGGTCCGGTCGTCATCACGATCCGCCCCGCCTCGATGTTGCGGACCATCTCGTCGATCGAGATCTCGGCCGGGTCGTCGGCACTGCTGCGAACGTAGTTCCTCAGCCATCCGCTGCCGTGAAAGTTGTAATGCGCGTCGGTATTGACGACTCCCGGAATCCGATGCCCCAGGTTGAGCAGCTGCATCCAGTGGAACATGACGGGATCGGCATCGCTCGGCTTCCGATCGGCCCCCGGCGTCCGAAAGATGCTCTCCGGCGGATGCACTTCGATCACGTCCATGAAGCCGAGCATGCGACCGAGGCCGGCATCCGGTTCACCGTCGGCGTTCGCGTCGCCGTAGATCTGACGGATGTTCGGGTGATTCCCCTGCACGACCTTGTCCGACCCGTCCTCCCACATCGCCAGGCGTTCGATCTGCACGATCGGATCGAGATCGGTTTCGGGCCCGCCTCCGTTCTGCGTGCGGGGACGGAACGTCAGCGGGAACGCGTTCTGATGGTTGACCGGCAGCGGTGATCCGGTCAGCTCCATCCCCGAGCAGGTCGCCATCCGTCCGAGAGCTCCGAGACGCTGCAGATGCGGCACGTAGGAATCGATCCGCGCGTGTTCGGTACACGGCGCGAACTCGATCCGTTCGGCAAGCAGGTTCAGCACGCGCCCCAGCGGATCGCTCGTGTTGTCTCCCGACGGACTCGAGTGACTGTGGAAGTCGGCCGAGATCCAACCGGTCGAATCGACGACGTGCGGCAGTTCGACATCGATCTCGACGTAGGAACCGGCATCGACGCTGATCGTCCGCACCTCCGCATCGTGCTCCGTGCCGTGACTGACCACCATCTCGTACTTGCCAGGCGGAAGGTCCTGCATCACGGGATGACCGGCGGAGTAGATCGCGTTGCCGCTCGCCCAGGCGCGACTGTCGGGACCGAACTGCGGATCGGAGGTCCCTTCGATACCGAAGAACGACGCCTTGAACGGAATCGGCTGACCGTCATCGTCCTGCACCGCGAGCTGAACCCGGGCGGAGCTCGGCAGCTCGACGACCAACGGCAACTCGCTCGGCAGCGTCAGCACCTTCTCGACCTTCCCTCGTCCCAGCGCCGACACGCGCGCCGTCCAAGTTCCGCCAGGGACTCCGCCGCGGACCCAGCCGTCGGCATCGGTCGTTCCGTCCCCCCAAATCCCCGTCTCGTTCGCCAACACGACTTCGGCACTCCCGACCGATCCCCAGCCGTCGATCACGTTCAGCTCGAAGCGTTCCAGCGGCGCCGCATCCCGATCGCCGAACGCCTCGCGTCGCACCACATCGCGCAAGGCGAGTCGATGCTCTGCCACGGCGATCCGTCGCGTGAAGCCGGCCGAACCGTCGGCCGGAACGGCGAGCGTCGAATCGCCGTCGCGAGACCAGTCGACGATCGGGCCTCGTCCCTCGGCCTTATTCGGTTCGTAGCCCTCGGCGCGGACCGCATACGCCTGTCGGAAACTCGCATCCTGAACCCAGAAGACCGGACTCGCCGCCGTCGTCCCTGCCGAGTCGATACCGTCGGCGAACGTCCGATCGGCTCGCATCGCATCGCGGAGCGGGACGCGAATCTCGGTACCGGTCGGATTGACGACGAGCGTCTCGATCTCGAGTTCGCTCGCGCGATCATCCAATCGATAGGTCAATCGACAATACGAGCCGTCGGCCGCGCCGTTCGACCGGAACCGCAGTTCGACCCGATTCCCATCGACCGCGACCGCAGCATCGGGCGCATTCGGATCGACCGGCGTGACGACGTCGTCGGCAGCGATCTCGATCCACGATCGACCGTCGTTTCCGGAGGCCCGACGATAGACGTATCGATTGCCGAGCGGCATGAGGACGCCGAGCTGATCGTTTTCGGCTCCGCGAACGGTCAGATCGAGCAGACAGCCGCCGACGTTGCGGATCGTCAGGTTCGCATGTCGCCACTCGGCCGGCTGCGCAATGACCGCGACCAAGCGGCCGTTGCGGATGACCCAATCGCCGATGATCGCGTCGACCTCCTTGCCGACAGGAACGACCGAGTCGTAATTGTCGGCCGTGATGCGGATGATCTCGGCACCGAGGCACCGTTCGAGGCAGAGGAAACGCTCGACGAGCGGAACGAGCAGCACGCAGGCGAGCAGGAATCGCGTCGCGATCATCGAGCGGGCTCCGGGTGGCGGGAAACGGCGGGAAGAGGCTCGGGGAGAGCGGCAACCTTCGCGGGTCCGACAGTATCGGACAGTCGCGATGGCGATACCACCTCGCGCAGCGATCACGACTCGAACACCTTCCCGAGGATCGTCGAGCGAGAATCGAGTCGAGTCGCGGAAACCGATGGTTGACTCCCGCCATTGCGGCTCGCCATAACGGTGCTCCCGCCGACGCCGCTTGCCGCGGCCGTCCCGCACCCGCAAGCCGCCTGCGTCGCGATCGAGTCCGAGTCGCGCAGCGTGCGAGCTCCTGATCCGCCTCGCCGCTTCGCACCGACGATCGCTCGTCGTGCGTTCCCGAATCGCCTT
>CAZZBI010000021.1:8177-17726 GCA_964652385.1 uncultured Pirellulaceae bacterium | reverse complement strand
TGCCGATGTCGTTCGACTTTCGATCGCCGCCGTTCGTCCGTCTTCGATTCGCTCCGAGAACGGTTCGTTCGCGCTCGGTCGTGTTCGTGCTGTCCGCACTTTGTTCTCTGCTCGGCCCGGGTTCCTTGCTGGGTCCGGCGGCCTTGGTGCTGGTGTCTGCGGTGAACTTCGCGGCGGCGCAGGAGGGAGCAGGACCGTCGGTGCTCGGCTTCGAGCGAGCGATGCTCGAAGAGTTGCCGAGCGAGTTGGCGGGAGAGGTGCTCCTTTCGGAACTCAGTTGTACCGCGTGCCATGTGTTGCCCGAGGGGCGGATGGTGGCGCCGAAGCGCGGACCGGTGCTCGACGGCGCGGGAGAGCGACTACGGCAGGAATGGCTGAGCGACTTCCTGATGTCGCCGCATACGACTCGGCCCGGCACGACGATGCCCGATCTGCTCGCCGGGATGGACGAGGAAACCAAGCGCCGCACGGTGTATGGCCTGGTCGCCTTTCTTGCTTCGGACGGCACGCTGCTCGATACGGCAGTGACGACGTCGGCGGCGGAACGAGGGGCGGAACTCTTCGCGAGCAGCGGGTGTCTGCTCTGCCATCGCGAGTCGTCGACCGAATCGGGTCCCGGCCTCGCGCTCGACCGACTATCAGCCAAGACGTCGATCCCGGCGCTCAGCGAGTTCCTGCAGGATCCGCTGAAGCATCGCCCGGCCGGTCGCATGCCGCGATTCGGCTGGTCCGAGGAGGAAGCGACGGCGCTGGCGTCGCATCTGCTGCGCGACATCGAAGTGCCCGCGGCGGTCCGTTACCGATACTACGAAGGGAGCTGGACCGAACTTCCCGACTTCGATGCGCTCGATCCGGTCGGCGAGGGGGTCGCCGTCAGTCTGAACCCGGTCGTCGGCCCGCGGCGGAACGACTTCGGCGTCGTCTTCGAGTCGTTTCTGATGATTCCGCGCGACGGTCGCTATCGGCTGAGAATCGGCTCGGACGACGGCTCGCGACTGACGATCGACGGCCGAGTCATCGCGACGGTCGACGGCGTGCATCCGGTCGTCTGGGCGGACGAGACGATCGAGTTGACCGCCGGAGCGCATCCGATCCGCATCGACTATTTCGAAGGGGGAGGGGGCGAAGAGCTGTACGTGACGATCGACGGCCCCGGGATGCGGCGCCAGCCGATCGACGCGTGGCTCACTCTCGACGGTCTGCCCAAAGCCGAGTCGCCCGAGACGGCGTTCGGCGCCGAACTGGTCGAACAGGGTCGACGCGACTTCGCGATGCTCGGCTGTGCCGATTGTCATCAGCGCGAGGGATTCGTGCCGAACGAGATGCCTCGCGGCGGCGTGCTCACGGCGTCGCGCACCGAAGGCTGTCTGACCGGAGCGGCCGGTCTGCCGAACTATCGCCTGGACGAGCGGCAGGTCGCTGCGCTCCGTGCAGCGATCGGAGCTTCTGAATCGCCACAGTCGTCTCCAGCGCTGACGGTCGACACGACGATGGTCCGCTTCAACTGCGTCGCCTGTCATCGACGAGGCGAGTTGCCGGGACCGGAGGGACGGCATGACTCCCTCTTCACGTCGACGCAGCCCGAGATGGGAGACGAAGGGCGTCTGCCCCCGCCGCTCGACGGTGTCGGAGCCAAGCTCCGCGGCGAGTGGCTCGGCGAGCTGCTCGATCAGGGAGCGCACGATCGCTTCTACATGAACGTCCGGATGCCGGGATTCGGCGCGCAAAACGTCGGCCATCTGGTCGAGGCGCTGGGGGCCGCCGATCCGTTCGAGGCCCCCGAAGCGATCGTCACCGACGAACCGGATCGACGGCTAAAGGTGGTCGGGCGGTCGCTTGTCGGCGAGAGTTCGCTCGGCTGCGTCAAGTGTCACGTCTTCGGTCCGAACCGCGCGACGGGCATTCAGGCGATCAGCCTGACGACGATGACGCGTCGACTGAAGGACGATTGGTTCATCGCCTATATGCTCGCCCCCAGTTCGCTTCGCCCCGGCACTCGCATGCCGGAATCGTGGCCGGGGGGCGCAACGTTCTTCCCGAAGCTGCTCGACGGTAAGGCGACGACGCAGATTCACGCGGTCTGGAAGTACCTGTCGGACGGTGACCAGGCGCCGCTCCCCGCCGGCATCGGTTCGGTCGGGATCGAACTGACGCCGATCGCCGAACCGATCGTCTACCGGAACTTCATCGAAGGCGCCGGGGCGCGAGCGATTGGCGTCGGCTATCCCGAACGGGTCAACCTGGCGTTCGACGCGGATCAGCTGCGACTGGCGCTCGTCTGGCAAGGCTCGTTCATCGACGCGGGCCTCCACTGGACCGGTCGCGGCGTCGGATTCCAGAAGCCGCTCGGCGAAAACGTCCTGCCGTTCGCCGACGCTTCGGGAGTCGCGGTGCTGGCCGACCCCGACGCGGCTTGGCCCGACGGATCGGCTCGGGATCAGGGAGCCCGTTTCCGCGGTTATCGGTTCGACGAGACGCGACGCCCCGAGTTCCTGTACGCGATCGACGGTCGCTCGATCGCGGACCGCTTCGAGCCGATCGCCGATCCGCGATTCCCCGGACTCGCTCGCACGCTCTCGTTCGATGGCGCCGGATCGGGCCTCGTCGCGGTTCGCCTGATCGTGACCGATCGACTGACTCGCGAGACCGACGGCAGCTTCGTGACTGATCAGGGGCTGAGACTGACGCCGCGCGGACCGGGGGAACTGACCGCTCGCGAACGGGACGGACGAGTGGAGCTGCTCTGGCTGATCGACCCCGCCGCTCCCGACGGCTCGATCACGATCGAGTACCTCTGGTAGTCGCCGTTCCTCTCGATCGATTCGCCTTTTGGAATGACGTTTCGGTTCGGTCCGGTTCGACCACTCGGCGGTCTGTCGCCCGCCCTGCCGATGCCTTGGAGTTCGCACGCATGAGTTCGCAAGGTTCGCTCGTTGCAGTTCGCTCGCGGCCGTTTCGCGGTCGGCGGATGCTGCTTGGCGCCATGTTGTGGGCGGTCGTCGGTTCGCTTGGCGGATCGGCGGTGATTGCGCAGCAGAAACCGAGCGAGTCGGATTACTACACGATCGAGACGGTGCCGATTCCGGAATCGATGTATCTGGAGGTCGGTGCGATCGAGTTCCTGCCCGACGGTCGCATGGCGGTCTCGTCGCGGCGCGGCGAGATCGCGGTGTTCCACGATCCGCTCCAGGCGGACGCTTCGAAGATCACCGCGACGCTGTTCGCGCAGGGGCTGCACGAAGTGTTGGGACTCGCGTGGCGAGACGGCAGTCTGTTCGCGACTCAGCGCGGTGAAGTGAGCCGCCTGACCGACGAGAACGGGGACGGTCGCGCCGACCTGATCGAGTGCGTCAGCGACGGCTGGTCGATCGGCGGCGACTATCACGAATATGCGTTCGGGTCGAAGTTCGATCGCAGCGGCGATCTGTGGGTCGTGCTCTGCCTGACCGGTTCGTTCTCGAGCGAGCTGCCGTATCGCGGCTGGTGCGTTCGCGTCAGCCCCGACGGAACGATGACGCCGACCTGCTCGGGAATTCGCTCGCCCGGCGGCATCGGCTTCAATGCGGCGGGAGACGCGTTCTATACCGACAATCAGGGACCGTGGAACGGCACGAGCGGGCTGAAGTTCCTGCGCCCCGGATCGTTCCAAGGCCATCCGGCCGGCAATCGCTGGTACGACCTGACCGACGCGCTCGGCGAGCGGCCGGCGGAGCCCGAGAGCGGAAGTCGAATCGTGATCGAAGCGGATCGGATCCCGCAGTACGAGCCGCCTGCGATTCTCTTTCCGTACTACAAGATGGGACAGAGCGCCAGCGGAATCGCCTGCGACCTGTCGAAGGGGAGTTTCGGTCCGTTCGCCGAGCAGCTCTTCGTCGGCGACCAGACGCTGAGCACCGTGATGCGCGTCGCGCTCGAGCAGGTCGACGGTCACTATCAGGGGGCCTGCTTCCCGTTCCTGGAAGGATTCGGTTCGGGGAACGTCGCCGTCCAGTTCGCTCCCGACGGCTCGCTGTTCGTCGGCGGTACCAGTCGCGGCTGGGGTTCGCGCGGCGGCAAGGAGTTCGCGCTCGAACGGGTGCGGTGGACCGGCAAGGTGCCGTTCGAAGTGCTGTCGATGAGCGCCCGCCCCGACGGCTTCGAACTGACCTTCACGCAGCCGGTCGATCGACGGACGGCCGCAGATCCGGCCAGCTACTCGATGCCGACCTACTCGTACCTGTTCCAGTCGGCGTACGGGAGTCCGGAAGTCGATCAGGTCGAGTGTCGGATCGAACGGGTGGAGGTATCCGAGGACGGTCTCAAGGCGCGGCTGTTCGTCGATCGACTCCACCGCGGCCATGTGCATGAACTGCATCTGGACGGGGTTCGGAACGCTCAGGAAGAACCGCTGCTGCATCCGGTCGGCTACTACACGCTTCAATACCTGCCGAAGTGAGCTGCGCGGCGACACGCGGCGTGCCGAGTCGCTTTGCCGCGAATCACGAGTCGCGCGAGCGGGGTTCGGCGCGCGGGTCGGGACAGGTCGAGCCGTCTCGTCAACGCCACGTAAAACCTCTTGGCGATCGGTAAAACCGGAGTCAATCGTCCGCTGTCGGAGCTCGCGCTAAGGGGGCGAGTCGTTAATCTGCCGACAGCGACTTCGCGATGGCCTTCCGATCGCCCCCTCCTTCCCGTCGGCGATCCTCCCTCGAAGGTCTTCGTCCGCCTCGCTTGACGCGTCCTGACGGCGAACCCTCAACGGTTCCGCCGGACACGCCAAGGGAAACGGAGGGACGCGATCGCGATCGATCGAACCGTCGGGCCTCGGGGTTTTCATCGGGCTCGAATCGGTTTCGGCGGCCGAGGGACCGCCTTTTCCCTCTCCTGTCGATCACGAGGAAACGTGATGAGCCAGATGCTGGAACGGACGGTCGAAGACATCGCCATCGAGGAATCGCTCACGCCGCTGCACGTGATGACGACCGAGACGCTGCGGGCTCCGATGTCGCAGAAGATCACGATGCTGACGGCGGTGATCCTGCCGCTGGTCGGAGTCTTTGCCGCGGCGTTCACCGCTTGGCAGTTCGGTTGGATGGGGTGGCCGTTCGTGGCGATGCTGATCGGCGGCTGGTTGCTGACCGGCCTGGGGATCACCATCGGCTTTCATCGTTTGCTGTCGCATCGGGCGTTCGAGACGTATCGGCCGATCCGCGCGTTCTGGATGGCGCTCGGCGCCATGAGCGTCGAGGGCTCGCCGCTGACCTGGTGCGCGGTCCATCGCCGCCATCATGCCTATAGCGATCGGATCGGCGATCCTCATTCGCCGCACCTGGACGAAGGCGAAGGGTGGCTGAGCATGGTGCGCGGTCTGATCCACGCCCAGTTCGGATGGCTCGTGACCGACGGTCACTGGAGCAAGCCGGAGTTGGAGCGATACGTTCCCGATCTGCTGAACGATCCGCTGCTGAAGAAGGTCGACCGCTACTACGGCCTGTGGGTGCTCGCGAGTCTGGCCATTCCGGCGCTGCTCGGCTGGGCGATCACCGGCACGGCGTTCGGAGCTTGGCTCGGATTTCTTTGGGGAGGCTTGGTGCGGATCTTCGTGACGCACCACATCACCTGGTCGATCAACTCGATCTGCCATGTCTTCGGCTGGCGGAAGTACGAGTCGGGGGATCGTTCGACCAACAACCCGATCTGCGGCGTGCTCGGCCTGGGCGAAGGGTGGCACAACAACCACCATGCCTTCCCCAACTCGGCTCGCCACGGCCTGGCGTGGTACGAGTTCGACCTGAGCTGGATCGTGATCCGGACGATGAAGGGGCTCGGGCTGGTCTGGAACATCAAGCTGCCGACGCAGCGTCTGATGGACGCGAAGCGGCTGAAGGCCTGACGTTCGGAATCGGTCGAGCAAGCGCCGTCGCGTCGAGCGAATCGAGACGACGGCCGAACGGAATCGGAGACGAGGAGGGGGCTGCCCCCTCCTCGGTTCGTTTCCGGATTCGTTCAGCGCCGAGTCACGGGAAGGATCGTCTCGCGCTCGTCGATGATCAGCCCTCGCGGGAGGATATCGAGACGTCGTCCGTCGATCTCGATGGTCCATCGCCCCGGACGAACTGTCGTGTCATGAAAGATCGTGCGGCCGACTTCCGCCGGAAGTCGTTCGCGCGAAATGCGAGACACCTCGATCGGAACCGCCGCTCCGGCCAACAGCGTTTCGTAATCCGGCTGCGATTCCCCTTCGCGAAAGACCGACACGGCCACGCCTTGGTCCGTCGGGCGGACCGAGAGCTCCCAAGCGGGTCCTGACGCCAGGCGAACGCTGGTGATCACTCCGATCACCGACGTCCCGCCGATTCCTGCGACGAGAAGCACGACGGATGCCCAGGACGAGTACGGCCGCCGCGTACGGTTCTTCATCGCAGGCCCCTCGGTCGTCGAAGGTCATCGATCCGCTACGGCCGCTCAGCAAGACGTCATCCCTTGGCGAAACGACCGACGATTCGATCGGCGATCGCGGTGTCGGCGATCATCGTTTCAGGGAAGAGTTCGTCGAGCGTGGTGAGAAAGACCCCTTGCTGCTCGGGCGACCGAGCCGGTGCGCCGTGCGATCCCTTGATCAGCGTCGCGTCGAGCGGAATCGAGCGGGTCGCCATGTCGAAATGGAGTTCGACCGGGTCGTAGCCCGGCTTGCGATGGATATCGACCGACCGGGCGAACGGCGGCGCCTTGGCGTCGTCCAGCCACCAGTAGTACGCCTGCCAGCTGTTGGGAGTCGAGATCAGGATCACGTCGCCGCTCCGCTCGTGCACCAGGCCGTACTTCCCACGTTCGTCCCCGACCATCACCTCGTCGATCCCTTCGTTGCCGCGA
This sequence comes from uncultured Pirellulaceae bacterium, assembly GCA_964652385.1. Classification (GTDB taxonomy): domain Bacteria; phylum Planctomycetota; class Planctomycetia; order Pirellulales; family Pirellulaceae; genus UBA11682. Next base: position 10,874 of record CAZZBI010000021.1, on the reverse strand, counting down.
AAGAGCTGCGCGACGCGAGCGATGATCGCCGGATCACGGTCCTTGACGAAGACGTGCGAGAACTGATGGTCGACCAACGCCCATGCGAGGGCCGAGTTCGGATCGAGCCGCTCGGTTCCCTCCTGCTCGACCGGCGTCAGCAGGCCGGCCTGACGGAGCGCTCGGTTCGGATAGGAGACATGATCGACCGCCGTGATCACGTATTCGCTGGCGACGATCCAGTCGATCCCGTCCGGATAGATTTCGGCGAACTGATCGCGCAACGTCGCCAGACAGTCGTCGAAGTCGATCACCGCATGGATCGCCCCAGGCGAGTCGGGACCGGTCTTTTGCGCCGCGTAGTCCAGGTGCGGCAGATAGATGTAGAGAAAGTCGGGGCGGAATCGCCGCGCCGCTTCGACCGCCGAGTCGACGATCCAGCGCGTGCTGTTGATGTTCGCGAGCGGGCCCCAGAAGTGCTGGAGCGGAAAGTGGCCGAGCTTCTCCTTCAGCTCGCCGTAGAACGCCTGAGGCTTGGCGTGGCACCAAAGCTCTTCGGAACCGTCGGGCTTGTGGATCGGCGCAGGCATGCAGACATAGTCGGCACCGCACCCCTTGGAGAGCATCGGGAACCACGCGAGGCTCGTCGGCCGGTTCGGCAGCTGATGCAGTCGATCCCAGATCTGCGGCCGCTCGATCTTCTCGTTCCACGCGGTCCACATCTCGACCTTGCCCGAGTCGCGCCAGAAGAAGCCGTTGGCGACGACGCCGTGCGATTCGGGGAGCGAGCCGGTGAGCATCGTCGCCTGAGACGGCCAGGTGACCGCCGGGAACGAATGCTTCAAGCGGCGCGGCCCCGCCGGTCCGACCAGATCGGCAACGCTCGGCAGATGAACGAGATCGCGATCGCGGAGACCGGGAACGGTAAGGAACGCGAGCGGGCGGGACATCGTCGTCTCGGCGAAGGGCAGGAGAGAGGGGCGCCGCGGAGCGGGTCTCCGCGCGGAATCACACTGTAGCGAGCCGCCCGAGAGCTCACCACCGCCGAGGCGTCCTCCGTAGTGCGACCGCCCCCGGTCGCTCTCCGTGTCCTCCGTAATGCAACCGCCCCCGGTCGCTCTCCGTGTCCTCCGTAATGCGACCGCCCCCGGTCGCTCGCCGTGTCCTCCGTATTGCGACCGCCCCCGGTCGCTCTCCGTGTCTCTCAGCCCGAAGCGCCAAGCGCAGTGGTCCTCAGCGTCTCCCCCAACGAACTCCCCCCGGCCCCCTCCGCGTTCACCCGCGCGCATGTGCGGTCGTTGTTGTCGAACGGCGGATGAACTAACCTCGTCGGCCGCGACGGCATCGGACCGCGAACGACGATCAGCGGAAGGAAACGGCATGGCGATCGGATTCGGCATCATCGGCTGCGGCATGATCTCGAAGTTCCACGCGCGAGCGATCGCGGACGTTCGCGGCGCGAAACTGGTCGCCTGCTTCAACCGAACGCTGCCGGCCGCCGAGCGGCTTGCCGCCGAGTTCGGCGGTTCGGCTCATGACGATCTGGAACGATTCCTCGCGACCCCCGGACTGGACGTCGTGACGATCGCGACGCCCAGCGGGGCGCATCTGGAACCGGCCTTGGCGGCGGCGGCGGCAGGCAAGCACGTGATCGTCGAGAAGCCGCTCGAAATCACGCTGAAGCGCTGCGACGCGATGATCGAGGCGTGTCGTCGAGCGGGAGTCCTGTTGGCGACGATCTTTCCGTCCCGCTTTCACCGCGCGGCGCGATTGCTGAAGGAAGCGGTCGAGCAGGAGCGATTCGGGCGGTTGACGCTGGGCGATGCCTACGTGAAGTGGTATCGATCGCAGCAGTATTACGACAGCGGCGCCTGGCGCGGCACGTGGGATCTGGACGGCGGCGGAGCGCTGATGAACCAGGCGATCCACAGCGTCGATCTGTTGACCTGGATCATGGGGCCGGTCGCCGAGATCGCCGCGTTCACCGGCACGTTGGCGCACGAGCGGATCGAGGTCGAGGACACGGCGGTGGCGACCATGCGATTCGCCAACGGAGCGCTCGGAACGATCGAAGCGACGACCGCCGCCTTTCCCGGTTCGCTCAAGCGGATCGAGATCCACGGCGACGGCGGCTCTGCCGTGCTGCAGGAAGAGGATCTGACGCTTTGGGAATTCGCTCGACCGCGAGCAAGCGATTTGAAGATCCGCGAAGCGATGGCGGGACGGACGACGACCGGAGGAGGCGCGGCCGACCCGAAGGCGATCGGACATCACGGTCACGCCGCCCTCTTCAAGGAAGTCGTCGGCGCGATTCGCGACGGCAGTCCGCTCTCCTGCGACGGTAACGAAGGGCGCCGCGCCGTCGAGATCATCCTCGGGCTGTACAAGTCAGCCGAAACGGGACGTCGCGTGAGCTTTCCGTTGACGAAGGACCCGCTGCTCGCCGCGCGGCGCCGTACTCGCGGAGCGAACTGACTCGGCGGGCCGAGTTCGACGGGCTCGGACTGCCGTCCTGAGGCGCCCGATCCGCGATGCGACGCGGACTTGCTCGGGCTTCGCGTGCGTCGTCATCGCGAGCGATCTCGGATGACGATCTGTCGGCGTCGAGGTTCCGATGGATCGCCTCGCAGACGCACGTCGGTCGCGCCATGGCGCGGGGAACGGGACTTCAGCCGATTCGCGCGGAATCGAGTTCTGACGACGACTCGGTCCGTCGCA
>CAZZBI010000021.1:0-8167 GCA_964652385.1 uncultured Pirellulaceae bacterium | reverse complement strand
AAATGGAACCTGTCGAATCGCTTGCCGCTCGGTAACTCATCTCGGACCGAACCCGGCGAGGCAATTCGAGCGATCTCGGGAAACTGAAGAGAACTTGTCGAGCGACCTCTTCGATTCCGGCTCAACAACTCGAGAAATCGGCTGCGAGGGACCGGAGGTGTCCCTCGGTTCGCGATCCTTGAGAGCAGCCGAGGAACGAGTGACGGGCGATGTCGGAGCGGATGCCAGCAGAACGGAACTTCCTGGCCCCTCCCCCAGAACCATCCCCGTCCCGATCGCGAACACAGAAGCAGCACGAAAGGAATCAACGATGGCGAAGTTCTACGTGACGAGCGGCGACGTGCGGGTGGTGGTCCAGGCGGAAGAGGCGCGATGCGCCGCGCTCTGGACCATTCATCTGACGATGCGGTCGAGCGTCGATGCGGACCAGCTCGGTCTGAGTCCGGATCAGCGCGAGGACCTGGCGCGGTTCGACTCGATGACTCGCTTCGATCGCTGGATGCGGGTCAGCGAGATCGGATTCGGACGCGAGGAGGCGGGTTGCTTCGAGTCGATCGAGATGATGATCGAATGGAATCAGCTGGCGATGGCGGTCGTCCGCCTGGAAAAGCTGATCGAAGGAGAGGAGATCTGATCGTCGGGTCGCTGGTATCGGTCCCGGTCGTCGAATCGTCCCGCGTGGTCGAATCGATCCTGTGCCGGCGTCAGACCCAGAAGCCCTCGGGACGAGCGGCGCCGGGCTGAACAGGACTTCAACGTGCCGGGAACCCCGGCGGACGGCGTCGTACGAGGGCGTTGACGATTCGGGAGGAAGCGCTCCGGTTCAGGTCAAATCGTTCGGATCGACCGGTTCAGGCGGCGGCGCCGACGGATCGAACTTCCAGCGCCGCAGCGCCGCCAGCGCCGGCGACAACGCCCCTGACTCCAGCCCCGCGATCGCCTGTCGCACCTCGAGCAACTGGCGTTTCGTGAAGACCGTCGACTCGGACAATTCGGCCGAACCGCGATCCAGCCGTTCGAGCAGCGCCCGTTCGAGCGAGGCGATCCCCGGCTCCGCCACACAACTGGTCACGATCGGCGATTCCCGTGAGCCGGACATCGTCTGTCCCAGAGTCGAAAGATCACTTCGAGTCGGTCGAAGCAGGTCCCCCTTGGTGATCGTCACGATCGTTCGGTCGTCCGGCGGATCGATCGGCGACCAGTGTTCGAGTTCGTCAGCCGGAATGACTCGAATGACCAGGTCGGCCTTGGCGGCCGCGGTCGCTCCGAGCGCCTGTCCGAGGCGTTCGAGATCGTCTTCGGCGGAAAGCCTTTCCCCTGCCGTGTCGATCAGTCGCAGCGGCCAACCGTCGAGCGACCATTCGGTCTCGACGGTATCGCGAGTCGTTCCGGGGCGGTCGAAGACCAGCGAGCGTTCGTAGCCGAGCAGCGCGTTGGCCAGTCGGCTCTTTCCCGCGTTTGCCGGTCCGACGATGGCGATCGTCGTCGGGACGAGCCGGCGGCGAACCGCCATGGCGCCAACCATCGATCGCCGCAGCTCCACCAGCACGCCGTCAACGTGGTCGGCGGGGGGGGGTTCGGGCGTCTCGAGCCGCGTCAGCCAGCGGTCGATCACCGCGGCCGTTCGGCCGTCGAGCGCCCGGCCTTCGAGCCACCGGCGCCCTCTCAGACCGACGGGCGCACCGGCCAGCCACCGCGCCTCGACCGCACAGGTGTCGCCGGAATCTCGTACCAGTCGCCGCCACGGATCGACTCGCACCCCGCCGGACCGCACGAGATCGGACAGTAGCCGTTCGGGAGCGGCGAGCCCGCCATGCCCTTGGATCTCGAACCGTTCGACTCCGGTCCGAACGACGATCAGATCTTCACCGAGCGATCCGTCGGCCGATCGCCAGGTTCCGTAGACCAATCGATCGAGTTCGAGCGGGAAGCGATCGGAGCGAGCCGGACGAACATGTCGCTCGACCAGAGCGGCGGCGCGCGGTCCCTCGACCGACACGACCGCCACGGCCGAGCGACCGACGGGGGTCAGGAGCGTCAGTTCGGTGGGACGTTCGGACGCCACGTCGTCCGCTGGGGAGCGGTCCGAGATCGCGATCTCTTTCGAGAGCGCGTTCCCGGCCGAGATCGTGCGGTCGCGACTCACGTTCGGCGACCTCCGGGATCGCGAGGGGCGGGGCAGGGGACTGCCAACGAAAAGGGGAGTCCGCCGACCGGCGTCCTCCCCCTGTTGCGTTCGGATCCGAGCGAGCGGATCAGCGGCGGCGACGGCGGAACCAGCCGCCATTGCCGCGACGCGGCGAGCCCTGTCGGATCACCGTCCCCTCGCTGCCGTCGGCTTCGGCCCCTTCGACGGCCGCATCGGTCGACTCGGTCACTGAGTCGGTCTCGAGCGACCGGAGCTGCTCTTCGTCTTCGGTCAGCTTCCAGGCGACCATCCACTTGGGATCGCCTTCGCGAGTGAAACCGCGATCGAGGAGCCGCTTTTCCATGTCGCCGAGATGTCCGGCTCCGTAGAAGACGCCGAGCTTACGCTTGCCGGCGGCGATCTCGCGATCGAGGATCTCGAAGCACTTCGCGTTGCGATGGTGAATGATCGTCGAGCCGTCTCGCCCCGAGAAGGCGATCATCGCGATGTCGGCTCCGGCAAGCTGCCGAGCCATCGTGCGGCGCAGCTTCAACTCGGGGTTGCTCGAGAACATTGCGGCGAGGAGATCCCCTTCGCTCATTCCGCCGGCCGCCCCCTGCTGGGCCATCGAGGCGCCCATCATCTTGAAGAACATCTTCATGAAGCTCTCGTCGTTCTTCTCCATGCTTTCGACGAACTCTTCGGGCGACATGTCGGCGTGGACGAAGTTCGCCTGGTGATAGTCGATGTGTTCGAGCTGGAACTCGAGGCCGAGCATGTCCTTCATGCCGTTCTGGAGTCCCGAGACCGGCCCTCCTCGTTCCATCCCGCGCTCGACTCGCGTCCCCTCGGGGGCGACCAGTTCGTACAGCAGCGCGTCGTACTGCGAGAACGACTCGTTGAGCTGCTCGTAGTACTCCTTTTCGCCGATGTGGACGACGCCGATCAGATCGACCGCGACCTGCCCCCCTTGGCCGTCCGAGCGGACATAGCGGACGACGGCGGTCTGCATCGCGAGCGGGGCTCCGCTCTCGGACTGCCGGATGCGGATGAAGTCGCTCTCGAGCTTCTCCTGGCTCCCCGCCTCGGCTTCAGCGACCCCCGCCGCCGCTTCCTGGGCTCCGCACGATGCCGGCGCCGCGACGACGACGAACGAGAGGCCGCCGAAGGCGAGACACAAACCGAACCGAGACCAGAAACGTCGCGAACGGAGCATGGAGACCTCCCGAGACTTCGACCTTGCCGTACGGGCGAACGACCCGAACGCGTCAGTATAGGCATCGCCGACGGCGCGAACCAAACCGGGCGCCGTGACGATTCGGCGGATCGCCTTCCGAGCGAGCGACGATCGCGCGAGCGGACCGCAGGCGCGCTCCGAACGGAACTCCATCGCCGATCGGCCGGGTCCCCGCCGCGCCGCACCTCGAACGCGGCTGCGTCCTCGGCACCGGGGTCTGCCGTCGTCCGACGCAGGGTAACCCGAGGCAATTCCGACCTTAATCTTGTCGCGGCAAGGTCGGAACTGCCGACAAACTCCTCTTGACTGGAACAACCGACACCGCTCGGGCCAGCCCCTGGCGGCGAGCGACCGACGGGTCCGAAAATCGACCGGGCGCTCTGCCCGAGCGACTCGAAAGACCGCCGCCCGACGCTGCAAATCGATGCAGCCGAACGACTTGCGACCTCACCCGCCGAAGCTCGAACGAGGCCGATTTCCGCGATCCAGCGGGATTTCTCGTTCAACTTCAAGAACGATCAAAACCGATACTACCGTCACAAGAGGATCGCTACGGTCCGTAGCGTCACGCCGACGGAACGTGCATCGAACCCGTGGGACCCAACCATGTTGCTGAAACGATTTCTCGCTTCGCTGACGGCGATCGTCGCGCTCTTGGGCGGCGTGGTGAATGCACAAGGTCCGATGGACCCGGTCGGTGCGACGTTCGAACCTCAGACCTCATCGGTGGGAGCCGGACAGAACCTCGAGTTCGTCTCGGACCAGCTGATGAACTACGACATGCAGATGTTCGCCCCGGTCGACTACAACATGCTGTCGGACGAGCCGAAGCCGCCCACGGGTGTCTTCTTCACGTATGACCGGACGACCGGCGGCCTGACCGCTCCCGAGTCGACGACGGTCTTCGGCCAGGGCGCGCCGAACTTCAATCACACCGTCTGGGGCAACCGCTTCGAGTTCGGTTTCATGACCGAAGACGACTGCGGCTGGACCGCGACGATCAACCGGATGGAAGGCTCGCAGTTCATCGGTGGCCGCACCGAGAACATGGACACGCCGATGCAGATGGCGGCGAAGTTCCAGAGCTACGAGCTGAACCGCGTCTTTCGCCAGCGGCTTCGCAACGGCGGCTACTTCGAGCCGTACATCGGTGCCCGCTATGCGTACGTCCAGGACGAGACGCGGCAGGACATCTTCACCGACGCGTTCGGCCTGAACGACCCGCTGATCACCGATACGGGTCGGTTCCTGCAGGAGTCGCAGAACAACCTGTTCGGCGGCACGCTCGGAGCCCGCATGTTCCGCCAGACCGGTCGCTGGACCGTGTCCGGGAACGTCGCGACCTTCCTGGCCTACAACAAGCAGACCTACTACGCCTCGGACGTGATCTTCGACGAGGACTTCAGTGCGGGGATCGTGGTGGAGCGGGCCAAGGAAGGTTCTACCTTCGTGCCGGTCGGCGAGTGCCGCATCGACCTGGCCTATCACCTGACTCGCGATATCGCCTTCCGAGTCGGCGGTCAGGTCCAGTACTTCTTCGAAGGGCTCGATCGAGCCAACTCGCTGCCGACCCTGTTCAACCCGAACAGCATCCAGTCCGGGGTCCTGCCGTTCAATCCGCTCGTCTCGGTCGAAGATCAGGACATGGCGGTCTTCACGGCGACCTTCGGTCTCGAGTGGAAGCGGTGATCAGCCGCTCCTGAAGTCGAACTTCGCGACGGCCCGCCCTGGTGCGGGCCGTCGGCGTTTCTTGTCTCGGCCGTCCGAAACGGCGCCCCCTCGACGTCCGCACGATACTCCCGCCGGCTCGCACGGCACTCGTCTGCCGAACGGAGGATCACCGCTCGTCGGCGAACCCGATCTCTTCCGAATCGAAGACGGTCCCTCCTTCGATTCGGCCGCGCCAGAGCGAACGCTCGGTCGCGCCGAGTCCGCGGGCTCGCTCGAGACGCGGGACACCGACTCGGCCTCCGACGGCATAGCTGACCGCCAGGCGACCGTCCTTGCGATACGCGAGCGTCAGTTCGATCGCCGAACCGACCGGCAACCCTTCGGGCAGTTCGTCGATCGAGAGTCGACCGAGAGGAGCGCTTCCGCCACGCTCGCTCCCGTCCCCTTCGACCAGCAGCAGGTTCAGGCGCCGCTGGCCGGGGCGAAGCGTCCGGAAGGTGCGGCGACAGACCGCGGGAAGGGGCGAGCCGCGAGGAATCAGCACCCGCGTTTCGCTTCGCCCCGAGTCGGGATCCGAGACGACATGCGCCAGCGCATGCGGCGTCACCTCGGTGACCCGCTCTCCGAGCTCCTGGCCACTGCGACGGCGCCGCGCATCGTCGGCCAGCCATGCGGCGCCGATCGCCACCGCCGCTTCGGCGAACGGAGGCACGATCGGCTCGCGTCCCCAGCGCTGAGCCAGGAGTCGGCGGATGAGCGACATTCGCCCTCCGCCGCCGACGAGAATGACTCGATCGACACCGCTCCATTCGAGTCCGGCTCGCTCGAGCAGTTCGTCGACGACCGCAGCGGTCCGGTCGGTCAGATCCTGAGTCAAACGCTTGAACAAGGTCCGCGGGATCGCCACATCCAGCGAACGACCGGCATGCTCGACCGTCACCGACGTTTCGGCATCGCGACTCAAGGCGCGTTTGGCTCGCTCGGCCGAGGCGAGCAGCTCGTTCCACGCTTCGGGGTCTTCGTGCGGATCGTCGCCGAACCGTTTCAGGAACTCGCGCGCAGCATGGTCGGCCAGACGCGCGTGCCACAGATCGGAGCCCAAACGCAGGTCTCCGCCGAGGCCGATGGCCCGAAACGTCTCGCCGTCGCGACGGAACAGCCCCAGGTCGCAGCAGCGCGCCCCGAGATCGAACGTCAGCACCACCTCGCCGGTCCGCAGCGGCGCCTCGCCGGCTCGCTCCGCTTCGGCTGACCAGCCGACGATCAGACAGGTCGAACGATTGGCCAGCTCGATCTGCGGCAGACCGGCCAGATAACCGGCCGTCTGAAAGGCGCCGCGCCCCAGTTCGTCGAGCAGGTTCGGAACGGCGACCGTGAAGCGGTCGGGCGGCAGGCCGTTCGACAGCGCATCGACGATCCCGCGCAGCGCCAACCCGACCCAGACGGTCGGCGGAACGGCACTGCCGTAGATCGGGCGAGGAAAGGAATCGTCCAAGAGCATGCCGAGCGGATCGCGCACGGCATGGCGCGAGTCGACTCGTGCGCCGTCAAGCGCCTCGGCCCCCAACACGGCGCGGCGCTGCTTGTCGACATACAGCAGCGCCGGCAGCGCGGCGGACTTGTCTCGAAACGGAACCGGGCGAGGAACGCCATCCGCGCCGAAGCGGACGACGACGAATCGAGAGGAGCCGAAGTCGAGACCGGGGGGCGAGCCGGTCCGATCGGCCTCGGCCGTTCCCGAATCGCTCCCGCGTCGTCGATCGGCGGACGCTTCCTTCAGACCGTCGAGCGCCAAGACACGCGTCTCGTTCGAATCGGCCGAGGCCTGGTCTCCGTCCGAGGCCTCCTCGCGCATCTCGAACTCCGCCTCTTCGGCGAACGGCGCGAGAGCCGCGATCAGATCGGCCATCGTCGCGAAGCGATCGTCGGGATGCTTGGCGACCATCTTCTCGAACAGACTCTGCAAGCCGGCCGGGACGTCGGGGCGCGTGCGTCGCAGATCGGGAATCCGCTCGGTCCGGTGCGCGACGAGCACGCCCCACCAATGTTCGCGCGGATAAGGGGGTTCGCCGGTCAGTAGATAGCAGAGCGTCGCCCCGAGCGAGTAGATGTCGCTGCGGCGATCGGCCGCCCGAGGATCTTCGGCCTGCTCGGGACTCATGTAGTCGACCGTGCCGACCAGACGCCCTGGAGACGATCCGTCGAGCGACCCGCTCTCTTCGCTCCGCTTTTCGCGATCGGTCAGTCGAGCCAACCCGAGATCGAGCAGCTTGACGACTCCGGTGTCGGCCAGCAGCAGGTTCGCGGGCTTGACGTCCCGATGGACCAGACCGTGGCTGTGAGCATGCTGCAGACCGCGAGCCGCCTGGAGCAGACAGTCGATCGCCTTGGCGACCGGCAGCGGTCCGTCGCGTCGGACCGCGGTCATCAGGTCGACCCCTTCGACATATTCCATCACCAGGTAGCAGCGCCCCCCGGATTCGTCGGCATCGTGCGCCGTGACGATGTTGGGGTGAGCGAGCCGCGCGGCGGTCCGCACCTCGCGCAGGAAGCGGCGATAGTGCTGATCGCCGTCGTCGCTCCCCGGTTCGAGCACCTTCACGGCGACGATCCGATCCATCCGCCGATGCTTCGCGCGGAAGACCTGCCCCATCGAGCCGGCGCCGATCCGATCGCAGAGCAGGTAGTTCCCCAGGAGCAGGTCGGAGCCTTCGGACGCGAGGATCTTGCGGGCCTGGAAGCGAGTCAGCCATTTCCGGTCGATCAGCCCTCGCACGAGCGTTTCGAGTCGCCCGTCGCGCGAGTCGGCGGGGAGAGACTCGAGCAGCGAATCGAGGCGGACCGACGAGACGATATCGAGATCGAGCAGCACGCTGACGAATCGCTCGGGAGTCATCGACATCGCATCGGTGCCGCAGGCGAAGAGAAGAGCGGCGACCGAAACGACCGCCGCGTGAACCATTCTATCTGCCGACCGTCGATTTGCCCCGGTCGGAACCGAACGAAACGACAGCGAACAGGACCGCCGCGGCGGATCGGTACGGCGCACGAAAAAGGCCCTCGGGATCCGCTGCGGGACCCCGAGGGCCGTCGTTCGTCCGGCTGATCGTCCGAGCGGCCGAGAGCCGCAC
>CAZZBI010000020.1:28271-28562 GCA_964652385.1 uncultured Pirellulaceae bacterium | reverse complement strand
CCGAGATCTACACCAGCGGTGTCGTCGGCAGCGCCACGCCGTTCGGGCTTGTCCTTATCGCCCTGCTGCTGTTGTTGCCCGGCGGCAAAGCGGCGGCTCAGGAGACGCGAGGGGACTGGGATCGCTCGACGGCGTACGAGCGGTCGCCGGCAGCCGAGATATCGAACGTCGAGGCCGAAACGGAGGCCGATGGCGCGCTCGAAGGAGCTCTCGATCGTCCTTTGGAACGCCCCGCTTCGCGCCGCCGAGACGCATCGGCTTCTCCTTTCGCGATTCCGGCCGACGTCGGAC
>CAZZBI010000020.1:18980-28261 GCA_964652385.1 uncultured Pirellulaceae bacterium | reverse complement strand
GATCATCGCCGCGGCCTGGCTGATGCGCAAGACGCAGCCGCGCGGCTTCGCGGCTCTTCCGCGCGAGGCGGTCGAGGTGCTGGGGCGCGTGCCGCTCGACGCCCGGCAGCAGCTGCAGCTGGTGCGTCTCGGTCGCAAGCTCGTCCTCTTCGGCTCCGGGCCGCAGGGGGTGATGCCGCTTTCGGAAGTCGACGATCCGCAGGAGGTCGAAGAGCTGCTCACCGCCTGCCGTGCCGGGAAGTCGGGGAGTGCGGTCGAAGGGTTCCGCTCCCTTCTGCAGCAGGCCGAACGCGAACCGACTCGCGGATTCCTGGACCGCGAATCGTCTCGGGGGCAAGACCGAGGGGCCGGAGCGCCGAGCGGCCAAGAGCCGCGCGAGACGCGTCGGCGTCGAGCCTGGAGCGAGTCGTGAGCCGAGCGACGGAAAGAGACCGAGCGAACGACCGTGCGCAGGGCGGCGTAGTGCGAGGCGATTCGCCGCGCCGCGATTCGCTTCGTCGCGGCAGCGCTCGGCGCAGCGCCGAACGTTCGCCCTGGAGTCGTCGATTGGCGGTCTGGGGCTTCTGGCTCGCGCTGCCGATCGTCGCCGTCGCTCTCGTCGGCCCGGTGACGGGGCAAGCCGATCCGAATCCCCCCGCGCTGTCGTCGTCCGATTCGGCCGGCCGGATCGATCCGCTGGCGATCGAAGGGGTGCTACCCGGGACCGCCGCCGGAGAACGGGTCGAAGAAGGAATCGGCTCGGCCGAACTCGCCGACTTCATCTCGGCGGGCCCCGACGAATGGACCAGCCCCCGCGGGCTCGTCTCGACCATCAAGATCATGGTGCTGCTGACGGTGCTCAGCCTGGCGCCCGCCATCATGATGATGACGACGAGCTTCGTCCGGATCATCGTCGTCTTCGGGTTGCTGCGTCAGGCGCTCGGCACGCAGCAGCTGCCGCCGAGCCAGGTAATGACGTCGCTGGCGCTCTTCATGACGCTGCTGGTCATGGCGCCGACCTTCGAGGAAGTGAAGGATCGGGCGATCCTCCCCTACATCGAGTCGAACGGTCGGATGGGGTGGGAGGAAGCGTGGGACAAGGGGACACGGCCGCTCCGCTCCTTCATGGCCCGACAGATCGCCGACGCCGAGAACCAGGAAGACGTCTGGATGTTCTATCGGCACCTGCCGGCCGACGAGCGGCGCCAGGAGCCGAAGACGTGGAACGACATTCCGCTCAAGGTGCTCCTGCCCGCCTACATGATCAGCGAGCTGAAGGTCGCGTTCCTGATCGGCTTCCAGATCTACCTGCCGTTCCTGGTGATCGACATCGTCGTCTCGAGCGTCACGATCTCGATGGGCATGCTGATGCTTCCTCCGGCGATGATCAGTCTGCCGTTCAAGCTGATCCTGTTCGTGCTCGTCGACGGTTGGCAGTTGGTCGTCGGCATGCTGCTGGACAGTTTCGTCGTCGTCGGCGGCTCGTAGCGGAACTCCCGCGAAACGCTGCGCGCCGAGCGCATCAGGAAATCCGTCAAGGAGACGAAGCCGTGGAATCCGATGTCGCCGTCGATCTGACCCGCCAGGCCATGTCGGTCTCGATGATGCTCTGCGCTCCGGTGCTGATCGTCGGCATGATCGCCGGTCTGCTGATCGGTCTGCTCCAGGCGGTGACTCAGGTTCAGGACCAGACGGTCGCCTTCGTGCCGAAGCTGATCGCGATGGTCGTCGCACTCGCGGCCAGCCTGCCGTGGGCACTGAGCATGCTCATCGAATACTCGCGCACGTTGTTCGGCGAGGCGCCGGTCGGAGGCTGGGGAGTCGGCGGATGACGTTCGACCTGCCGCTGGCGCACCTGTATCTGTTCCTGTTCGTCGTCGCGCGAGTCGCCGGCGTCGTGCTGGTCGCTCCCGGTTTCGGCAGCGGCAGTCTGCCGGGGCGTCTGAGAGCGCTGCTCGTGCTCGCCCTGTCGCTCCTGATCGCTCCGCTGCAGTCGGCCGCGCACGTCGCTCAGCCGGAGAATCTCGGGCAACTCGCCTGGCTCTCGGGGAACGAGCTCGGTGTCGGCATCATCCTGGGATTCGGCGTCAATCTGGTCTTCGTCAGCGCCCAGTTGGCCGGGCAGGTGATCGGTCAGATGAGCGGCATGCAGGCGGCCGACGTCTTCAATCCGACCCTCGGCACCTCGGTTCCGCTCTTTGCCCAGCTGATCGATTCGATGCTGCTGATCGTCGTCGTCGCGATCGGCGGCCACCAACTGGTCATCGGCGCTCTGCTCGACACGTTCGTCCGCATGCCGGTGACTCAGGTCCGCTGGGAAGCCGGAACGATCGAGACGCTCGTGGCGCTGCTCGGCGAGAGCTTCGCGCTCGGGCTGAAGATCGGTGCGCCGATCACCGTCACGATGCTGGTCAGTCTGCTGGTGCTCGGGCTGATCAGCCGGTCGCTTCCGCAGCTGAATCTGATGCAGATCGGCTTCAGTCTCAACTCGCTGCTGACCTTGCTGGTGCTGAGCGTGACGCTCGGCGGGAGTCTGGTCTGGTTCGACGAGCAGGTCTTCCGTTCGGTCGATCTGCTGCGCGAACGTCTGACGGGGGGAGCCACGGCGATCGCCGACGCGAGCCCATGAACTCGGCGACCGGTCGGGGCGATCGCAGCGCCTCGGCTTGCGCGTCGCGAACGATCCGATCGACTGCGAACGATGACGGCGCCGGCAGATGGCCGAACAGGCGGGCGACAAGAAACATGAAGCGACACCGCATCGTCGCGACCAGGCGCGACGCAAGGGGCAGGTCGCGCGCAGCCAGGACCTGGTTTCGGTCTCGCTGCTGTTCGCCGGCATCTCGATCCTGCTTGCGCTCGGCGAGTACGGTGCCGGCTATCTGACGCAGTTCTCGGAACGGATCCTGACGGAGCGTCCGGCGGTCGCCGCCGACGACACGTTTCTGCGGGCGATCGGGCTTCAGGTCATCGCGATCCTCGCATTGGTGCTGCTCCCGCTGCTGGGATCGCTGATGCTCGTCGCCGTGCTGGTCAACTTGGGCCAGACCGGCTTCATGCTCCTGCCCTCCCGTCTGAATCCCGATCTGACGCGGATCGATCCGATCAAGGGGTTCGGTCGGCTGTTCTCGCTGCAGAACTTCGTCCGAGTCGGTTTCGGGCTCGCCAAGACCGCGGTCGTCGCGATCGTCGCCGCCGTGGCGCTCTGGCAGGAGCGGGATCGCCTGTTGGCCGTCGGCGATCTGTCGGTCATCCAGTTGGCCGGCTATCTGACCGAGGTGACGCTCTGGACCAGTCTGAAGATCGCGGCGGTCCTGCTGATCCTCGCGCTCGCGGATTATCTGTTCCAGTGGTGGAAGCTCGAGCAGGATCTGCGGATGACCGATCAGGAGTTCTTCGACGAACTGAAGGAGAACCAAGGCGATCCGAAGCTCAAGGGGCGACGCCGCGAGCTGCAGCGTCAGATCGTCAACAGCCGCCTGCGACAGGCGGTCCCCGATTCGGATGCCGTCGTGTCGAATCCGACCGAACTGGCGGTCGCGATCCGCTACGACCCCAAGACGATGGTCGCGCCGATCGTTTCGGCCAAGGGGGCCGGTTCGATGGCGCAGCGCATCCGCCGGCTGGCGCTCGAGAACGGCGTGCCGATCGTCGAACGCAAGGAGCTCGCTCAGCTGCTCTACGCCGAAGTCGAGGTCGATCATCCGGTGCCGACGAAGCACTACGCCGCCGTCGCCGAAGTCCTGCGGTACGTCTATGAGCTGAAGGGGGAATCGCCGTTCGACGAAGCGCGGCGGGCTGCAGGCTGAGCGAGCGCCCCGATCGATGGCGGCATCATGCGGCATCGAGCGGCATCGTGCAGCGGGACGGACGTTCCGAGCAAGGCGAGCCGAGCCTCTCCCCAGCGCTGCCGCCCCTCGGCGACGAAGCGGAACCGCATCAGCGCCGCAGCGTCTCGCTCGCTTCCCCCGACCAGCGCCGCGCCACCGACTCGACGGCGGCATCCTGCGGGTACGCCTTGCGCAGATGCGAAAGCGTCAACTGCGCGTTGGCTCGGTCTCCCGTCTCGAACTGCAGGTCGGCGAGCGCGATCAGGATGTCGTACGAGTCGGGAGCGCGCCGCCGCGCCTCGACCAATCGTTCGATCGCTTCGCGCGGACGCTCCAGTCGCTGCATCGCCAGCGCCTGACGCCGCAGTACCTCGGCCGGAACGTCCTCCGCCGGAAATCGATCCTCGTAAGCCTGCCAGGTCGCCAAGGCACGCTGCGGATCGTTGCTCGCTTCGTAGAGCGTCGCGATCTGTTCGTAGACCCATGCTTGGCTGTCGTCGGCGGCCAGGGAACGCTGCAGGCAGGCCAGCGCCTCGCGGCGCCGCCCGAGCCGTTCGAGGGCCAGCGAACGGAGGTTCCAGGCGGCGGTCGACGTCCGATCTCTCGCCAACGCCGCATCCGCTTCGACCAATGCCTCGATCACCTTCCCCGCCTCGAGATACATCTCGCCCAGACGGACTCGGTGCCGCGCTTCGCCGGCGGAGAGCTCGACCGCCTTGCGCTGCGTCTCGATCGCATCCTGCGCCGCCCCTTGCTGCCAGAGCGCCTCGGCCAGATGGCCGTGTGCCCGTTCGTCCTGAGGACAGGCGTCGACCGCGTCGCGGAACAGACTCTCGGCGCGCGACCATTCGCCCCGTTCCGATTGCCGCTGCCCCTCGAAGACGAACTCTCGACTCTCGGCCAGTTGGGAAACGGTCGAGCGGCGACGCCACTGCTGGCAACCGGTCAGCACCAGCAGCATCAGCAGGGCGATGCCGAGCGGATGGGACCGAGGGGCGGAGATCGTTCGCGCTGCGCTCAAGTCGACGGACTCCCTGACTCGCGCCGAGCCGGTTCGACGGCGAGCGATCGGCGATCTCCGAACACACCTCGGGGAACGTAACAGAACCGCCCGAATCGGAACAGTTCGATGCTCGACGGACGGCCTGTCGCCCGGGGACGGGTCGACAGCGCGACCGGCGCTCCGCGATACTCCCGATCCGGAACGGCGGCCGATCCGCCGGTCAGCTGCATCGTCGGCCCCCGATTCGAGCTGTCGAGGCGCCCCGCGCTCGGCCGCGAGGTTCCCCTCGAACTCCTGTCCCTTCGCGAAGATCGCCCGCCATGCCGCACTGGTACGACCGCAACGGCCTTCGGTTCGCCTATCCCGAGAACTGGCGTCTCGACG
The DNA here is from genome assembly GCA_964652385.1 of uncultured Pirellulaceae bacterium. Classification (GTDB taxonomy): domain Bacteria; phylum Planctomycetota; class Planctomycetia; order Pirellulales; family Pirellulaceae; genus UBA11682. The sequence goes on along the minus strand of CAZZBI010000020.1, from coordinate 23,065 downwards.
AACGGGACGAGCCGGGGGAACCGCTCGACATCACGCTCGACACGCCCGGCGGAGGCGTCTGGAGTCTGCAGGCGATTCCTGCCGGACTGTCACCGGCCGAAGCGGTGCAGCAGGTGCTCGGCGGCGTCGAAGCGGAGTTCATGGATGTCGAGAAGGAAGGAGCGACGCTCGAGCTGCCGAACATGCTCTGGCACGGGCTCGAGATCCGCTTCTTCTGCTTCGACTATCTGGTCGAGGGGCGAATCTGGGGATGTCGGGCCCCCGATCGGACGCTGGTCTGTCATTACCAGGCCGAGCAGGCGGAGTTCGACAAGCAGGAGCTGGTCTTTCAGGCGATCCTGGCGAGCCTCTTCGCCGGGGCCGATCCGGGGGGCGAAGCGACGTCGCCGGAGCCGGAGGAGCCCGAGGACGACGATTCCTTCCAAGTCCTTTGAAAGAATTACAAACCGGAGCGGGCCGCCGCTCGATCGAAGGTCGCGGCTGCTCGATCGAACGACGTCGCCGAACTCCGTTCATTTTGCCCAATCGATCGCCTCGTGCTGCGCGAGGCCTCGGCGCCGGCGGAGGCGAATCGATTTACTGCGGTCCAGGGCCGATTCGGAATGTTCGGCACGGCGCGTGCTTCTCTTCGATTCCCGTCGCCTCGATGAGGTGACGGCGAATCGGATGGCCCTCTGAGTATGGCCAGGGATTGCACCGTGAATCTTAGGCACCAGCCGCCGAATTAGTTGCGGCACTTGATCGGCAACCAGCATTGCCGGCCGGTTTTTCACGGCGAAGGGCTCGCCCATGTCTCTCCGCGACGGCGGGGAGATGAGGGCGAGCCCTTTTTTCGTCGACATCGCGGCAGCGGAACCATCGCCCGCGCCGATCGCCCAAGCCGATCGCTCGGGCGAGACCGTGCGAGTCGTCGCGGGACGCTCGTCCGATGATGGACAGCCCCCTGGGCATCTCCTACAACTGGTCCGCCCTGCGAGCCCCCGCGAGAACGCTGTTCCCCGCACCGCAGCGCCGTCTGTCGCAGGGCTCCCGACGATCGACCGCCGCGAGACCAGGAGAGCGCGATGCAACTGGGACTGATCAACTCCGCTTGGGTCCAGGCTCAACAGCCGACCGTCTTCGGATTGCGCAAGACGAAGGAGATCGGCTTCGACTGTGTCGACATCTTCGTCGATCCGCTGGACGTCGATGCGGTCGAGCGGCGTCTGATCCGGCGCGAGTGCGAGCGGCTCGAACTGCCGATCGTCTCGATCGCCTGCGTCGCCGTCGGACTGGTCGACTTCAACGCCTCGGTTCGCCGCTTTCATGTCGATCGCGTCAAGGCGTATCTCGATCTCGCCTACGAGTACGACGCCCAGAACGTGTTGCTCGTGCTCGGCGAGTACATCTGGAACCGTGAGGTGATCGCTCCCGAGGAACAATGGAGCTTCGGCGTCGAGACGCTTCGGATGATCGGCGACCATGCGGCGAAGCTCGGCGTGTCGATCGCGCTCGAACTGGAGCCGTTTCCGCTGTCGCTGCTGAACTCGGTCGACACGATGGTCCGGTTCATCGACGAGTGCGATCATCCGGCGGTCAGGGCGAACATCGACATCTCGCATCTGGTGCTCGGCGGCGTGCGCCCCGAAGAGCTGCGACGGCTGAAGGGCAAGGCGATCCACGTCCACATCTCGGACTGCGACGGCAAGGTGCATGGCGATCTGCCGCCGGGACGCGGCGTCGTGCCGTTCGACGCCTATCTGGCCGAACTGAAGCAGCTGGAGATTCCGGGGGCGATCTCGATCGAACTCGAATACTCGCCCGAGCCGTCGCGGATCGTGGAGTGGGTGACCGAGGCGTATCGCGAGACCGATCTGCTGATGCGCCGACACGGACTGCGGGGCTGAAGCGGCGATGGCCAAGCAGCCGGCGCCCGAAACGCTCGACCATCTTCCGCGCCTGCCGCGTCGCAACGACCGGGCGATCGGCTGCATCGGCGCCGGCTTCATCATGGCCGACTGTCATCTGGTCGCTTATCGACAGGCGGGCTTTCGGGTCGAGTCGATCGCCTCACGACGGATCGAGCGGGCGCGCGAAGTGGCCGAGCGACATGCGATTCCGCGCGCGGCGAAGCACTGGCGCGAGCTGGTCGAGGATCGTTCGCTGCAGGTGCTCGACGTCGCCGTGCCTCCCGATCGTCAGGGAGCGATCCTGCGCGAGATCGCGCGCCGAGGAAGGCATCTGGAAGGGGTGCTCGCGCAGAAGCCGCTGGCGAGCGACCACGCCGAGGCGGCGGACATCGTGCGGCGGTTCCGCCGCGCCGGCATCCGACTGAGCGTCAACCAGAACATGCGGTTCGACCCGTCGGTCCGCGCATGCGCCGATCTGCTGAAACGCGGACGACTGGGCGATCCGGTCTTCGCGTCGATCGACATGCGGGCGATTCCTCACTGGATGCCATGGCAGAAGCGGCAGGGTTGGGTGACGTTACGCATCATGTCGATCCACCACCTGGACACGTTCCGCTACTGGTTCGGCGATCCGGTTCGCGTCTATGCCAGCGTCCGCCCCGATCCGCGAACCGAGCGATCGTTCCGTCATCGGGACGGGATCTGTCTGTACGTCCTCGAGTTCGCCGACGGAGCGCGTGCTTCCGCGTGGGATGATGTCTGGACCGGACCGGCTCGCGAGGGAGCCGCGTCCGACATCGGCATCCGCTGGCGGGTCGAAGGGACGCGCGGTCTGGCGCTCGGGGAGATCGGCTGGCCGAAGTATCCGGTTCGAACTCCGAGCACGATCGACTACACGACGATCGACGACGGCGATCGCTGGTTCTGTCCCCGCTGGGATGCGGTCTGGTTTCCGGATGCGTTCAGCGGACCGATGGGCGAGCTGCTGCTGTCGATCGAAGAGGACCGACCGTCGGCGATCGACGCGCGCGACAACCTGCTGACGATGGCGCTGGTCGACGCCTGTTACGTCTCGGCTCGCGAGCATCGGGCGGTCCCGATCCGCGAGATCCTGCGCCGGCGCAAGGAGTGACGATGAGCGGATTCCGATACGCGATCTGCAACGAGACGTTTCGCGACGTGTCGGTCGAGCGGACGATCGAGCTGGCACGGCATTACGGATATGCCGGAGTCGAGATCGCTCCGTTCACCATCGCAGCCGATTGCCGAGCGATCGACCCGCAGCGCCGCGCCGAGCTGCGTGCGACGATCGAACGCTGCGGACTCGAAACGGTCGGCCTGCACTGGCTGCTCGCCGGAACGACCGGATTCCATCTGACCTCCGACGATCCGGCGACTCGCGCACGGACCGCCGACTATCTGGTCGACCTCGGACGACTCTGCCGCGACCTCGGCGGATCGCTGATGGTTCTCGGCTCGCCCCAGCAGCGCAACCTTCCCTCGGGCGTGACGCACGACGAAGGGACCGAGCGGGCGGCGCAGGTACTGCGGACCGCCTGCGGCGAACTCGAGTCGCTCGGCGTGACGCTCGCGGTCGAACCGCTCGGACCGGCCGAAGGAAACTTCCTGTTGACGGCCGAGCAGGGGATCGAGCTGATCGAGCGGGTCGCGTCCCCCGCGTGCCGACTGCACCTGGACGTCAAGGCGATGTCGAGCGAGTCGAAGGCGATCCCCGAGATCATCCGCGACTCGGCCGAACACCTCGTTCACTTCCATGCCAACGACGCCAATCGCCGCGGCCCCGGCATGGGCGAGATCGGGTTCGAGCCGATTCTCGCGGCGCTGCGGCAGATCGACTATCGCGGCTGGGTGTCGGTCGAGGTGTTCGACTACGAGCCGGGGCCGGACGCACTGGCCGGCGGCAGTCTCGACTATCTGAGAAGCTGCGAGCCGCGCTGACGAAACGGGGCAGCGGCGACGAAGCGACCGCATCGCCGTCTCAGGCGCACCAGTCGGGATCGGGAGCGGCGAGCAGCTCGGGGGGGCCGCTTCGTCGGGCCTCGATCGAAGCTTCCTGCTGGGCGATCGACGCGGCGTCGTCGAGGAATCGCAGCTCGACGCGCAGTTGCCGAGCGGTGCCGGCCGGGATTTCGAGCTCTCGTCCGTGCTCCCCTTCGAAACGCCGCGGGTTGGGGA
>CAZZBI010000020.1:3683-18970 GCA_964652385.1 uncultured Pirellulaceae bacterium | reverse complement strand
ATAGGTTTTCAGGTTGGGGAAATTCGTGGCTGGTTCCAGGCCGGTGACGTAGCCGTCCTCGATCGCTCCCGGATCCTTCCACTGCGAGAAGCAGGGGAGCTGATCGGGGCGATGTCGCACGACCGCCGCTCGCGTTCCGTGCGCATCCTTGAGCATCGTCTCGGCGAAGCCCTGCGGATCGGTCAGCAGGTCCAGAAAGTAGACCTGCTCTTCGCTGCCGGGCATCGGCGCCGGGTAGCGATCCCATTGGGCGATCGAGCGGGCAGCGTGGGGATTGCGCGGAACGACTCGCTTGGCCGCGGCGATCAGTTGGGCGCCGGCGTCGAGGAGCGGTTCGCCGAAGTTGATGTGATAGAGCATCTGAGCGCGGGCGGTCCCGGCCCCTCGATTGAGGATCGAGTCGTCGATCGTCAGGCCGGCGACTCCCTTCTTCAGCGTCACCGTGGCGGTCAGTTCGAGCTTCAGGAAATGGAAGCGGCACTCGTCGACGACTCCGCTGATCGCGACGGTCTGGGCTTCGGTGTCGACCGCGACCGTCACCTTGCGCGCCGGCAGATTGCCGATCCGGCCGTGAAGCGGATGAGTCAGCCGATGCTGCTCGTCGAAGTCGGGAGCGCCGTTGCTCTCCAGGCCGCAGCGGACGAGCAGCTCGTCGAAGCCGTCGAGCCAGCCGAGGCCGGTCGGTTCCGAGAGCGGAACGAATCGGGGATGGACCGGTCCGCGTACCGGCGAGCGCCAGCCGATCCGCCAGTCGCCCAACCTCGCCGCATGCAGACTCATGCCGCGCGTCGGCAACAGGTCGAAGGCAAAGTCGCCGTCGCGCACCGTGAGCCGCTCGACGCCGTCCTGCAGTCCGCCGCGCAGGCGGCGGAGCGAGATCTCCAGTTCGGGCCAACCGTGTCGCGAACCCTCGTAGTTCCACTCCTCGACGTAGCGATCCTGGTCGACGTCGATCAAGGTCCACTCGTGGAGCATGACTCGGAGGACTCCGTCGGAGGTGCGGGAAGGAGCAAGAGCGAGGATCGAAGGCTCGGCGATCCTGCCTCGGTCGTACGGCGTTGCCGAATCGCTGCGGAAGGTTCGGCTCCCTACCGACGTCGATCGGGGCGGAACGGTCCCCGGCAGTATACCGAGGCTCCGGCCGGCGGTTGCTTGTCCCCCGGAGTCGAAACGAATAAAACATCCGCTCCGAAGGCGGGCCTGCGGCGGAAATCAAGGCGACCTGCCTTGGCCTTCCGACAGACGTTCCGCGACGTCGCTCCGACCCGGCCGCAATCGGCATGGGGCGTTCGGCGGCGCGGCCACGCTCCCCCGCTCGACCTCGCGTCGTTCGGTTGCGTCGGCGTCCCCGACTCCAGCCGGTCCGCCTCGACGATTTCGGATCGCCCGCTCGCCGTCGTCGCTCGCCCATTCCGCTCCCCTCGTCCCCCCTTGCGCCACGGGCTCCTGGTTCACTGAGGTACATCGATGTCCCAAGCCGTCTCGAACGTCGTGACTCGCGATAACGTCGCCTCGATCCTCTCTCGGGCGCTCGATGCCGGCGAGGGACTGTTGCGGCTGACGCCGACCTGGGTGCCGCGCAGCTTTCTGCATCCGGGCAAGCGGATCCGTCTGCATCCCGACGACTGGTACGCCTACGGCGGTCATCGCGGAGGGATCGACGAGCGGTGGTTCGCGAGCACGACCGATGCGGCGAACGACGGCCGCGTCTGGCATGAGGGGCAGAGCTTCTGTCTGTTCGAGGGAGAGCAGTTCCAGCTGAAGGATGCGGTCGCCGAAGCGGGAGCGAAGCTGATCGGCGGCGGCATGTGGTCGAAGTACGGACGCTGGCCGGTCTATTCGAAGTTCTTCGACAACATGGGGCCGATCCCGCACCACATGCACCAGACCTTCGAGGACGCGAAGCTGGTCGGACAGGAAGGGAAGCCCGAGAGCTACTACTTCCCGGCTCAGTACAACAACTGCGACAATCATTTCCCCTATACGTTCATGGGGCTCGAGCCGGGGACGACCCGCGAGGATGTCCGCCGCTGCCTGGAGAACTGGAGTCGCGGCGACAACGGGATCCTCGACCTGAGCAAGGCGTATCGTCTGCAGCGCGGTACCGGCTGGCTCATTCCTCCCGGTGTCCTGCACGCGCCCGGCTCGCTCTGCACGTACGAGCCGCAGTGGGGAAGCGACGTCTTCGGGATGTACCAGTCGCTGGTCGAAGGGCGTGTCGTTCCCTGGTCGCTGCTGGTCAAGGACATGCCGGCCGATCGCCACCAGGATCTCGACTTCATCGTCGGCCAGCTCGTCTGGGACAAGAACGTCGACCCGAACTTCAAGGAGTCGAATTTCCTGGAGCCGATCGTGGCGAGCAGCGGCGACGGTTGGGTCGACAAGTGGATCGTCTACGGTCGAGTCGACGGACAGCAGCTGTTCACGGCCAAGGAGCTGACGCTTCAGCCGGGAGCCCGTTGCACGCTGAAGGACCCGGGGGCGAGCGGTTGGATCACGGTCCAGGGAAAGGGGCGGATCGGCAAGCTCGCGCTCCAGACGCCGACGCTGATCCGCTTCGGTCAGACGACCGAGGACGAGGTGTTCATCACCTACGACGCGGCTCGTCGCGGGATCGAAGTGGTCAACGACGGCGCCGAGCCGCTCGTCGGACTGCGCTACTTCGGTCCCGACACGTTCGATGCGGTTCCCGAAGTCGGTTCGTACCGCAACGCCTGAGTTCCCATCCCCACGTTTCCGCTCCGAGCGGCCCCGTCGTGGTCGCCATAACTTCGTGACAGGAGTCCCGCCGGATGAGCCAAGCGCGCGCGTACCCGAAGCTGCACAATGCGATGTGGCCCGGTCTGGTCGGCAAGGAGGACGGGACCGACCATCCGCCGATCAGTCTCGATCGGATGCTCGATCTGACCGCGGCGGCCGAAGTGGACGGCAAGCGGTTCGACGGCGTCGACCTGTTCCTGTTGCATCCGCACACCGATCCGGATGCGAGCGAGGCGGAGCTGCTGGCGATGGCCGACAAGATCGCGGCTCGCGGTCTGAAGGTCGGTTCGCTCGTCGCCCCGGTCTGGCCCGGAACGGTCGGCGCCTCGGCGATGGGATCGGCCGAGGATCGGAAGAAGTTCGTGCTGGCGGTCGAGAAGGCGTGCCGGATCGGCGCCGTCCTGCGGAAGCACGGCGTCCGCGAGTACGGCGTCATCCGGATCGACTCGGCCACCGGGCCTCACGACTGGTCGGCCGATCCGAGCGGCAACACGAAGAAGATCGCCGAGACGTTCCGCGAGGCGGCCAAGATAGCGGCGGCGCACGGCGAGCGGTTGGCGGCCGAGGGGGAGATCTGCTGGGCCGGCATGCATTCGTGGCGCAACATGCTCGATCTGCTCGAAGCGGTCGGCATGCCCGAGACGGTCGGATTCCAGGCCGATCTGGCTCATACCTATCTGTACCTGCTCGGCTACAACGCCGAGGAGCATCGTCTGCTGCAGCCGGGCTACGATGCGGCCGCCTTCGCCGCCGCCTACACCAAGATGACCGACGCGCTGCGCCCCTGGACGATCGACTTCCACGTGGCGCAGAACGACGGAACGGTGCACGGGACCGGCAGTCACGACAAGACCGGTCGCCACTGCCCGGCGGACGATCCGAACGGCAAGCTCGACATCGTCGATGCGTCGGGCTACTGGCTGAAGGATGCGGCGCAGCGCGGCATTCGTCACATCTGTTGGGACGGCTGCATGTTCCCCAACGCGATGCTCGAGCGACAGGAAACGTGGAACACGATCCTGCGCGTCATGCTCCAGGTGCGCGACGCACACGGCTGGAACGCCTGAGGCATCGGCCCGTCCGAGCGGCGCAAGCGCCTGCATCCCGAATCGCTTCCGAATCGCTTACCCGAGAGAACTTCGATGACCAAGCCGCTGAACATCGGCATGATCGGTTACGGCTTCATGGGGCGTGCCCACACCAACGCCTACGCCAAGGTGAATCACTTCTTCGACCTCGAGTATCGCCCGGTCCTCAAGGCGGTCTGCGCGCGGGACGCCGCCAAGGCGCAGGCGTTTGCCGACAACTGGGGTTACGAGTCGATCGAGACCGACTGGCGGGCGCTGATCGCGCGGGACGATATCGATGCGGTCGACATCTGCACGCCGAACAACCTGCATCGCGAGATCGCCATCGCCGCCGCTCGTGCCGGCAAGATGATCCTCTGCGAGAAGCCCCTCTCGATGAACGTCGCCGAGGGGGAAGAGATGTGCCGCGAGGTCGAGAAGGCGGGAGTCGCGAACACGGTCTGGTACAACTACCGCCGCGTTCCGGCCGTTTCGCTGGCCAAGCAGATGATCGAGGAAGGACGTCTGGGGCGGATCTTCCATTATCGCGCGCTCTTCCTGCAGGACTGGACCATCTCGGCCGACCTGCCTCAGGGAGGCCAGGCCCTCTGGCGTCTGGATGCGGCGGCGGCCGGCAGCGGCGTCACCGGTGACCTGCTGGCGCACTGCATCGACACCGCCCTCTGGCTCAACGGCGGCATCGACAACGTCTCGGCGATGACCGAGACGTTCATCAAGGAGCGCGTCCATACGGCCACGGGACAGAAGCAGAAGGTCGAGATCGACGACGCCTGTGCGTTCCTCGCCCGCTTCCGCAACGGAGCGCTGGCGACCTTCGAGTCGACTCGCTATGCCCGCGGCCACAAGGCGCTCTACACGCTCGAGATCAACGGCGAGAAGGGTTCGCTCCGCTGGGATCTGCACGACCTGCATCGGCTCGAGTACTTCGACTACGCGAACGAGAGTCGCTATCGCGGTTGGCGATCGATCCACATCACCGACGGCGATCACCCGTACATGAAGCACTGGTGGGTCCCCGGGCTGCAGATCGGCTACGAGCACTCGTTCATCCACCATGTCGCCGACTTCCTGGCGGACCTGGCGGCGGGACGGCCGACCGGTCCGACCTTCCGCGATGCGCTCGAGACGCAGAAGGTCTGCGATGCGGTGCTCGACAGCGCCCGATCGGGCCGCTGGGTCTCGATCACCTGAGCGGTCTCGCGGTTCGCTCGCGACAAGAAACGACGACGCCCGGCCGAACGCGTTCGGCCGGGCGTCGTCGTTCCCGAGACGGAAAGTGGCCGAGCGTCAGGCCTGCTTCTGCACGGGACTCGGTTCGGTCTTGGCGTAGCCGAGCTTGGTGATGATCTCGTACATCTCTTCGTAGGTGACGAAACGGCGGCGGTTCTCGAGCTTGTAGCGATCGATGGCCGAGCCGAGTTCGCGGGCTCCCGGCGAGAGATGCGCAAGACTGTTCCCGAACTGACGTCGCTCGACCGAGCCGTCACCCGAAAACGTCGCCGAGCGGCGGCGATCGGGGAACGGCAACGATTCGTGATCCTGTTCCGACATGGGTCCGTCTCCATGCGACGCATTCCAAGGCCGGTCAACCGTAGAACGACTTCGCTCGGGAAGCAAACCGCCAGGGAGAATTCGCCGCCGACCGGCGTCGCCGATCGCAGTGCCGGCGGTCTCGACACGATCGACGCCTCGAATCAGCCGACGATCCGGATCGATCGGACGAGCCCTCAGGAGCCGAACGGATGAAGGGAAAACGGCGCGTCGCCGAACGACTGTTGGCCGAGGCGTACGATCCGTGCGGTGCCTCGCGGCTGCTCGTCACGACATTGGGATGGGGAGATCTCGCGGCGTCGATCGCCGAGATCGAGCCGCAGGCGGCGATCGACTGTGTCGTCTGGGACGCTTATGCGGCGGCGCGCGCGACCGAACGTCTCGCCCCGTTTCGCAACGTCACCGTCCGCTGCGACGTCGATCTTCCGGCCGGACCCTACGAACGGGTCGTAATGCCCACGCGGTTCGACGGCGACGGCGAACTGACTCGCGAACTGATCCTCCAGGCGTTCGAGCGGCTGGTCCCCGGCGGTCAGCTCCGGATGGCGACCGACAATCCGAACGATCATTGGTTGCGGGACGAACTGCGCCGCTGGTCCCCTCACGTCTCGATCGCCCCGTCCGCCGACGGTGTCCGGTACCGCATGACCCGCCCCGATCCCCTCCCCCGCTCGCGCGACTTTTCGGCCGAGACGATCTTTCGGGACGGCGAGCGACTGATTGCGCTGCGAACCCGTCCCGGCGTCTTTTCGCATCGGCGCATCGACCCGGGGGCGCGCTGTCTGATCGAGACGATGGAGGTCGGCTCGGGATCGCACGTTCTCGATCTCGGCTGCGGATCGGGAGCGGTCGGCGTCGCTGCGGCGCTGCGGGCCGAGAACGTCCGACTGACCGCGATCGATTCCAGTCCTCGCGCCGTCCAGGCGACTCGCTGGGCCTTCGAACGAGCCGGCTTGAGCGAAGCGCGCGTGCTGCTCGAAGCGGACGGAGCAGTGCCGGATCCGGGGACCTACGATCTGGTGCTCGCCAACCCGCCGTACTATTCCGGGCATCGGATCCCGGAGGTCATGGTCGGCGCGGCGCTCTCGGCGTTGCGTTCCGGAGGGGAGTTGCTGATCGTCACCAAGGATCCGGAGTGGTACCTGGAACGACTGGCGCCGCACGCCGAACGTCTCGAAACGCTAGAGCTCCGAAACTACCGGGTGATTCGCGCCACGGTCGACTGAGTCGCATCGTTCGCCGCGGTCTGCGGCGGCAGACTCGCTTGCCGCGAACGCGGCGACCCTCGCACCACCGAACCGCGACGCGACGGCCATCGCAAGACCGGCAGGAACGCCGGTCGAATCGCATCGATCAGGGATTGATGAAGAGCGCGCGCTTCTGATTGGGAAGCGAATAGTCGAACCCGCAGTCCATGAACAGGTGGTCCGACGCGGTGATCGCCATCAGCTCGACGACTCGTTCGCGCGAGGCGCGTTCGACGCAGAGTTGGACCAGGCGATGGCCGATCCCCTGTCGCTGGAACGCCGGAGCGACCGCGAGCGCCTGGATCTCGGCGAGCTTCCGCGAGTAGATCTCGACTGCCGCGAAGCCGACGATCGCCGAACCGCTGTAGGCGACGAAGCCGTGTTTGAGGAGCGTCGCCAGTTCGTCGCGCGTCCGTTGCAGCAGGTATTTCCCTTCGACGAACGGCGCCAGAAACGCCTCGAGCGCATCGAGATCCTCGGGGGCCGAATCGCGGAAGTCGATGTTCGGAGCGAACTCCATCGGCGGACTTTCGGAAAGCAGGTGTCGGGCGCGGGAACGCGGAACGTACGAGCGAGGCCTCGGGATCGGATCGGTCGTCTCGGCGTCCGAGCCACTTCGTGAGCGAACGACATCGGGCCGAGGCACTCGCGACCGACTCGAGCGGGGCGAGCCGCACCGATGCGACTCAGCCGCCGCAGTACTGACGGATGAACTTGGCGTACAGCTCGGTACCGAGCGACAGTTGCTCGATCGCGATCCATTCGTCGATCGTGTGAGCCTGAGCGATGCTGCCGGGACCGAAGACGATCTTGTGTTCGAGCTCGGTGAAGACCCCTCCGTCGGTCCCGTAGCTGACGGTCCGCGAAGCCGGGCGATGTGCCAGCTCGAGCGCCTTGCGGACGAACGGGGACTCGGGATCGGTCCACATCGGCTTGGCCGAGCGGATCACCTCGACGTGCACGTCCATCCGTTCTCCGGCAGCCACGACGCGACGGATCAGCGGTTCGACGTCGATGCCGGGAAGGGGGCGGAAGTAGACCGTGCAGATGCTCTTCGCGGCGGTGACGTTCACGGCGGCGGTGTGATCGTTGATCCCGATGTTCCAGCTCATCGTCGGCGGATCGAACCGCTCGTCCTGCCACTTCCGGTCCGATTCCAGTTCGTCGTGGATCGCCTTCATCTCGGCCAGGAACGGAATCATCGCCAGGTTCGCGTTGATCCCCTCGCGCGTGCTCGAGTGCGCCGCTCGACCGGTCGTCTGGGCGCGGAAGCCGCACGAGCCCTTATGACCGTGTACCACCTCGAGCATCGTCGGTTCGCCGATGATGCCGACCGTCCCCGTCTCGACCATCTCGCGATAGAAGCGGCTCTCGGCGACCACCTGCTTCGCACCGTGATAGCCGACCTCCTCGTCGGCCGTGACGACGAAGTAGAGCGGCGCCCGCTGCTTGTCCCCCTGGAACAGTTGCAGCGCGCTGAGCATGCAGGCGATCGACCCCTTCATGTCGCACGCCCCGCGTCCGTACAGCCGCTCGCGGTAAGTCCCCGGTCGGAACGGACCGTACCGCCGACTGTGCCACTGTTCGGCCGGCACGGTGTCGCTGTGGGCGAAATACGCGAGGCCGCCGTTGCCGGGACCTCGACGCGCCACCAGGCTGACCTTTCTCGTCCCCGCCGCATCGCGATATTCGAGCCGCTCGACGACGAAACCGTACTTGGCCAGCTTGCGTTCCAGGTACTTCGAGATGAGGCGATTCGATTCCTGGCTGGGGGACGGGAACGTGATCAGTCGGCGGGTATAGCGGAGGGCCTTCATCGCCGGGCTTTCCGAGGGAACGAGGGGGGAGCGGCGACGACACGGCCGGGCACATCGGCCGGTGTCGCTGCGATCCGCCCATTATAGGAGCCGATCGTACGGCTCGGCACGGGACGTCGCTTTCCTGGTCCCGTGCGGCCGGCTCGACTCGTGGTTCCGCGCCCTCGATTCGTTTCGCTGCGCGACCATGATGCTCGATCCGGAACGCCCGATCCGGACCTCGCGCAGCGAGCCTACCTTGCGTCGGGATCGTCGTCGATTCCAATGGGACCGGCGAACGTCGCGGTTCGGTTCGGACGCGACGCGCTCCCCAGGGCGAAGCATCGTCCCGGGCCGTCGTCCCCCTCGGTCCATGGTCTCATGACGCTCCCCCGACTTCTGTTCGTCACCGGCCGATTGGCCGAACCGGCATTGCGCCGGACGATCGACGAACTCGGCAAGCGAGTCGGATTCGAGGGGGAGATCGCGGTGCTGCCGATCACCGTCGCGGCGCTGATGACGACCGACTGGATCGCCAGGCAGCTGCCGTCGATCCCCGCAGGTTGCCGGCGAGCGATCCTGCCGGGCTATGTTCGCGGCGAGTTGTCGGAGCTCGAAAGTCGGTGGAACGTGCCGGTCGAGCGAGGACCGAAGGACCTGCGGCGATTGGCGGAACACTTCGGTCTGGGAACGCGGCGCGACGAACGCTACGGCAGGCACGACATCGAGATCGTGGCCGAGATCAATCACGCGCCGCAGTACGAGCCGACGGCGCTCGTCGAGGAAGCTCGGCGACTCGCGGCGGACGGCGCCGATCTGATCGACCTCGGTTGCAACCCGGGAGCGAGCTGGTCCGGGATCGGCGATGCGGTCCGGCGCCTGCGCGATCTCGGCCTGCGCGTCTCGATCGACTCGCTCGATCCCGACGAGATCCGTCGCGGCGTGGCGGCCGGAGCCGAGCTGGTCCTGTCGCTCAACGGATCGAATCGATTTCTCGCCGGCGAACTCGATGTCGAGTGGGTGGCGATTCCGGACGACCCGGCGACGCTCGACGGCCTGGAGCAGACGCTTCAGGCGATCGATGACGCCGGAGGACGAGTCAGGATCGATCCGATCCTGGAGCCGATCGGACTCGGGTTCGCCGCGAGCCTGGGGCGATACCTCGACGTCCGTCGCCGCTGGCCCGATGCCGAGATGCTGATGGGGATCGGGAACCTGACCGAGCTGACCGACGTCGACTCGGCCGGCATCAACGTGCTGCTCCTGGGCTTCTGCCAGGAACTCGGCATCCGCAGCGTGCTCACGACTCAGGTGATCCCGTGGGCGCGAACGAGCGTCCGCGAATGCGACCTCGCGAGGCGTCTGACTCATTTTGCGGTCGAAGCCCGAGTGCCGCCCAAGCGAGTCGATTCGCGTCTGGTGATGCTGCGCGATGCAACGGTATCGGCGCCGTCGCGCGACGATCTCGACCGGCTGGCGAACGATCTCAAGGACGCGAACTATCGACTGTTCGTCGTCGACGGCGAACTCCATCTGGTCGCGGCCGGTCTGCACCTGCACGATCCCGATCCGTTCTCGCTGTTCGACGCGCTGCTGCGGACCGCGCCGACCAACCTCGACCCGGGGCATGCGTTCTATCTGGGGTACGAAGCGGCCAAGGGGCTCACTGCGCTGACGCTCGGCAAGGACTATCGTCAGGACGAGGCGCTCGATTGGGGCTTTTTGACTCGCCCCGAACAGGAACGCCATCGGCTGGTTCGAGGGAAACGCGGCACGGGGAAAGCGGCAGCGGACCGCGACGACGAGGCTCGGTCGTCGGACGGAGAGGAGACCTAAGGTGGCGTCGATCGGTGCGAACTCGAATCCGCTCCCGCCGCTCCGCGGAGCAGGACCGTGGTACGTCGAGGTACCGGCGGCCGAGGAGCCCGAGACGCTGTTCCGTCGGCTGGTGGGAGCCGCCGGTCTGATCTGGTTCGACAGTGCCGATACCGAATCGCCGTTCGGTGCCGCCTCGTTCTTGGCGTGGGAGCCGTTCGAGACGCTGACGGTCCCGGTCGACGCTCCCGATCCGCTCCCGCAGCTCGGGCGGCGCCTGGCCGAGTTCCGCAGCGCCACGCTCCCTGAGCTACCGGGATTTCAAGGAGGCTGTGCGGGGCTGTGGAGTTTCGATCTGGCCCGCAGTCTCGAACGCGTCCCCGCTCCGGCCCACCGAGATCTCGAACTCCCGGCGCTGCAGGTCGGTCTCTATGACCGTGTCGTCGGCTGGGAGCATCGGACCGGACGCTGCTGGATCGTCGCTCACGGTTTTCCCGAGCGGACGATCGAAGCGCGGCGCGAACGGGCAGAACGGGAGATCGCCGAGGCGTGGGAACTGCTGCATCACCGTTCGGCCAGTGCGCGTGAGGACGAGGCGTCGCCGTATCCGTCGCGGCATGAAGGGGGTGACGGCACGCTTGTCGACCTGGCGTGTCGACATGAGGTGCCGAAGTGCGCCGGCGTCCTCTCGAACTTTCCTCGCGACGGCTTTCTGGAGGCGGTGGCGCGAGGGATCGAGGCGATCCGCAACGGCGACATCTTTCAGGTCAACCTGGCGCATCGCCTGGCCCTCCCCGCTCGTCATTCCGCAGCGGAGCTCTACTTGCGGATGCGCCGCCTCAACCCGGCTCCCTTTGCCGCCTACTTCGACGGCGGTTCGGCCGAGATCGTCAGCGCTTCGCCCGAGCGACTGTTTGCCGTACGAGACGGGCGGGTCGAATCGCGACCGATCAAGGGAACGACGCTCCGAAGTCACATGCCGGAGGTCGATCTGCCGGCAGCGGGGATCCTGCGCTCGAGCGCCAAGGACCGCGCCGAGAACCTGATGATCGTCGATCTCCTTCGCAACGACCTGTCGCGCGTCTGTGACGTCGATTCGATTCGAGTCACGCAACTCTGCGGTATCGAACGGTACCGGACCGTGCAGCACCTGGTGTCGGCGATCGAGGGGCGATTGTCGGCCGGGTGCGAACTGGTCGACGTCGTCGCGGCGCTCTTCCCCGGCGGCTCGATCACCGGCGCGCCGAAGATCCGGGCGATGGAACTGATCGCCGAGATCGAACCGACGCCGCGCGCGGCCTATTGCGGCTCGATCGGGTACCTCGGCTTCGACGGCTCGGCCGACCTGAACATCCTGATCCGGACCGTGACCGACG
Organism: uncultured Pirellulaceae bacterium; assembly: GCA_964652385.1. Classification (GTDB taxonomy): domain Bacteria; phylum Planctomycetota; class Planctomycetia; order Pirellulales; family Pirellulaceae; genus UBA11682. Next base: position 7,337 of record CAZZBI010000020.1, on the reverse strand, counting down.
CCGGCGGCTGGTGGACCTTTCCCGTGGGAGGCGGGATCGTCGTGCAGAGCGACCCGCGCAAGGAACTCGACGAGACCTGGCAGAAGGCCCGCGGGATGCTCCAGGCAGTACTGGCTTGAGGGGGGCGGGCCCCAGCGACTTTCGGCTTCCTGCGACTTTCGGGCGGCATCGGTCCCGGGCTGCAGAATCGCTCTCAAGCGCACGACCCGCACGACCGATCAGAGGAATGAAACGGGATTCCGGCCGATCCGTTCTCACCACGGAGCGTCGCCGAGACGCAGTCGGTCTCCCGATAGCATTCCCCTCCCTGCGGAGTACCGGACCATGAAACGGTTCGCCCTCTTGGCGGTCGTCGCGATCAGTTCGGCGGCCAGCGGTTGCGCCTCGTGCTGCGCCCCGTACGACTACGCCTATCCGACCTACGGCGGCAAGTGGGAGCGGGTCGATCGTTTCCATGGTCGGGTCGCCTCGGCGTTCAACGACGCCAGCGGCGTCTATTCGGCGGACGGAGCGACGTACATCGATGGCGAAGGGGAAATCGTCGACGAGGCGATCGTCGACGAATGATCTTCAGGGGGCCGAACCCCCTCGAATCTCGAGCGCCCATGACACAGGGGGAACCAAACGGTTCCCCCTGTTCCGTTTCTTGGTGCGTTCCGGGACTGTCGAGCGACATGCCCCTCCCCGACCTCGTGTCTCTCGGAGCGTGGCTATCAACCGGTTCGGCCTGCCCCCGGTTCGGTCTGGTCCTCGGAATCGAGCCGATCGCCGAGGAGTCGATCCGGTCTCACTTGGCCAAGACTTTGTCGATCGCGTCGATTCGGAAGTTTGGGTCGGTCGTTCCGATTATTTGGAGTTTGCCGAAAGTTCCGGTGGTATCGATTCCGATGACCAACCCTGTCGGCGGCCGTTGCGCTGCGACGGTCAGTCCGTCGTGCGGCTCCTGGGCGACCGAGCATGGCAATCCCGGCCAAGGCGTTAAGGAAGAGAACCATGGTCCTCTCGATCGATCGGACGACTCTCGCGTGGGGGATGCTCGGCATCGCCCTGACGGCGTTCGCGGCGCCGGCCGGCGCTCAGACTCAGGCCGGTGCGCCGTCTCAGGTGCGCCGCGCCGAGCGGATCACCGCGTCGGCTCCGGCGGAGCCGCGTCGTGCGGTTCGGCAGGCGTCGACCACCCAGCCGACTCGCCCCGCTACCGTCGGCTTCGGTTCCAACCGGACCGTTTCGCATACCACCATCCCTCGCGCTCCGCGCACGATGCGGACGATGATGCAGGAAGAGGTGATCGTCGAGGACTCGGTCTACGAGGACGTCTCGGGCCATGTCGGCATGCATGTCGACGGCGGATGCGAGTCGTGCGGCGACGGCTGCTCGGACGGGAGCTGCGGTACCGGCGGCTGCAGCAGCTGCGCCGAGGGATGTCTGGTCCCTTGCCCGCAGATCACCTTCCGCAACATGGAGTTCTTCGCCGGCGTCGAGGGCTTCAAGGGGCAGCCCGATCGCGGCCGAGGAGGGAGCTTCGGGTTCAACGGCGGAGCCAATGTCGGGTTCGGACTCCCCTGTCTGACCGCCGACATCGTTTCGGCTCAGCTCGGCGTCAACTCGGTCCAGTCGAACTTCTCCGGCTCCGACTTCACCGATCTCAACCGCGATCAGCTCTTCGTCACCGGCGGTCTGTTCCGACGTGTCGACTACGGGCTGCAAGGGGGAGCGGTGATCGACTACCTGCACGAGTCGTGGAATACCGAGCGGAACGTCGCTCAGGTGCGCGGTCTGCTGTCGTGGGTGTACGAAGGAGGGGACGAGTTCGGCTTCCAGCTCGCCTCGCCGATCCACGAGGATCTCGGCGACTCGCTGGTCGACGGCGTCGTCGTGACCGAGACCTGGCGGACGGTCGAGACCTACTCGTTCTTCTACCGGCACACCTTCGACGCCTGCAGCGGGACCAACGCCCGACTGATCGGCGGTTGGGGTGGGGACGGCGAGACGCTGCTGGGAGCGGACTTCTGGACGCCGCTCAACGATCGCTGGGCGATCGACGGCGGATTCGCCTATCTGCTCCCCGATGCCGACGGCGTGATCAACGAATCGTGGAACGTCGGCATGAACCTGGTCTGGTATCCGTCGGGGCTCGGTCACCATCGCGGCCGCTACCACCGCCCGCTGTTCAACGTCGCCAACAACGGCTCGATGATGATGCAGGTCGAGTGATCGATCTGATCGGATGCGGCCGGCCGAACACCGATCCGGCCGCACCGAACGTGCACCCGGGGTCAGCCCGGCGAGAGCGATTGGGCCGGCTCTTCGGAGCCGGCGTCTCTCGTTCTTGACCGCCGCGCGTCGCCCGACGTCGCCGGAAGACGGAGGGGGGCGAGGGGGCCGGGAGCCGAGCCGCATCATCGGCTTGGATTTCGGGGCGTTTCGAGCGAGCCTCGTCCGGCAGGTTGCCGATCGTTTCGGGGCCGTCTCCCGACGATGGTCCGAGGGCTCGCTCCTGGGTATAATTCGCGACGCATGTCCCGCCCGTCTCGGTAAACCCCGAGCAGACGGAGGGCCATGCCGAGGGACGGCAAAGCGGGCGACCGGGCCGGACGACGGCCGATCGACGGCGCAGAGGCGATCAGCCGTCCCCTCCCCCCTCCCCGTTCCGCTTCGGTTTGCGCCGGACGGAATCCCGCCCTGCTTGCGATCGCTTCCCGGACTGCGGACCGACCGACGGTCCGGTCTTGAGGCGATCGGTCATTCAACGAGGAGTCGACGATGAAGATGTGGATCGGACTGGGAGCCGCCGCTCTGGTCGGGCTGATCGGACCGCTGACCCCTGCCGCTTCGGCCGGCTGGGGAGACCTGAAGGGACGGATCGTGGTCGAGGGGACTGTCCCGGAAGCGGCGAAGCTCGACGTCAACAAGGACGTTGCGGTCTGCGGTCGGATGCCGCTGTTCGACGAGTCGCTGAAGGTCGGTCCCGACGGCGGCTTGGCCAACGTCGTCGTCTGTCTGATGCAGAGCCGGACCAAGACGCAGACTCCGGAGGTCCACCCGTCGTATGCGAATCTGGTCGAGACGATCCCGGTGCTCGACAACAACGCTTGCCGCTTCGAGCCGCACGTCACCGTGATGACGACCGCTCAGAAGCTGCGGATCACCAACACCGACCAAGTCGGACACAACGCCAACATCCAGTCGCTCAAGAACGCCGCCAACCCGAACATTCCGCCTGGGGGCGAGATCGAGATCGCGATGAAGGGGGCCGACACCGCTCCGGTGAAGGTCGTCTGTGGTGCTCACCCCTGGATGACCTCGATCCTGCTGGTCCGCGACGAGCCGTATGTGGCGATCTCGGCCGAGACGGGGGAGTTCGAGATCAAGAACCTGCCGGACGGCGAGTGGACGTTCGTCTTCTGGCACGAGCGCGGCGGTCGGACCAAGGAGGGGGGCTACCTCACCGGTCTGACTCAGGACGGCAAGAAGATCGGCGGGCGTCTCGGCGAGCTCGAGGTGACGATCAAGGATGGCGAGGTGACCGACCTCGGTACCCTGACCATTTCGGCCGCCGACCTGACCAAGTGAGTCGGACGAATCGGCCGCTCGGCGGCTGATGACCGACCGGCGAAGTGAGCGAAGGGGAGTCGCGAGGCGGCTCCCCTTCGT
>CAZZBI010000020.1:0-3673 GCA_964652385.1 uncultured Pirellulaceae bacterium | reverse complement strand
CGGCTGCCGTCGTCTCCCGGATGCCGTGCGGCGTCGTGCGAGACGACTCGGCGAGTCGTGCGTCATATTGACGCATGGTTCCGCCGAACGGACCGCTCAACTAAAGTGTCGGTCTGCTCCGGGGTTCCGTTCCGACCGTTCGGGCGGCCCTCGGGGGTGCCCAGGTGACGGCGAATCGAACGTCGTCTTGCGGGATGACGATTCGGACGACCATGACCCGAGACGAGAGCGGGATGATCGGAATGCGATGTGGCCTGCGAGCCCCCTTGGCGGTTCTCTGGATCGTGGCTGGTGCGATGATCTCCGCCGGATGCGATTTCGGATCGACGGTCCCTCCGACTCCGGTCGACCCGGCCGATCTCGAGGCGTTCGCCGAGGAGCTCGGGACCGAACCGATCGTGAGCGAATCGGGGACCGGTGCGAGCGAATCGGGAGCCTCGAATCAGGGGGATTCGTCGGCCGAGACGTCGTCGGAAACGGGGACGACCGAGGAACCGTCGGCCGATTCGGCCGCGGGAGACGAGCTCGCTCCTTGAGGTGACGGCGATCCGCATCCCCTGCGGCGTTACCACGGTGACGGTCCACCGCGACGGGTCGATTCCGGTCTCGGACGATTCGGTTCGCGGACCCCACGGACCGCCGCTCGACTGCCAACTCCCTGCGTTCGATCCGTGACGTCCGTCGATCGTTTCGACCGACCTCCGGCGAACGGAGCAATCGAGGTTCGGAGAAGATGGCCAACCGCTTTTCGATGCTCCTCTGCCTGTCGGCCGCGGTCCTTGCCGTCGGCTGCACCCCTCCCGCCGAGTTTCGGGTGAATCGGGTCGAGGAGCGAAAACGCGAGCTGCAGGCGCTTGGCGAGGAAGGGAGCTTCACGCCGGAGCAGAAGACCGACATCGGGACCTTTCTGACGGCGGTCTTCGGCACTCCCGACCAGCCCCGTCTGCCGGCGATGATCGAGGAGCTGGCTCCCGAGACGCCGGTCCTGCGGCGACCGATGCTGGCCGCGGCAGCCGGTCCGGTGGCGAGCGATCGGGACGGCACGGCTCGCGGTCTCTATCGCGAGCACTGCGTCCATTGCCACGGCATCACGGGGGACGGAGCGGGACCGACGGCCGCCTTCCTGAACCCGTATCCGCGCGACTTCCGACTGGGCAAGTTCAAATACAAGTCGACCCCGCTCGGCGTGCCGCCGACGCATGACGATCTTCATCGCGTGCTGGCCGAAGGAGTTCCCGGGACGGCGATGCCGAGCTTCAAGCGGCTGCCGGCCGAAGAGCTCGGGGCGCTGATCGACTATGTCCGCTACTTGACGCTGCGAGGCGCCGTGGAGCGCGAGCTGTACATGATCCTGACCGAGGATCCGGACCCGGGGATCGATCTGATCGCCTCGGCCGCTCAGGCGGCAGCGGCGGAGGAGGCGGTCGCCGCGGCAGAAGAGGCGGGGGAGGAGCCGCCGTTCCCGCCGATCTTCACCGCCGCGTCGGCGCTCGAGGAGATCGTCGTTCCGTCGGCCGAACGTTGGCTCGAGGCCGAGGACTCGGTGGTCGAGCCGCCGGCGTTTCCCGAGGGGCTGAAGCCGGGGAGCGCCGAGCGAGAAGCGCTGCTGGCTCGCGGGCGCGAGCTGTACTTCGGGCTCGGCGCGTGCGTGTCGTGCCATGGTCCGTTGGCGCTCGGCGACGGGCAGGTCAACGACTTCGACGATTGGACCAAGAACTGGATGAACGAACTGGGAATCGCTCCGGACGACGAGCGGAAGATCGCCGAGTTCGTCGCGCTCGGCGCGCTCCCGCCGCGCAACATCATTCCTCGCAACCTGCGACTGGGGGGCTTCCGCGGCGGGCGCCGTCCGGTCGACCTCTTTCTGCGGATCCGCAACGGGATCGAAGGGACGCCGATGCCGGCGGCGGCGGCCGAGCTGACCGACGACGATCTCTGGTGTCTGGTCGAATACGTCCGGCAGCTGCCGCTCGAAGCGATCAGCACCTCGATGCATGCCGAGGAGCTGAACGAACGGCCCCCTCGCTGACCGCTACGATGGGAGCGGCGATGGGGATTCCGGATCGGGGGAGGACGACAGGGTGAATCGACTGCTGAGTGCCGTGCTGTTGGCCGTCCCGGTGTTGGGGACCCTGATGATCGTCTGGGCGATCTTCGGCTGGTGGCCGCTGGCCGGACATTGGCTCCCCGAGAACGTCAACGCCTACGGCGGCGTGATCGACCATCTCTGGTACCTGATCTTCTGGATCACCGGCGCGATCTTCATCGGCACCGGCCTGTTCCTGGCCTGGCTCGTCCAGGTCGGCGGCTGGCGAGCCGATCGGCGGGCTCCGGCGATCCACGGCAATCACAAGCTCGAAGTGGTCTGGGCGGTCGTTCCGGGGCTGATCCTGATCTTCCTGAGTCTGTATCAGTTCGATGCCTGGACGCGCAACAAGATGGCTCGACCGACCCGCTCCGCCGCGGATGGTCATGACGAGCCGATCGAGGCGAGCGTGCGGGTCGTCGCGAGGCAGTTCGATTGGGACTTCTGGTACCCGGGACCGGACGGCCTGTTCGACACGCTCGATGACGTGATGCTGACCGGCGAGCTGCACGTGCCGGTCGACGAACCGGTCGTGCTGCAGATCGAGACGCAGGACGTGCTGCACAGCTTCTTCGTCCCGTCGCTCCGCGTGAAGCAGGACATCGTCTCGGGAATGCGGCAGCTCGTCTGGTTCCGGGCGACGAAGCCCGGCGACTACGAGATCGCCTGTACCGAGCTCTGCGGTTGGGGGCACTACAAGATGAAGGCGGTGATGACGGTCCATTCCGCCGACGAGTATGCCGCGTGGCGGGCGCAGGCCGAGGCGGCGGCCGGAGCGACGACGGTCGGGGTGGCCGAGCCCTGATCCGAAGCGGCGGTCGGACGGACCGCTCCGGACACGAACGGAACTGATGACTCGACCGGCGCTCGGCCGGCGAACCGACGACGAGAGAACCGAACGCGATGAGCAGTCACGGCGCGAGCGAAGGGAGAACGTGGTCGCTTCCCTATCTGTTGGGGCGCTACGTCTTCTCGCGCGATCACAAGGTGATCGGAACGCAGTTCCTGTTCACGACGATGCTCTGGGCGATCGCCGGAGGGTTGCTGGCGCTGGCGATCCGCTGGCAGCTCGCTTGGCCCTGGTCCGACATGCCGATCTTCGGCTCGCTCTACCGGACCGAAGGGGGCCAGATCGCTCCCGAGTTCTACACGATGCTCTTCACGATGCACGCGTCGATCATGATCTTCTTCGTGATCATTCCGGCGTTGGCGGGAGCGTTCGGCAACTGGCTGATCCCGCTGATGATCGGCGCCGACGACATGGCGTTCCCGACGCTCAACATGCTCAGCTACTGGATCATGTGGCCGAGCTTCCTGTGCATGGCGGCGAGTTTCCTGACCGGCGGTTACGGCCCGGCCAGCGGCTGGACCGCGTACCCGCCGCTGTCGGTGCTCGACGAGGCGGCTCCGGGGAGCGGCACGGCGCAGACGCTCTGGCTGCTCGGCGTCTCGTTCGCCGGCATCAGTTCGATGATGGGGAGCGTGAACTACGTCACGACGATCCTGCAGATGCGGGCTCCCGGCATGACGATGTTCCGGCTGCCGATGACGATCTGGGGAATGCTGATCACGGCGATCCTCCAGGCG
>CAZZBI010000019.1:27813-28593 GCA_964652385.1 uncultured Pirellulaceae bacterium | reverse complement strand
CTCGCCGCACTTCGTGACTCCTCCAGAAGCGCGGAGAGACTGGAATCGAGCTGCATCGCCGCCGCATCCGAGTCGTAGAACCAATCCGGCGACCAAACCCGAAGAATCCTCCAGCCGAGGTTCTCCAAGACCTGCTGTCGGATCTTGTCTCGATCCCGCGCCGTAGCGGAGCGATGATACGTCGCTCCATCGCATTCGATACCGGCAAGATATGCTCCTGGTCGATCGGGGTGAACGACACCGATGTCGATTCGAAACCCCGAGACGCCGATCTGTGGTTCCACTCTCCATCCTCGCCCCTGGAGCGCTGCTGCAACTGCATCTTCGAACGGCGACTCGCTCTCTCCGATGGATCCTTCGGTTCGCGACGCGATCGACGCCGGCCCGCGATGCGCGTAGTCCAGAAATGCCTTCAGATCGTGGACACCTCGCGCTGACGAACGCTCCGCCTTGAGCTGATCCGGCAGAAAGGAGGAGAAGACGAGCAATGCTTGACGTGCCCGCGTGATCGCGACGTTGAGACGGCGCTCTCCGCCGTTCCGGTTGATTGCCCCGAAGTCGACGGGGAACTTACCTGCTGCGTCCTTACCGAAGGTAATCGAGAAATACATCACATCTCGCTCGTCCCCTTGTACGTTTTCCAGATTCTTGACCACGGTCGGTTCGATCCGCTCGTCGGCGAAGAACCACTCCAGCGCAGGGTCCTCTCTCAGTGCCTGATCGAACAGGTCCTGAATCAAGGCCTGCTGCTGACTGTTGAACGTCACGACTCCGTAGGTG
>CAZZBI010000019.1:20342-27803 GCA_964652385.1 uncultured Pirellulaceae bacterium | reverse complement strand
AGTCGCTGCTGATCGGGCTTACCGAGGTCGCGTCGCATTCTCGCCACTGCGTCGGCTACGATCGCATCGGCCTCCGCTCGATTCGTTCGACTCTTTCCCCGGTCGTAGACTCCGCCATCTACCAAAGTCAACGAAACGCCCCTGTCGACCGATTCCGAGGCCGGAAAAGTAATGAGCTCATTGTTGTAATAATGATAATTGGAGAAGGTGATCAGCGATTCGTGTCGGCTTCGATAATGCCAGTTCAGTTGTACGGTCGGAAGTCCGGACGACTTCACTTCGTCCAGGATGCTCTCCAAATCCTTCTCATGATCGTCGAGCTCTTCGTTTTCCTGATCACCGTCGGATCGTCCGAAGAAGTTGGTGGGAGGCAACTGCTTCGGATCGCCCACCACGATGGTCTGCTTTCCGCGGGCAATCGCACCGATCGCGTCCCAAGTCGTGATCTGAGACGCCTCGTCGAATACCACCACGTCGAACTGAGTCTGCTCCGCCGGCAGGTATTGAGCAATCGAGAGCGGCGACATCAACAGACAGGGAGCGAGCTTGCCGAAGGTCTGAGGCATACCGGCAATGATCTCGCGAATCGACTTGCTTGGCCGCTTCAGTCCCATTTGATGACGCAACAATCCCAGTTCCGACTTTCGAGGAACTGCGTGACTTTCCGGAAGGTCATGGTAGATCGCGTGCTGTGCTCGCGAAGCGGATGCATGCCGAGCTGCATCGTCGAGAGCTCGGAAATCTTCGATCGAGGCCTCGTGAAGGTGCCTCTGAAACCGTCGCAGAGGGTCACATCGATCTATCTCAATGGGCAGCCACCACCTCGCGTAGGCCAAATCGAACCTTGAGGCCGCGTCGGAAGGTTTCATTCGACGTTGGACAAGTGCTTCAACGAACGGCGTCAATCCGAGCTTCTCGGCTCGTCTTCGTGCGGCCCCCCACGCCAACCAGCGTTTCAACAGTCCGCGACCCTCCAGAACTCGCTCCGCTTGGCTCCGCGCGTCAGCCAAGATCGAGTCAGAGTCCGCCCTCGCTGGCGTTGTGCCAGCCAACGCACGGTAGTCGTGCCACGCGGTCTCGAACTCCTTTGCCGCTCGTCGGCATTCCTCTGCCACCTTGCATCGACGATCCGTGGGAACGGCAACCAGGTCAGCAATCGCTGTTGGAGAAACACCGAGCAGACCGGCAGCTTCGCGTAGCCCCAAGGTCAGCTCGAACTGCTCGTCGATCTGGCCGGGATCCGTCTCGACCATTGCCTTGAGGTGGGCAGGAAGCTCCAGTGCGGAAAGCCCGGTCTGAAGGCGAGCTTCCGACGCCACGACCCGATGCGCGGCCGCAACAAGGGTCCCTCCGGCTGTCTTGAGCTTCTCGAAGTCTCGCCGAACATCGTCAAGAATCCGACGTGCGTCTCCTCCTGTCGCATCAATCTGGTCTCGCATCTGTTGGGCTTTTTCGAGCATCGGGAACAGCTCGAGCGGGCGTTCTGCTGCCCACACCAGGAGATCGCTCGGTAGTTCGATACTGATCCGATCGACTTCAAGCGCATCGAACAGATCCCGCATCTCAGTCAACAACGGCAGATCAGTTTCCGGCTCCGGAACGCCCTCCGGCGACATGAAGGCTTTCAGCCTCTTTCTCAGGGCGGCCTTTTCAACGAGCGACATTGGCCAGATCGACGCGTTCGCGTGGGCCCAGGCTCTCTGGAGCTGGTTCACGTCCATTCTCTTCAAGAGCGCAGCGATATAGCCGCGGGCCAGAATCGCTTCCCAGATCTCGTCACGCCTTCTCAACAGCTCGAATCGATTCTGCAGTTGATTCTTCAGTGACTCGAATCGAGGGTGCAGGATCAGTGCGGCCGGAGGAAGGTCCGGTTCTTGAAGGGCGATCGCCAGTCTGTGAAGCGCAGGTCGACGTTCCGCGAGGTCTACGGCTGAATGGTTGGAACCGAGTACCGACGCGAATGCCGAAAGGGCTTGTGACAGTTCCCCCCTCGCACGATCCGACTCCCTCATGCGCTCACGGCAATCAAGCAGACCTGCCCTCAGACGATCGAGGTGCGAATGTCGAAGAAGCGCTTCGTCGGGTAGCTTGCTACGTGAGATTCCACGAGCGAATCGGTGTACCGCAGACAGCTTGACCGAAGACAGATCCGACAACGACTTCATCCCGACGATCGAGGACAACTCGGAGATACTTGACCGAAGCGACTCGGAGGATTCCATGAGTCGACCTGAAGCACCCAAGAGCTGACTCTCCCAGGACATCGACCAGTCGGTTGCCTCCAAACGTCCAAGATCGACCTGCTCGGGGAGTGCACCGAACGAGAGTGCCAATTCGTCGATCGCGTCCTTGAACAAACGGCAAGACTCTGTGTCGTGAATCACGGTACGTTGCCAAGTCAACTCCGGCGCCCAAGTCTGCCGATCGCGTACGGCAATGCCCATCGCATGGAAGATGGTCAACCCGTTCGGACGAACGACATGAAGTTCGGAAACATAGCGGTTGAGTTCGTCGCGGCGAACGCGGAGCCGTTCATTGACCTCGATCCATTCCGAGAGGTCCGGCGACGATCTACGACGCCAAGATGCTTCCAGTTGATCCAGAAGGCGGCGGCGATCAGCTTTGTTGGAGTGCAGTTCCACGCAGCAGTCGCCGAGGCCGTTGGCACATAGGCGTCGATGAACGACGTCGAGGGCAGCTGTCTTCTCGGCGACGAAGAGCACGGTCCTCCCGAGTGCCAGACAGCTTGCGATCAGATTCGCAATCGTCTGACTCTTTCCGGTACCCGGCGGCCCGACGATCACCAAATCGTGCCCCTCCGACGCCGCCATCACCGCGGCGAGCTGAGACGAATCGGCCGGCAGCGGATGCACCAGTTCCGTCGGCGAGTACCGGATATCGATCGCCTGAGGTCTCGGAATCTCGCCGCTACCTGGGGAGATGAAGGGTCGTTCCGGCTCTCGTACCAGATGACGGACGACTCGGTTGCGTTCCAACTGGTCGACTCGTTCGACCAAGTCCTTCCACATCAGGTACTTCGCGAACGAGAACGAAGCGACTGCCGCCTCCTCTACCACTTCGAATCCCGAAATCTCTCGGACAGCACGACGAATTCGCTCGAGAACTTTCGGCACATCGACACCGCTGTCGTCGGTCGGCAGATCGGCCTCGAGAGCAGTGAGGTCGCAGCCGAAATCCTTCTTCAGAAGCTGAAGGAGCGTCGCATTGATTCGGACGTCGTCGTCATGACTGGTCAGTTGGAACGGCGATGTGGCGTTTCGTCGCTGCAAGGTCACGGGGACCAAGAGCAGCGGAGCTCGATAGGTCTTGTCCTGCGAGATCTGCTGCTTCCAACGCAGAAATCCGACGGCCAAGAAGAGCGTGTTCGAACCTCCCTCGGAAAGGTCATTTCGAACCTTCCGAAAAAGCGCAGTCAGACGCGATTCGAGCTCCCTACCATCCAGCAAGCATGCGACCTCGCGACGAGCCAAAGCCTCGGTTGCGAATGCGAGGTCCAGGTCCTGCTTCGTCCGTTGCCGATGCAACGCCGCGTCACGTTTGTCGACCGTGTTTTCGTCGGTCAATGAGATCAACCGAAGCTTGGATCCCTCGGCCAGCATATCCTCCAACCGCGAGACGTTTGGGCAGAGCACCGGGATCGTCTGCTTGTTCGGAACGAAGTTGAGCAAGCGATTGCGCAGCGAAAGGTCGAGAAGTTTACGTTGCCATCGTTCGATCCGACCTGCAGGCGTCGTCGGCTTCCAATCTTCATCATCGCCCGATGGAGAGATCAGGCCGGGCGCGGTCGGCAACGAAGGAGCCGTTACTGCACCTCGTTCGACAGAAGCCACCATGCGATCGCCCAGGGAAGCGACTGGTCGGATCTGAGACATTCGAGCGCGAGCAACGTCCAAGGCCGCAACGAACTTTCGCTCATTCGACTCCGAGAGCGATTCCTGGGCTGTCGCCACAGCTTGCTCGAATGATGCTGCAGGAACGTGCGTGACAAGCGTCGTCTCGAAAACGATCAGTTCTCTGGCCGCAATCGCCTTGCGCAGTTCACTGCATTCCGGCTCTCGAAGGTGATTCAACGTCCGATTGACCAACCAGACACCGACGAAGCAATGCTCGTCCAGCATGACGAGGATCGGGTTGAGGCCGATCGATTCCAGTCCGGCGGCAAACAAGAGCGATGAATCGAGGCAGGTAGCCAGACCCTCGTTCAGTACTGCGGCGACTCGCCGAATCTTCTGACCGACTTTCTCGAAGCTGCGAGGCGGATTCGCGTAGGTCAGGGATCTTTCGGCGATCGCCGACCAAAGCGATGCGACCAGCAGATAGACTCGATTCGGGTCTCCGGACTGATAGCCGTCGAGGGCGGTCGAATGGCCATGGTCACCAAGAACTTTGGCCGATGACTTCAGGATAGGAGCGAGAGCACTATCGTTCGGAGTGACAAACGCAGGCAGCAAACCCGCCATCGCCCCCATGCCCCCCCACTCGTCTCGCGCGAGCACGCGAAGAACGACGCTGGATTCGCTAAGAACGACGCCGCCTCGGATCAGCCGAAAACCCAATACTCCGCGAACCGCCTCATCGAGCCGATCCAGGTACTCGGAGTCGACCTCGATATCGATGTCGCGAAGACTCACTTTCTCCCTGGGGCCTAATCGATCCAGTTTCCAATGCTTCTCCCGAGCGAAGGCCGGAAACGGCTTCATCTGCAAGACTACGGACGTCAGTTCGTCGTCGGTCGGATTCTCGACGACGATCGAGCGGAGGAGAGGAACGGCATTCTGCCAAGCTGCGTAATTGAAACACTCCTCGGCAACAACTTGAACCGTCGGTTGCCCCGATTCGGATTCGGGCAACTCGCTCTCATCTGACGTCATCATCTGCCCCCGCAACTAGCACGAAACACCCGATGAGGCGGCGAACGAAGATCGCTGCAAAATCACGATGCAAGCCATCGCTCTCCCCGCCCAGTCGCTTCCTATACGGGATGAGTATACTCACGACTCGTTGCTCTTTTCCCTGAGCGTTACGATTGATCAGCCCCCTCTCGCATCTAGTCCCAGACCGTCGGCGATCATGTTGCCGTCCTCTGCTTCCGGTAGATCGAATGCCCCCCACAGCGGCTTCCGTCGCAACGCATCGATATCGGCCGCTCGATCAACGCTTCGATGCCCTCAGCGCATCGTCACCCGACCAGCTGTCCCCCTTCAACGGCCTCGACGCATCGATGGGGCGATCGAACGCGTCCCACGCATCGCCATTGTCCCACTGAATGAAGACCCGATCGGACTCGAATCTCCAGGTTCCGGACGAGGCGCCGTGAGTCGCCCGGCAGGTGCCGTCCGCAAGGAACGTCCATCGGCCCGAGTAGCCCCCGCGGAGATTGACCTGCCAGACGCCGACCAGCGCCCGGAGTTCCGCCTCGGTTCCGTACCGCTCGTGCTCAGGAACGCCGTCGGTCAGCACGACTCGAAAGCCCGTGGCGTCGTCGGCCGCGCTCGGATCGACTCCGCCCCGTGCTGCCGGTCGGCAACTGTCGGAATCGAGACGAAAGTTCCCTCCTTTCGAAACGCGAAGCTCACCCACCGACGGTCCGGCAGGATCGATCATCCGATGATTCGGATAGGTACCGTATCGGTCCCCGACCCATTCGCCGACGTTGCCCGACATGTCGAACAGCCCCCAGGCGTTCGGCAGTTTCTGTCCGACCTCGCGCGACGTGCCGCTCGGATCGGCGATCGTCCACGCGTAGGCGTCGATATCCGAATCCTCCGCACCGAAACTCCAAGCGGTCGTCGCCCCCGCGCGACAGGCGTACTCCCACTCCGCCTCGGTCGGCAGTCGATACGCGCGTCCGGCAACCCGCTCGTTCGCAAGCGAGGAAAGTCGCTCGCAGAACTCCACCGCCTGATGCCACGCGACACTGTCGACAGGGTGTCCCTCACCGCGATGCTTCGACGGATTGAAGCCCATCACCGTTTCGAACTCGCGCTGTGTGACCTCGTGGACGCCGATCACCAGAGGTCGGCTGATCGTGACGGGATGAGCCGGTTTCTCGTTGTCATGGTGCCGATCCGATCCCCGAACGAATTGACCTTCCGGAAGCTCGACGAACGACATGCCGATCGAGTTGGTGATTCGCGTCGACTCGGGACGTGAGTTCGATGCGGTTTCGGCCGCCGAATCATCGCGACGGCCGTCCCTCGGCCGCACCATGACGGCGACGAACACCACGGTCGTCAGCGCCGTCAGAATCGCCAACACCAGGTGAACGCCGAGGGGCAGGTCGAAGAGCCGACGGCGAAACGAGACGCGGCGCCGAGCCCGCGCAGGAATCGGCTCGAGTACCGCCCCGAGCAGAGGCGGACTCGATCGACTCGGGTCGCAAGGATTTCCATCGACCGTCGACGGTCGGGCCGCATCGCGAGCGTCTTTCGCAGTCGCCACGACCGCCGTGTGACCGGCACTCCCTATCCGCCGCGCGCGATCGTCGGGCTCGACCTGCTTGACTCCCGATCCTCGCGGCGATTCCGGAAGTTCCTCGACGCGGCGTCCGACGTTCGTCGCCGCGGCCGACGGAGTGGCGGTTCCTGGGATCGGTCGCTTCAGCGCCTCGGCGACCGTACTCCACTCGCGGCGATATCCGGGTCGAGCCTTGTTGCCCGCCGTGATCTGCCCGCTCGCCAACAGTCGCTCGACCTCCGGCCGTGCGATCGGTCCGACAACCCGGCCGTCGACCTCGACGTAATAGGTCGTGGGCATCGCATGATCCTTGCTTGTCCGAAGCGACATGAGTTTCAGGGAATGATGACCCGCCGATATTGGCCGTTCGTCATGATCGCGATGTGCCGTAGCGAGTCGCTGTCGACATCCAGCGAAATGCCGTGAACCGGCGGAGTCCCTTCGAGCCGCAGCAGATCGATTGTCCGCTGACCGTCATACGGGTCGAACTCGCCGTCGGACAACAGGTAGATGCCGTCCGGCGCGAGACCTCGCGCGATGGTCATCGCTTCGAAGGGAAAGGTTCCGCCGACCGGTCCGATCGACATCAGCCACTCCTCGAGCGCAGCGATGGTTGACCGTTCCGCCTTTACCGATCGGAATCGCGCTTCCATGTACGGTTGCTCACTGAAGAAGATCACGGTGAATCGCTGCTGCCCGCCGAACGCGCGGACCGCCCGCAACAGTTCCGTCTTGGCCAGCTCCAGTTTCGCGCCGGCCATGCTGGTCGATTGATCCAGCACGAAGACGAAATCGCTTCCTTCCTGCTCGAGTCCGAAGAAGGTTGCGCCGGTGGGAGTCGCGAACGCGGCGACGCGCGACGGCGATCCGGATTCCCCCGCGACAGGCAAGATGCCGTCTGGCTCCGACGGCATCTGATGTTCGTCGAGGCCCTCGCCGCTGGAGCCCGCCAGCACTCCACCGTCGTACGCACTCGTGCTCGAG
>CAZZBI010000019.1:13568-20332 GCA_964652385.1 uncultured Pirellulaceae bacterium | reverse complement strand
TGCTCGAGTTCGACGTCGGTTCGGCGGCCGACGCGGACTCGTCAGATACCGTCGTTTCATCAGCCGCGATCGCCTCGAGATCGTCGGTCGAATCACCCGCTCCTCGAGCGCTCGTCGACGCATTTCCGGATTGGCCGGCGACCGAAGCGGCTGATCTCCCTTGGGCCCTCGATCCGACGAGTCGACTGACCAACAGGAAAAACAGGAGCGCCAACAGGCCGAGGGCGACAAGCACGCCCAGAACCCGCCGACGTCCGTCTTGGCTATCGGCCACCGGGACCGGAGGAGGGAGCGAAATCGGTTGCGCGACCTTCGGCGATTCCGATTTCCGCGTCGATTCCGTTCGCGAGCGGCGAAATCGCTCGTTGCGGTAACCCATCACTGCACTCTCCCGGGACCGCCGCCACCGAGGCGAATCGCCTGGCCGTCGCGCATCACCAGCAGACTGTGCTCGATCCCTGCTTCCACCATCAGCTTGCGCAGCGCGGTATACGACTCGAAGCTGTCATCCCAGATCCCGACCGCCAGGTAGTCGTCGTCCGGGTTCAGCCCGGTCAGTTCGGCGCGAAACCGATCCAGATCGTCCTGCGGAAAGCCGCTCGACGCCCCGACCCGATATGCTTCTCCCGGTGCGATCAGATCGGCACGGGATTCCTCGGTCGGCTCGAGCGTCGCGTTGATCGAGAACCCTTGAGTCACGCGGACGATCCGTCCGCGCCGGAACAGAAAGGCGATCTGCCGCTTGTCGGTGGAACGCTCGCGAGGCAATTCCGAAGTCGTCGTTCGGCGTTCGGTCTCTCTCGCCAGACGCTCCTCCATCTCCTCGATTTCGCCACGCAGCTCCGCGGCTCGGATCTGCAGATTCTCGTTCGACGATGCCTGCTCGCGAACCTCCTGGGCCACCTCGGCCTCTTCTCGCGTCAGCCTTTCGCGAAGGGCCGACGCTGCTTCGAACTGTCGTTCGAGATCCTGCAGCCGGGAATAGTCCGAGGCTAACGTGGGCGGCAACTGGTCGGCACGAGTCTCCAGCTGAGCGACCGTTTCCGATGCCGAAGCGATCCGCGCCTCCAGCGATTCCTTCTTTCGCAGTCGCTCGACCGATTCCAGCGGCGATTCCCGGTTGCTCTCTGCCGACTCCGGAGCATCGACGCGAACCAGAATCGCCACCAGGATCGCCATGAAGACGATCCCGCCGAAGGCATTGGTGATCGTGTCGAGCAGCAGGTCGAGACTGTCGTCCTGGCCGGACGATCGACGGCGACGGCTCATGGTGCAGCTCCGGTCCGAGGATCGAGAACCTGAGCCGAGGCGCCGAGCAGCTCGACACCGAGCGAATATCCGAGCGGATCGATCCGAGTCCGGAGGCGGTCGTATCGACCGACCGCCCCCGGACGGACGAACAGGACGAAGTGCGTTCTGCCGGCTTCGCGCCCTCGAACCCAAGTCATGAACTCGTCATCCTCGGTGCCGATGAACGACTGGGGAGGATCGTCCCTGCCGTATTCGGCGATGGCGATTCGATCGGCATGAATGTCGATCAGCCAGACGCTCCGCCCTTCGAGGTCGCGAAAGTTGTAGATCACCCGATTCGACGACTCGAGCCGTTCGATTCGATCCTGGAGGTCGGCGGCTCGTTGCTCGAGTTCGGTCATGCCGAGATCCTCCGCCATCGCGGCAAGCTGCCCCTGTTCGATGGTCAGCTCGGCTCGTGCCCGGGCAACGCGCGCGGTCGTCGAGGCGATCTCTTCCTGAAGTCGACGCAGCTGTTCCTGACGATCCGACAGGCGCTGCACGACATCATTCGCCGAGTGCATCGCGGCAAAGTCATTGATCTCCTGAAAGCGTTCCGATCGAGTCGTCAGGGCGGCGAGCTGCTCCTCCAATTGTCGAATCTCTTCGGCAGTCACCGAATCCGCCTGTGCACTGGACGAGGCCGCCGGGGAGCTCTCGATCGTGTTGATCAGCAGCGCCAGAAGCAGCGTGATCAGAACGAGCACACCGGTGACGGCCGTGATGATGTCCTGAAAGGCGAAGAACGAGACCGCGAACTCGCGATGGTGCCGCCCTCTCATCACGACTCCTCGTCGAGCGTCGATTCGACCACCTTGAGGCGATCGATCACGTGCGACTGGCAATAGTCGGTACAGGCATCCAGGAACTCCTCTTCCTGCTTTCGCATCACCGTACCGGCAAAGTGAATGACGAGCGCGGCGAGCAGCGCCAGTAGCGTCGTGTCGAAGGCGGTCGCGAGCCCCGCCGTAACCCCCTTCAGACTCTCCGTGATTTCGGTGATCTCCCGCGCCGCCGAGAGGACGTCACCGAATCCGCCGATCGCTTGCGAAAGCCCGAGCACCGTACCGATGAAACCCAGAACCGGAATCGCCCACAGGAATCCTCGCACCATCGAGTAGGTCGTCTCGAGGCTCGCGTCGTCCGCCTCCGCCTGCGAACGCAGCACTTCGCCGATGTCCGAGATCCGCCCCAGGTTCTGCAGCCCGGTCAACGCGATGATGATGCGGCGATAGAAGCAGAACCGCTCCGGTTCGTCGACGAAGTAGCGCATGCGGCGAAGCAGGATCGGAGCAGAGTCGGCCGAGACGATGAAATCCGAATCGAGCGGGATCAGGTCGAACTGCAGTGCGCGACGCTGAACCGCGAGCTTGTGTCGCTTGAAGATCAGAATCGCGAGCGACCAGAAAAAGAAGAACAGGATGGCGTAGGGAGTCGGGCCGCGTTCGAAGAGAATCGCCGTCCACGGCCAAGAGGTCAGAGCCAAGCCTCCCATGATGGCCGCGGTGGTCAGCAGCGCGACGATACCGGTCAGTACCGCGGAAACCTGCGTGTACTTGCCGGGGCGAAAACCGAGCCGGCATTCCCAGTCGGTTCTCCGCCAACTCAAGATCGGCTCTTGTCCGAGTTCGCTGTCGCGATCGAGCGTCATGCGTGCATCCGTCATGTGGGTCTCAGAGACTGCGCAGCGAGCCGCCGATGGCGAAGACCAGGTAGAGACCGGTCGCGATCATCGACAGTTCGACGATCGCCACGATTCCGAGGAAGATCCAGCAGGTCTTCAGCGTCTGCATCGCCGAGGCAAGCACGCTAGCGGTCGGCACGAATCTCAGGCGGGCCGAAAGGCGCGAGTATCGAGTCAAGTAGATTCCGAGGGTGAAGAAAATCCCCGCGTTCACTCCGGCGAAAAGCGCCGAGAAGATGTCGTTCGAGCCGCGGCTGCCGCTTCCGGCAAGCAGAAAGACGAACGCTACCGTCGCCGAGGTCCCCAGAATCAGAAGCAGCACGCCCAGAAACATCACCCATCCGGATGCACTGATCAACGGTTCGGTCACCGATCTCGAAAGCTCCGACGACTCCTGCGTCACCTCGACCGCCTTCTGCGCGGCGAACAGTCCTGCGACCTGCCTTGCCGGCTTCCAGCCGTCGAAATCGGGCTTCCAGACCAGCGTATCCTTCGTCAGCTCGCCCCCGTCGCACATCCGCTTCAACGTCGCGAACGGCAACGGACCGATCGAGGTCGAACCGTCGGAGTAGTACCACTCCGATGCGACCGGTGGCCCCCCCTTGTCGATCGGACGATTCGACGACGGCTCGTCGTAGCGATCCGCTTCTTGCGATTTCCTCGTCGCGGCGTCGGCCGGGACCGGCGCGGGAGGAGCAAGTCGCGCCGTCTCGAACAGCTCGGGAAACTCGGAGGCCTTCTGCCAAGTGGTGCCGTCGACCGAGACCATGTGGACGCGCGTCAGCTGTCCTCGGTGGACCATGTCGCAAAGCTTCGTCTCGGCAAAAGGGCCGTGAACGCGACCGCGAATTCTCACGTGAAGTTGCATGCGTTGCTCGATGGCTCTTCGGTCGATTCGGGGGTCGAAGGGGCAATGGTTTGGTGGGCTGGCCGGCGACACGAAGTCGTGCGGATCAGGGATCAGGACGTGCGATCCTCTGATATACCGGACGCCCGGCGATGCCGGCCGGTCCATCGAGACGGGTCAGTTGGCGTTCGACATTTCCGATCGGCTCGAACGATGCGGCCGCCTGTGGGGTTCCCGTCGCCTGACCTGCCAGGCAATAGATCGGACCGTCCTCCAACGGGCTACGATGTCGGACCGCGTGGGTTCCGTTCGCATCGCGCCAGATCCAGCCGACCCAACGGTACTCGCTGGTCGGCCATGGAGGCGGAATCGCCTCCGATTCGACCACGCTGATCGAGGTCCGGATCTTCTCGAGCGGCGGCAGTCCGGTGATCGCCTCAGCGGCATCGCGGCGAGCCTGTTCGGCATCGGCGTCGATCGGAGCCAACCAGTTCTCGTCGACGCTTCCGCCCAACGGCTTGATCTTGTCGTCGTAACCGCTCAGGTGCCGGTAGACGAGATCGGGGTCAAGCGCCCGGGCTTCCGCCAGCAAATTTCGAAGCAAGCGTGCGCGCAGGAGGGGATCGAGACCGACGCCCGAAGCCTCTTCGCCCGCCGTCTCGGAGAACGCGTGAACCTGTTCGATCAACCGTAGCAGGGCGACGTCGGCAGGCATCTCGCGGCGGCCGAGCGCCTCGAGTATCGGCTGTAACTGAACGAACAGGCGGCATTGCGGAGCAGGACCGAGCTCCTCCAGCTTCGTCTCCGGAACCCGCTCGCGACCGACGAGATAGTCCTCATCCAGGTAGTACTGCAACTCGAGATCGCCGCCGCGTCGCGTCGGCGCCGCGATCGCATGATAGAGTCGGCCCCTGGCGTCGCGGTAAAGCGTCACGCCGACGAACGCCTGGCGTTCGAATCGCCGTCCCGGATCGATCATCGCCGATCGTCCGGCATTCTTCCGATGGGCGATGATCGCCTCGATCCTTTCCCGAATGCCGACGATCGGCGCCTGGCTGAGGAGCTTGCCGGCTTCGGCCGAGAAAGACGCTTCTTCGGCGTCGGTCCAGGCCGGATAAGATCTCCAGCGCGGTTCACTCAACAGACGTTGCCAAGTCGCATAGCCCTCCCAAAGCGGTCGCTCCGCGAGAGCGATTCCCAGTTCTGACCCTAGGCTGCTCGACCCCGTGGCGGACCTCAGCTGTTCCAACGAACGGGCGAACCGATCGATGTCACCGACTCCGAGCGTGACCTCGTCAGCGACCGCCATCAACTGACGCCGCGTGGCGATCCGTTCCAGTGACGCGTCGATCGACTTGAGGAGCGGATCGATCCGCCGACGTTCCGACTCCGACACGAATTCGATGCCGTTGACCATGCCGGCCGTCTCGCGGCGCAGACCTTCGATCGACTCCCTCAAACGCACCAACTGCTGCTCGGCACCTTCGACCGTTCCGTCTTGCTCAGCCTGGCGAACCTGCATTTCGAACGCCTCGAACCGCCGTCGGTACTCGCTTTCGCGTTCCCCCTTGAGTTCGTTCTGTCGTCGCTCGATCGACAATTCCAGGTTCGACACCTCCGCGAGTTCGTTTTCGGAACGCGAGAGGGAGCGGGAATTTTCGAGCGAGGCGAGATCAGGCGTGTCCCATCCGGCGTTCTTGACTGCTTCGATCGCGGTCCGTCGCTGATCGACTCGATCCCGTTCGGCAGCGACTAATGCCTCAAGCTTGCCGACGCGGGGAGCGACGGAGTTGTGAGCGACCACGGCCGCGTCGAGCGACGCGACCAAACTTTCGGCCGCCGCGATCTCGTTCGTCGCGAGCAGCTGATCGAGCCGCCCGGCGACTTCGAGCGCCTCGTTGCCGATCCGCATTCGATCGACCACCACCCAGACCAGTGCGATCAGCGCGCCCGACACGAGCACGATGGCGACCGCAGCTCCGACGAGCCGGACCTTGCGTCGAAACTCCAGCTGCTGCCGATAGGCTCGAACGCGTTCGCCGGTGACGGGGGGGAGGGGGAGTTCCAGCTTCCGGACGCGATATTCGGCCCGATCCAGAGCCGTCAGATCACCTCCGCGATCCATCACTTCGACGAGCGACGCCAAAGCCCTTTCGAACGATGAGTGCCGAAGTCTTTCGGCTTCGATCTCTTCCGCCCAGGCGATCGCATCCCGGTGGTCGACCATCAACGGATCAGCGGGCTGAAGACTCAAGGGGGCAACGGCAACGCGCCAGGCGGCGAGCGCCGCTGCGCCCCGAGTTTCGTCGTAACCGAGAAACGCCTCTCGAAGTTCCGCACCAGCTCGCTCAGCGACGGCGCGACGATTCCCTTCGACCAATTGACTCATGGCATCGGTCGTCCTGCGAACCAATTCCTGAGGAATCGGTACTGCCCATGCGGCTCCGGTCAGCTCCTGGTGGATCGCATTGACGTCCGCGAACGATCGCTTGCGGACCTGTTCGGACAACTCGAGCTCGATCTGCTTCAAACGAGCGCGTTCGAGTCCCGCAAGATCCTGCTTCCAGACCAGATTCTGATCATCGCGTTCGCAGATCAGCCGCAGGATCGCGATCCGCGAGGCAAGCGAGCTGCGCGTCAGCGCCAGCAATCGATGCTTCCTCAGCAACCCCTCGAGTCCCTGATTGGTCGCGTAAGCCTCGTCCAAACGCTCGGCAAGATCCAGACGCAGTTCCGGAGGCGCATCGAGCCCCAGCCGGCTCAGTAGCGCGACCCAATCCTCGCGCTCGGGAAACTCGAGCAGTCCGACCGTCTCGAGCAACTGCGGCTCCCGATCGGCTTCGGCCAGCGCCTCAGTCACGTGCCCCTGATCGACCAGCCCCATAACTCGACGAAGCCGATCATTGCAGGCGACGATCGCTTCCGCATAGTCGTGCGCGATCT
>CAZZBI010000019.1:0-13558 GCA_964652385.1 uncultured Pirellulaceae bacterium | reverse complement strand
GCACCTTGTCGGCCAGACTCGACTGGACGATCGTCGCCCGAATCTCGTCGATCAGCTTGGAAATCAAGGATGCGGCTCCGGCTGAAAGGGTCCTGTGGCTGACCAAGCCCAGCAGGAATGTCGATGACCTTCTGAATACCAGATGAGAAACATGAGGCAATCGAAGCCTAGTTGCTCGCAGGCTCCACAACGCAATCAATTACAAAAGTCACACCTGGGACATCGGGCGTCTGAATACCGAATCTCTTCGGAAACAAAAACCCAGGCCCCTGATCGAGAAGTGCTGATTCAATTCCCTGCCCCAACTCAAAGAGCTCCTCTGACCTCTTCGCTGGCTCCGAGTCATCTCCATCCGGCACCTTAAAATCCTTAGCCAACTCGCTAAGCGGATCTACGGTCTGAACCAGAACTGCTGCCATCTCAAGATTTATCCGCCGATGCTGCTGCATCGACAGCTCGAGCAATTCTGCTTCCTGAATTTTTTGCTTGGAAACTGCGTCAATCTCCATTCTGGCATCAACAGATCCAGGCATCATTTTGAGCGCGGCCAATCTCCGTTCCGCCGCGGAAATAGCCTCGGCGTGCCTGGCCGTAGCCGCCACGACTTCATCGACCTGATGCGACATACGGCCCCTCCATCTGGAGATCATCCAGGCCAAGACCTGCCGACGCACGCCATGCCGATTAGGCAGTGAATCCCTGGGAATCGACACTCTAATGTATGTGCGAACGACCGCATCCGAACCGTTAGCCTTCTCCGCATCCTCAGCCGAAGCCACTGAAAATCCCGGCCCTGACTCCGCACCGCCCGACTGCGAGGCAGGGAAACTTCCTGATGAAACTTCCTCATAGCGAAGCCAACGAGCATTGTGCCCGCCCTCAAAAACGAACTCGCCCGGCGACTCAACAAAATACGGTGAACCGCCGAACGAGAACCGATCGCCATCGAAATCGGGCCTCGCCGCATCCACCTCAAACTCGTCGCTGACTATCGCAAATAGCGCCGCCCTGGCAGCGGCCTTGTCAACGTCGACCGGCGCAATCAAGGATTCAACAGCGAAATCGATGTATGCATCTGAAATAACGGGAATGACCGCCCTGGTATTGACGAACCGAGAACCGTTCGACTGTGGCGGATGAACTTCTACCTTCCGCCAGCGTTTCTCGAACTCGCCGCCTCGGCCTGACTCAACCCATAATTCATACTTCGTAGCAACAAATTTGAAGGGAAAAGAATAGCTGGCGACACCTCCATACTTGTCCAACTTTGCCCGAACGGATTTTGCCGCGATTGAAAATGCCAATCCTCCGTCCTGCACAACAAACATCGAGTCCGATCCGTCCCCAATCACTGCCTGTATTCTGTTATCGTCTTCAATATGACAAATGTCGACCTTCGCCATTCTGCCGTCAAGGCTCACCAGCCGTTCTCTCAATGCGTCCACCGCCTCTTTTCTTGTCACTTCTTGACTGGTGACAAACTGAACTGGCGATACTCCATCGCGAGCCCCATTAGCGACATACTCGAGCGTCCAAGTCCGAAGCTTGCTAGCGTCTTCAAGCAAGAGTCTTCGTTCCTCGATCATGCGAGACGACGATTCGTCCGCAAGCGGCCCCAGGCGGTCAATTTTTTCCTGTATGCTACCAATTGTCCGCCGCCACTCTTCCAGCTCGTCACGTGACAGACCCCTGACTTCATCCGGTGATCCCGCAACAACTGGATTAGCAATCAACTTGGCTATTGCGCCTGCAACAGCAGTTTTGGTCCTCTCTTCCAGGGGCGCTCCTCCTTCATTTCTTTGGCCTTCCCCGTTACTGTCGACTCGCTCCAGCAATTCTGAAATACGATTCAGATCGTTCGGCCATGCACTTTCATGGTCAACGACCGACTCGAGTCCACTTACGATCCTCTTCAGTTCATCGATCGCGCTCGGCTCCTCCCGATTCTGACTCGCGGGACTCTCTTGCTCTTGGCTATGCTTATCCGGCAGTGTCTGAACGTATTCTTGTACGCCTTCGCTTAGATGCGTGCGGGTATTGAGATACGTGGCGACGATCGTTCCGACCAACAACGCTGCCAGAACAACGCTTGCCAGGATCCATCGCGTTTTGCTTCGCCTCCCCGGCGGCTTAGGCGGCGCGATCGGCGGAAGTTCGTTCGTCGCGGCGCGGCGGCGGCGCGATGGGAGCTGCGGGGGGCCGAGGCGCGGCTCGCCATCCAGGTCGAGATCATCCAAGGCCGACCCAGCCGGATCGATGACCGGTTTGGTTCGGCGCTCCGTCGCTGGCGTCGCCGACGTCGATACGATTGACTGCGGCGATGGAGCGGATGGCCGAGGCCCAGCAATCGCCTGGCCGGCTCGGGCCGCGCGAACGGCGGGCAGATCGGGAGGCGTCTCGCCGCGAGTCAGATCGATCGCGATCATCGTCGAACTGCGGCGAACCTTGCCGACTTCCGGCGAGCCCGCGATCACGAACTTCCACCGGCACCTGACGGTCGGCGGATGGGAGAGGAAATAGGTCGTGAAGGTCGCCTCCCAGCGCCTGTCCGGAGGCAGCAAGGCGGTCGCCTCCAGAACCATGGATAGCGCGTCAGCCGTCTCGGGAATGACGATCCACGCATCATGTCCGTCGAGAACCGTCTGAGCGAGCATGCCGGCCCACCCTGCGTCTCCAGCGACCGATTCCCAGGTACGGCACGGTCCCGGTTGGAGTGAGCCGTTCGGAAGGGAGCGCGGAGCGAGCAGACGCGGTTCTCCCTGCCACGTCGATTCCAGCAGGCCGTTCTGTCGAAGTGTCCACGCAGGGCCGGCTGACGATGGCGTCTCGCCACTGACCGCGATGTGATGAGCCAGCTTGTTGGTCCGCTGGGAATAGTCCAGTCCGTAGTCGGCGACTCGGGAGAGGATTCGATAGGTCTGGCCGCCGAGCTCCGCCTCGACATGCGACCAAGCGACCGGCTGAGCGCCGCTCCCGGGGACCGGCCGGTAGCCACTCAGGCTCTCGAGCAGTCGCGACAGGTGAGCCGGCAGGTTGCGAGTCGCGGCGACGACACAGAATCCCTTGGCTCCGGCCGCCAAGCCGCGCGGGACCGACGTGTAGATCAGTTCCTGAATCATCTCGCGTCTCCGGGACGGTCCGCACGAACGAGTTCGATGGTGCCTCGACCGACGATCTGGCAAGCCGACGAAACGGGTTATTGGCGTCGATACGGAATCAGGCCGCCGGCGAACCGAGCCAAGGCGGTCAGGACCGGCACGTCGCACCACATCGGGCGAATGTCGCGCGGCCGAACCCCCATCACCCCGGTCGCCGGATCGCGACTCGGGGCGACTCCCGTGGCACTGACCGGCAGGAAGAGCACGTTCTCCGAAAACGCTTCGGCCGCGCCGACCAATTCCGGGGAATAGCGCCCCATCAGGGCGCGACACTCGGCCGAGACCTGGGCGATGCGAGGCATGTCGAGCATCGACATCCCCCCGCGCCCGGACAGGAACGGCGGCGTCAGCACGGCCGGTCCGAGCAGCGAATGCCAGGCGTCGTACTTGGTGCACAGGATGAAGAGCGGGCGTTTGGTCCGTTGTCGCTCGCCGAGCGACGTGTGCTTGCGAACCCGTTGGATCAGCTCGTACAGGATCGTCTCCTGCCTCGCGGTGACCGGGGCATCGGTGACCTGGTAGTCGTCGGAGGTGCGGGCACAGGCGTTTCGGAAGCGCGGATCCTGAGTCGGATCGAAGCAGAACAGATACGCATGAGCGACCGCCAGGTGTCGCGTCACCTGGTTCGTGACGCTGTCCTTTCCCGCCTGATAAGACTCCCCGGCGTTGTCGTAAAGGCAGAGGCATTTTGCGACAGCGCGATCCGAGTCGAATTGCGGGTGTGCTTCTCCCGGGCGAAGCGAGAACAGGAACGGCTGCGGAAACGAGTACGTCTGCCCTGCAAGCTGGACCGTCGAGTAGAGGTCGCCGTACTCCTGGGTCTTGGCGAGCTTGACGACCTCGTTCTGACGCGGATTGAAGAACTGCTGTTCTTCGTAGTCGTTCAGCAGCTTGTTGAACGTCGGGTCGGCGTCGCCGAAGCTACAAGCGAAGTGCTGAGGCAGACTTTGTCGAAGCTGCCAAGTCATCGACGCGAGGAAGTAGCTTTTGCCGCAACTCGGCGTGCCGGCGATCGACAGGTAGAACGACGGAAGCGACAGGAGCGGTCGCGGAATCGACAGATGGCAGTTCGGACATGCCAGCTCCTGGCATTCCGAGCCCTTGGCGTCGATCGCGTTGCCGGGGACGTTGAATCGCGACGGAAGAAATCGTCGCGGCGCATCGCCCCCTAACTTGTCGTCGCCGATCAGATCGGGATTGGACGAGACCCAAAGCACCTCTTCCGGCGCAAACGCCTTCCAGCAGTGCGGACAGGTGACCTTGGTCAGGATCTTGAGACGAGCTGTCGGCGCATTCATCGAAGCGAGGTTCCTCGTCGAGAGGCAATGTGGAGGTCGCGACGTGATTGAACCGCCATCACGCCCGGGCAGATCCACTGACCTTGTCCGACGAGAAGCCCGGGATTCGCCCTCCGACTCGCTGGCCGAACTCGCTTCTTCCGTCGAGAGGCACCGATTCGAGGCGTCGGTGCCGAAAGAGGCTGCCGAACAGCCTTCAGCCGAATCTGCATGGCAGCCGAAGCGGTACCGACCGCTGCACCGCGATCGTCCTGGACCAGAGGTCCGTCTGCCGACGCAATCCCGACGTCGCGATCGCTGTCTGAATGTCCGGCGCGCAGCTCCAGACCGTGCGTCGTCCTTAAACAGGACGGCGGCGCGATGCCCCGTGTGACCATGAACGATTTCCCCGTGCTTGTCCGAGAGGCCGATGGCCTGCCCGACGGACATCGAAGAGCGGCGTCCCCTGCCCGGCGACGCTCCTGCTGTCGACCGAGAAGTGTCGTTGACTCTCCCTCGGTCGGATTGTCGGGGAGGGGAAGCGTAAGCGTCAACCCTTCCACATCCGATTCGAACAATCGCGAACACCCCACCGAAAGCTGCGGTAAGACGGCCCGGGGACCGCTCGCGGTCGCGATGTCTCTTCCCGTTCCACTCGCGCTGTCCCCCGCTTATCGCCGGCGGTCGACTCGAACGACTCGGTGAGTTCCGCGCGAGGCACTCTCGGCCCCCGATCCGCAACGCAATACTCGCCCAGCCGACCTACGAAGCAACGACAGAGCAACGCGGCGATTCATCGCCGGGTTCACTGATCCGAATGCCTGACGCTCCGACGGTTGTCTTCCAACGTCGCGCGGAAACCATGGCATCGAGTCGTCGCGGTCGCGGTCCGCTCGGGAAACGAACGATGCCCAAGTCACCGAACTTCATCCGCATCCGAGCGGACGTGCTGCGGCTGGTGGCCGAAGTCCCGCGCGGACGAGTCACGACGTACGGAGCGATCGGCCGGGAACTGGACGTGATGGCGCGGCATGTCGCCTACATCCTCGCCATGCTGACCGATGACGAAGCGGATGAGGTGGCTTGGCATCGAGTCGTGGGACAAGGGGGCTTGCTGAAGCCGACCAAGCGGCGCCCCTTGGCCGTTCAACGTGCGCTCCTCGACGCCGAAGGGATCCGCGTCGACGACGACGATCGAGTCGACGCCTTCGAGCAAGTCGCCTACGCGTTCTCCTGAATCGGCGCGGTTCGCCTTGCCGATCGCCGCGACGATCGTCTCGCCATCGCGTTCTCGGCCGTCCTTCGCGTGGAGCGTTCTCGCCGGCGTCAGTCTGTCGACTCGTTCGTCGTCACGAACCGCTCCGCAAGCGGTGCCCGACTGTTGACCTTCCGCCGTCCGGACGAACTCGCTCATGTCTAACGCGCTTGTGGTCTCGTCCCCCGCCCTCCGATGCTCGACCGGTCGGGCTGACGACGAACCGATCGCGATCAGGGCCGCCGGTAGGCCCCCCTACAACGGCAGCGCCGGCGCTCGGAAGACTCCGCCCAGATCCCGTTCCCGATGCCAGCGAATGAACTTCGTGTCGACCGGCGGTTCGCCGGGGAGCGGACCGCCGAGCGGTCGTCCGTGCAGTTCTCTCAAGATCGAGACAGCGCGATCGCTGCCGGTGAACTCCTTCGAAACCAGGATCCTTCGATCGTCCGTCAGCGACCACGCTCCCGCGTCGAACAGCTTGTGCATCGTCGGCTCCAACGCGAGTCCGTTGGCGACTTCGTCGGGGCCGTCGTAGGCATGCCATCGCACGTGAGCCGCCTCGCAGCCGAAATAGGAGCCGGCCAACGCCGCCCGAAATCCGGTCGCGGCACAACGGAACTCGTACGCGCGCAGGACGTTTTCGCGAAAGCGAGGGTTCCGATATCGCAATGTGGCCGTCGCGGAGAGCGAGTCTTCGGCGTCGGAGGTCACCCGCCGCTCGATTCCCACGGCAGCGATCACCTCCTCCTGAATCGTTGCCGGAAAGTAGGCCTCGAGCAGGCGTTCGATGATCAACTCGGTCGTGGCCGGATCCGACGTGATGATCGCGGCGAGCTCCGGCGCGAGTTCCCCGAACGTCGATCGAAGCCCCGACATTTTCGGGAATCCGCCCGATTGTCGAGGAAGCTCGTCGGCGCCGTGCACCGTCCAGAGGCCGTCGGAGGCGAGATGCCAAAACGGGAGTTCCGGCTGGTGTCGACCGACGACCGGAGGGGCGAACGCCCGGAGCAGCGGCGCGAGCTGCTGCTCCACTTCCGCGAACGAAAGAACTCGCCGGCCGCGCAGCAACGCCGAGATCGCGATCAGCAGCAGCAACGGCTTATGCGGCGCGCGGCGCTCTCCGCGCCGGAACGTGTTGAGCCGGCCGATCTTCGCCAGGACGGCATCTCGGGAAAGCGTCATGGTCCGATCTTCGCGCCGAACGACAGCATCGCTCCCCTCCGCTGACATCGATCACGACGGCGGCACCGATCGCAATCGACCAGCCCGTTGCGCGACGAGCAGCGTCGGCCGGTCCGTCACGCCTCGACCGGCCGACTCATCTTGAGGTTCGGAAACCCCGGAGTCAAAGTCGCTCGGTCGCTGACGATCGTCGCGGTGCGACATGCCTCAGGCTTGGCTCCGAGTCGATCCATCCCCGCGCGCCGGCCGTTCACCTCCTTCGGCCGCTGCTCGATCGGTCCAGATCGCCGTCGGCGCGGTCTCGGCCGACGCGCCCATTTCGCGAGACGCTACGGACCGCAAGGCCCACCACGCCGCCGCATCCTGTTCGGTCCACGTTCCGACCGACGCCGCGGCAAGGGCCTGCTCCAGACTCGCCGCATCAGGCCACCGCTCGTCCGGCGACTTCGCCAAACAGCGCATCACGATCGCCGCGAGATCGTTCGGAACGGAGGCGGGGAGCGGTGCGGGCGGTTCGTAAAGATGAGCCGCCAGCATGCGAGTCGCCGTGCGGTTCGCGAACGGAGGCGCTCCGGTCCAGGAAGTAGGCGACCGCGCCGACACTGTAAAGGTCGCTGCGCGCGTCGAGCACCGCTTGGCCCCCCGCCTGTTCCGGAGACATGTAGGCCGGCGTGCCGGCGATCGTCCCCTCGCGAGTCATCGTCGCGCCGTCCGCTCCCTCCTTCGGAACGCTCACCAAACCGAAGTCCAGCAGCTTCGCGACGTCATGCACTCCCCCGCGCCGGCGAACCATCACGTTCCCCGGCTTGATGTCGCGGTGCGTCAGCCCGAGCGCATGCGCCTCGCCGAGTGCCGCGACGATCTGCCGCAGGAACCGGACCGTCCGATCAGGCGGCAGCGGACCGTAGCGCCGGACGAGCTGCTCGAGCGTCAGGCCCGGGAGATACTCCATCACGTAATAGAACGTCCCGTCGTCGGCGTGCCCGTAGTCGTAGACCTGCACGGTATTCGGATGAGTCAGCGTGGCGGTGATCTGCACCTCGCGTTCGAACCGGCGGAGCGTATCGACATCGCCCGCCTGTTCCGGACGGATCGTCTTGATCGCACAGGGGCGGCGGAGCAGCCGGTGCTCGGCGCGATACACCTCTCCCATCCCGCCTGCACCGAGTCGTTCCGCGAGACGGTACTGCCCCAGCTTGCGAGCTTCGTTCGCCTGACGACGAAGCACTTCGATCCGCGAGGTCGAGAAGAGGACCGCGATGACCGCGATCGCGTGAAAGATCCCCTCGGCCGCCAGGACTCCGCCGGCGATCTCCGGTTCCAACGGCCGCACGCCGTAGGCGTAGACCGCGAACAGCACCAGCGGAGCAACCGCCATCGAACCGGTGACGATCGCCGCTCGACGAAGCGTGTTCGGGATCAGCGCGCCATAGATCGTGATGATCATGAACCAGCCGAATCGACTCCCGTTGACGTAACGAGCGATCAGGGCCGCTCGATAGTCGCCGGTCTCCTGCTGCGCCCGTTCCAGGTCCTGATACGAGTACTCCGAAACGTTCGACGCGAGAATCGCCGCCACGATCGGGCCGAGAATCAGCAGCTCGCACAGGCGCAAGCGGCGCATCGACAAGGAGCGTCCGCGAGTCAGGAGTACCACCGCGATCGCATTCGCGGCGAGCACCGCGAACGCCTGCCAGTTCTCGGACAGCGATTGCGTCGAGGGGGGCGAGACGACGAACGCGACCGCCAGGATGAACGCGATGGTCCCGGCAAGAAACAGACTCAGCACGAGCAGCCGGCGCCGCAGCAGTTCGTGAAAGTCGTCGGAGTCGGGGCGGGAAGCGCTGACGAGCGCCACGCGAACCCGTTCGGGCCTCATGGGCGCGGCGGTATCGCCGGGTTGCCTCGATCCGCTGGTCACGACTCGACTCCGGCCTGCGGCTGATCGTCGAAGAGGTCAAGAGAGCTACGGATAGTAGGGCGACGATTTCGGGATCGGCCCGTGTCCTCCTCGAGCATACCGATGCGGACCGGATTCGGAACGAGATGGTCGACCGCCTGAAAGGTCGTGCCGATCCGTTCCTCGACCTCGTTGACCGATACGATCGACCGCTCATCGAAGTGTTCGAGAATCCGGTGGCCGTTGCCGGCAGCTCGTCCGAGTTCCCGCGTGATTCGTTCGCGATGACGCTCTCACAACCCAAGGACTCCCCGTGCGGTTGCGGTCATCCGGCGTCCTGTTCGATCCTGCCGTGAACCGATGGCCGCTCGGGACTCCATAATAAACGCTGCCGTCAACAGGGAGCTTTGAGGGCCGCCATGTTAAAGGCAGAACGTGGCAAGGACGCCGTTTCCAAGGGAAGCACGCTGATATCCAACGACAGCACGACAGCGAATCAGCCCTGGTCGAAGACGCTTCGGACGAGTCCTCTCTCTTGCAGGGCTTTGCCCGAGCTCCCTTCGGCAGACGGATGCCGGGACCTCGCTCGCGCTCGGATCCCGGCACCAGAGCTCGCCAGCGTCTGAACCCGCTCCGAGTCGACGGGTTCGGAACTCGGCGAAGCGCGAACCGTGCGTCGAGCAGGTCGCGTCGCCGGTCGCCCATCTGGTGCCGCAGCGTCATCCCCGGCGACGAGTGACTTGCCCCAGTCCCACGGTCACCTCAGCGACTCCGTGAGAGAATATCGTCCCGGTCCCTCCACGTCGTCTTTTCGTCTCGGCGACAAGGCCGCCGGCGGATCTTCACCGGTCGATCATTCGCACGCCGCGTCGGAGGCCGAACGCTTCCGGATCCGAGGTCAACGCGCGTTCGACGCGCCGATTCCATGTCTCGGCAGCGGGGTGATCGGTGTAGAAGAAGGCGGCGGGATCGATGCCTCGTGCCGAGAAATGCGCATTCCGCTGACGGACCGCGGGAAGTCGAGCGACTTGCGGGAGCACCCCGAGCCAGATCACGAGGGCGCCGATGATGATCGCCGCCAACGCAAGCACGCCTCGTCGCTGCCCGGAATTCGTCGGTCTGAGTGCCATCGGCTGAAAGGGGCGAGAGAGGAAACTGACTGACGAGGGGGGCGAAACGGAGTCGACGTCTCGACGACGACCAAGGCGATCGCCGACTCGACGCGCTCGAAGCTACTGCCGCAACGCCTCGGCGGCTCCCGGGAATACGACTTCGAACATCAGGTAGGTCATCGCCAGAGTCAGGCCGAGGTTCAGCGTCTGTCCCACGACGTACAGCACCAGCGGCTTGCCTCGTTCCAAGTTGCTCATCAGCGAGCGGAAGTTCGAGTCGAGGCCGATGCTGACGAAAGCCAGACCGAAGAACCAGCCGCGCAGCGAGTCGGCGCTCCCTTCGACGACGGCATCGACGATCAGGGGGCCGGCGGCACCGGAGGCATGCAGGATCGAGAACAGGAGGGAGGCCGCGACGAAGCCGAGGATGAACTTGGGAAACCGTCGCCAGATTTCGCCGAGTCCGACCGCAGGTTGAACTTCGTCACGCTCCACGCGAGTCGTCCAGTAGACGGCAACGCCGAACGCGACGACTCCGATCAGGATGTTCTGGATCATCTTGATCGTCGCCGCGACCGTTTCGGCTTCCTCCCCCAGAAACGTGCCGGCGGCGACCACGGCACCGGTCGCGTCGATCGTCCCTCCCATCCAGGCGCCGCCGATCACCGGATCCATCCCCACCGCCCGGATGAACAGCGGCATCAGGACCATCATCACGACGGTGAACGTCAACGAGATGCCGATCGCCAGCGACAGCTCCTCCTTCTTCGCCTTGCACGCGGCGCCGGTCGCGACGGCGGCCGAGACGCCGCACACCGACATCTCGGCCGAGATCACCATGTTCAACGAGGGGGATCGGATCTTGAGAATTCGCTGCCCGAACCAGAACGTCGCGATCAGGACGATGGGAGTCACGATCCAGGCGATGAAGACACCAGGCAGGCCGAGCGCCATCAGCTTGCTGAAGAGCACGCCGGCTCCCAGCAGGATCATTCCGGTCTTGATGTAGAGCTCGGTTCGGGTCGCAGGCTTGACCCACGGCGGAGTGCCGATGGTGTTGCTGATGACCATCCCGAGGATCAGGCCCCAGAGGGCGTACTCGAGGTTGTACGCCTTGATCGTCGCTTGGCCGGCCAGCACATAGGCCAGAGTGGCGCCGAGGAAGACGAAGGCATAGCCGAGGGCAAACCGGCGCACCTCGCGCCCCATGATCGCCGAGGCGATCCCGAAGGCCAGCAGTCCGATCACCCCGGCGCCCACCGTGCCGATCAGCGGCTTGGCCCCCTTCGGTCCGACCAACGACGTCAGCGGGTTGCTCTCCCAACCGGCCGGCTTCGACAGCCATGGCGCGAGCGGGTTGGACCATCCGCCGGCCTCATCGGCTCCCGTCAGCAGGACGGCTGCCAGACTCGCCAGCAGCAGCGTCGCGCCGATCGCCACGGCCATCCAGTCTTCCGATACGCGCGGACGATCGGCGGGTGACTCGGTCCCCTGGTCCGATGCGGAATCGGGGGCGGAAGATGCAGCGTTCATGGTGCGCCCTCGGGGGCAGGGGCGATCGGAGGTCCGCCGGCAGGAAAGAGGCAGGCGATGTCGCGCCGCAAGGCGAGATGCCTGAAGCACGGGGACCGGCTGGAAACGAGCGACGGTGAGGCCCGTGATCGTAATGGAACCGGGAGCCGGGCTAAAGAGCGGAGGCGGCGGCGCGAGGCAGGTAGTTCAGCGGGCCGATCGGTCGGACGGGCTTCGGCCGACGGCCGATGCGTTGACGTGGGCCCGGCCACTCCGTGGCCGAGGCATGGATTCGTCGCGCTACGGAAAGAGCTTCGGTGCTCGAACGGTGTCGATGTCGACCCGACCTCGGGCTCGGAGAGCCCGGGGCCACGGCGTGCGACCGCCCCCGGTCGCAGCGATTGCCGTAGTACGACCGCCCCCGGTCGCAGCTGACCGGATTTGCCTCCGGCTCGTTCCGAGCCGAGGGTGTGCACTCACGAATCCGTGCACGCTGCGCCGCGTTATCGAGGCCCGAGGTCGCAAGGCCGCGCGTCGGGGACGACGCGGGCCTACGCCGGGGCTGAGCCGTTGACGTGGGCCCGGCCACTCCGTGGCCGAGGCATGGATTCGTCGCGCTACGGAAAGAGCTTCGGTGCTCGAACGGTGTCGATGTCGACCCGACCTCGGGCTCGGAGAGCCCGGGGCCACGGGGTGCGACCGTCATCGGTCGCAGCGATTGCCGTAGTGCGACCGACCCCGGTCGCAGCGATTTCTGTTGGGACATCGCGGACCCAGCGCCCCGAAACGGTTTGCCCGCGGTTCGAAGCAGGTCGAGCTGAACGCACGGCGTTCTACGAAACGGAAGCCAGGTCCCCTTGATCGCCTACTCCGGCGTCGTCACTTCGAAAACGAGCGTCTCCTGTTGAACGAGCGACTTTCGCCCCTTCTTGGCCTTGGCGGTCCTGACGACGATCTTTCCCCCCGCGGCCGCCAGCGCGCGCACCATTTGGTCAAGTGAGACGTCAGCGGCAGCCTGCTCGATCTTGGCGACTCGAGGCTGACTCGTCTTGAGAATCGTCCCCAACTGCTTCTGCGTCAGCCGGCGAGCTTCACGTTGGCGACGAACCGCTTGGGCCATTTCGACACGCGTCTCGAGGAGTTGGCGTTCTTCCTCACTCATCTCCAGAAAATCCGCCGCATCTCCCACCTTCCAGCCAGCGGCTTCGATCGCGTTACGTTTGGTGGTGTCCATCGATTCGCCCTCACTTCCCCGATCGCTTCTTGGCAGCCTTGATCGCCTCGTCGTACCGTCTCAGCCGGCCCCGACAGCGCTCCATGACCTCGTCCGGAATCTTGCGGGACTTCTTCGCGTAGACCTCGAGAATCAGAACGGCATCCGAGTCGATGCGGTACATGAACCGCCAACTGTGTTCCTCATCACGAACTCGCAAGGCCCCACAGCGTCTGCCGACCTCCGGAAGCGGTTCTGCCTGCGGCATTCCCAAGGATTCACCCTGCTGCAGCAGACGCAGGAGCATCCCCGCTTCCTGCCTTCCCTCAGCCGAAAACGGAGGTGTCCTGATCTCTCCATGCAGCCAAACCAGGGGTTTCCGAGACGGAGCCTTTTCCTCCGCCGGTCGTCCGCTTGCCATCGAGACGCCTCCCGCCGCCAAGCGAACGATATACCGGATACGGCATGTCGTCAATCGCGACGCTTTTGACGGAAGCGACGCCCTCTCCATCCCGGTCAGGCCAATGACCTCACCCACGGTGACCGGCACGACGGCCTGTGCCACGGCGCTCACGGTGCGGGAGGGTGCCGTTGGCGCCAAGGACCGAGAGACACGGCGTGATCGTGGGCCCGGCCACTTCGTGGCGGAGAGATGGTTTCGTGGCGTTACGGAAAGAGCTTCGGTGCTCGAACGGTGTCGATATCTACTCGACCTCGGGCTCGGAGAGCCCGGGGCCATAGGGCACGACCGTGATCGGTCGCAGCGATTGCCGTAGTGCGACCGCCCCCGGTCGCAGCTGACCGGCTTTGCCTTTGCTCGGCCCGAAACGAGGGTGTGCGCCCACGAATCCGTTCACGCTGCGCCGCGTTATCGAGACCCGAGGTCGCACGACAGGCGTAACCGTTCCACGAAGTGGTGCGGCCGCGGCGTGATCGCGGGCGTGAAGAG
>CAZZBI010000018.1:23652-29270 GCA_964652385.1 uncultured Pirellulaceae bacterium | reverse complement strand
AGAGGCCGGGCCTACGTCGGCGTAGCGTCCATGAACGCCGACCGGGGTCGGTCGCACTACGACAAGAGCGCGACCGGCCTCATTCCATCACTTCGCTGCCGTCCGCTCCCTTGAGCTCGAGCGCCTTGTCGGCCTCGGCCGGCGTGATGCTCGGCGGGGTGTCGGCGGGAGCGGCCGGAGTCGGATTGGCGGGCGGAGTCGACGTGCCGGTCGGCGGAGCGGCTGCGCCGGAGGGGGTCCCTTCGATCGTTTCGGGAGCGGCCGGCGCGGGCGGGGCGACCCGGATCGGATTGCCGTTGATGTCCAGCGGAATCCGCTCGGTGACGATGCGGCCGACGCGCTGCGTCGACTTCACCTCGACCCACTCCTGAACCGGCTTTTCGACGGTGATCTTGCGGACCTGCGGAACGCGGCGGCGGACCTGCACCGGACGCTGTTCCTCGTGCACCTGATAGGTGACGTTCTGAGTCCGGACCGGGACCTGGATCTCCTGCTCGACATAACGCGTCTCGGTCACCGGCACCTCTTCGGTGACGCGCCGCGTGACCGGCCGTTGCACGGTGACCGGGCGACGGACCACCTGCTGTTCGAACTCGGTCCGGACCTGTTCGTAGGGGATGCGAGTCGTGGTGACTCGATCCTCATATTCGGTCACCTGCACCGGTCGCTGCTGCACATGCGTCTCGGGGACGTACTGAGTCACCGGGATCTGCTGGTTGACCAGGTTCGGTACATAGGTCCGCTGAACCGTGGCGGGGCTCGGAGTCACCGTCGGAACCCAGTAGAGACCACGGCGCTGATAGTAGTTGGCTCCGGTCGCCGGATCGTAATTCCACGCCGGCGGCATCCACTGCAGACGATTCGACACGGTAGCGGGACGCTGCACGATCTGATCGACATAGCCTCCCTGGTCGACCACCTGATTGTGATACGACGTGACGGGACGGAGCGTGGTGACCGTTTCGTTCTGCGTATAGGTCCGAACGACCGGAACGCGCTCGATCCGCTGCTCGTCTCGATAGAGCGTCTCGCGAATCGTCTTGGGAACCGAAACGACCTCTTCCCGCTCTTCGGTCACCGTCTCGTACTCGACGACGTCCCGATAGCGCGTTTCGACTCGCGTCTCGGTCACCGGCTTGCGGACGACCCGCGTCTCGACCCGCTCCTGAGTCTCGAAGACCGGCTTGTAGCTGCGGATCGTCTCGTATTCGGTCACCCACGAATCGACATAGTCGGTAACTTCCCGCTCTTCCGTGACCCACTTGGTTTCGAGCCGCCAGCTGGTGACCGGGCGGTTCTCGTAGACCATGTGCTCCACGATTCGATAGCTCCGGCACGGCTCCTGAGCCGAGACCCCGGGGGCGGCAAAGAGGCCGCCGAGGGCGAACGAGCCGAGGAGCCATCCTCCGCAACGACGCCACGTGAAGACCATCGGACGAACATCCATCAGACGAAGCATGGTGTCTCTCACCTTGCCGCACCGCTGCGGCCGTTGCCTCGCACGCACTTCCCTCCCGGTACGCGCCGAGCGATTCCGCCGTAATCGCCCTCGGGGCGTCGTCGCCCCAAGATGAGCCTCTCGAGAAAGGCACTCCGCAAGTGTGTCGAATGCGCCCTCCGACTGCAAACGAATCCGAGGTCCGGTCGTAACGACGAACCGCCTCAACGACCGTCCGTTCAACCACTTAGCGACGTCCGAAAAACTTTCAAGTTTCGACCCTCCGCGGCCGGCTCCCAACTCCGCTCGCTGCAAGCAGTTCGATCGATCCGCCCGTAGGGTTTTCCACCGTTTTCCAGTTTGACTTCTTGAGTCGATCGGTGGTGCTCCTGCCCCCGTGCCTCCCCCAGCCCGAAGCGCGAAGCGCAGGGGTCCTTCGTGCCCTCGATTCGGGCCCACGCTCCGACCGGGGGCGGTCGCACGACGACAGGCTTGTCTCGTCGATCGTTCCTGGTCGCCGCGGATTTGGCCGGGGCTGATCTCGGTGCTGCGCTTCGGGCTGGTCGGGTCGGTCAGGACTCGCGACCCTGGACGCGCTCCTGCCGTGTCTCCCAGCCCGTAGCGCGAAGCGCAGGGGTCCTTTGTGCCCTCCCATTCTGTTCGCAGCGACCAGGGTTGGTCGCACGACGTGGCCCCGGGCACTCCGTGCCCGAGGTCGGGTCGACTCGGACACCGTTGACGGTTCGAAGCTCTTGGGGCAGCGCACCGAAACCGAGCCTCGGCCTCGGAGAGGCCGGGCCCACGCAGAGGCGACGTCCATTCGGTGCGACCGGAGTCGGTCGCACGACGACAGACAGTGCGTCTCAGAGACGCAGGTTCCATTCGTCGCGGCGATAGCGTTCGTCCGCCAGGCGGTGCGAGGCATCGATCAGCGTCGAGTCGATCTCGGCCGGTTCCGCATGCCAGACTCCGGCCAGGGCACTCACCAGGGCCGATCGATCGACCGTCAGGCCTCGGACAAAGTCGCGATGCGATCGCCCCGCTCGGTATTCCGGTTGCCGAGGCGGCATTCGCAGCAGTCGCTCGACCGGAGTCAGATCCATGTCGAGCAGCAGCGTGCCGTGGTACAGCAGGTGCGTTCGGCGGCATCGCAGCGCGTTACCCGAGACCTTGCGATCGTCCAGCGTCAGGTCGCACGTCCCGCGCATCGTCACTGCCGCTCCGGCTTGATTGACCGCCTGAGCGATCCGTTCCATCACGAAACGATGCGCGACATCCAGACGCCGGAGTTCGGGATTCGTCTCGTAGCTCAGCACCACCGCATACATCAGGCAGCCGGGAGCACCGACCACCGTTCCCCCTCCGCTACAGCGCCGAAGGA
The DNA here is from genome assembly GCA_964652385.1 of uncultured Pirellulaceae bacterium. GTDB lineage: Bacteria > Planctomycetota > Planctomycetia > Pirellulales > Pirellulaceae > UBA11682. The sequence continues at coordinate 26,451 of CAZZBI010000018.1, read as the reverse complement.
TCGGCACCCCTTCGCCGCGGCAGCGATCGACATCGACTTCGTCCGCGACCCGCGACCCGCGTCCGAGAACGACCATCGTCCGGTCCGGTTCCCAGATCCGCAGTGTCCCGATCCGATCCTCGTTCGCCTCCGCCTGTTCAAGCAGCGCTTCCTCGAAAGCCAGATCGACCGCCGGGTCCCGGAGCGAAAGTTCGAACAGGCGCAAGGGAGAACCCGACGAGCTGAAGGAGCAAAGCGGAAAGAGCGAGACGCAACGCGGGGAGCGATCGTCATCCCTCCCGCTCGCCGCATCGGCACGAGCAGTCCCATGGGGTACCGAGATCCGAACAGGGGACCGAGACGGATGACGACGCGACAGTCTAATCGACCTCCGCCGAGATGCCTCCCCGGTCCCGTTCGGCGACCGTTCCGTCACTCGACCCTTGATTCCCCTCGCCCGATTCCTGACGCTCCGGCGGAACCCCTTCGAACTCCCACAGCCTGAGGCCGATCATCTCGATCGCCGCCGCGGCATCGTCCAGCCGTCGGCGCAGGCGTCGGTCTCCTCCCTGCCAGCCGTCGAGCGTCTCGATCATCCGCGTGACGGTCGGTGCCGAGGGAGCCCAGCCGGGATCGAGGGCCCTCTCGTGCAACGTCGCGAAATCGACCCGCAGCCGCTCCGCCAACGGGCGGTTCTCGTCGGTCGAGGCCGCTTCGATCTGCAGATCGCGGATTCGACAGGCGACATGCAACAGCAGGACGGGCAACGGCCAAGCCCCCAGCTCGTCGCCGATCGGTCCGAACTCGTCGGCCTCGTCGTCCCCGGCGACTCGCGGCATCTCGATCCGATCCCCCGCCGTCTCGGCCGCCGGGAATCCCCATTCGCCGTTCCAGTCCTCCCAGTCGCGGAAGTCCTCGGTCAGCGCAAAAGGCCATTCCGGGTCGAGCTGTCCGGCATCCAGATGCGAGAACATCGGCGAGTCGTGTTCGAGCAGATCGCGACAGAAGGGACAGTCGCAATCGAGGTCGGCTCCCGACTTGTCGATGGTCCAAGGGAGACGAGTCCGTTCGCGATCGATGACATCGACCGGCGCCTCGCCCGACAGATCCTCGACTCGGGGTTGCGTCAGCCAGACGTCGCGCCGTCGATGAAGCGCCGCTTCGAGTCCTCCCCGAGTCACGGTCGGATCGGTCAGCAAGGCCGCTGCACCGGCGGTCAGCAGATCGCGCACCAGGTCGTAGTACAGCACCACCTCATGCGTGCCGAACGAAGCGGAGCGATAGACGGACGAGCGACGCGGAATCGGAGTCGTCGGCTTCAGCAGCAGCGACCACTGCCGTTGTCGATCCCACAACTCCGAGTCGACTCGCTCGCGCCGCGCCAGCAACCACGAGCGAGGGGAGCGACCGGCCAGGTCGTCGCGCGCCGTCATCAGCCACCGCGCGTGAATCTCGGCGACCGCGTCCGCGGGCGTTACGCCCGAGCGCCGACGACTCCGCTCCGGCAGCTGCTCCCACCGGAAGTCGTCGGGCGGCGTCCAGCGCCCGTCGGCCGTCCGCTCCGCGAACCGACACGCCACCAACCGCTCGACTCCGAACGGGACCACCTCTTCGTACAAGACTCGCCGCACTTCCGACTCGATCTCGACCTGCCGCCGCCGCTCGGCCGCGCACTCGCTCCGCTTGTTCGCCGTACTCGGACTCCCCGCCGTCTCGGATCGACTCACGTTCCGCTCTTCGTCGCACGACGTGATGGTCCAGTCGTCCGGAATGGTGAACGGAACGCGATGCGCCCGGTCCTGCTCGTCGACCGACATCGAGACGCGTCCGGTTCGGCCGTCGAGCAGATCGTCGAGCAGTTCCGACGAAGCGAAACGGATCCGTCGTCGATCGAGGTCGATCTCGATCCCGCGTCGCGCGACGTCGTCCAGCACCTGAAGCGCCTCGGCGGAGTCGTCCGAGCGGTCGAGCCACTCGGCCCACGACTCGGTCGATCCCTCGGTGCCGAATCGCTCCCATCCCCAAGCGACTTCGGTCAGGTCGATCGGATCGATCGCGATCGCTCCGAGCCAACGCTCGGCTCCGAGCAGATCGATCGGGCGGTAACGGACGATGGCGCCAGCGCGGAACGCCAGCGGGAACGAATCGGAGAGGCCGATCATCGGACGATGCTCCTGGATCCTCGGAGCATTCCTGACGCGATTCGCGGGGAGCGATTCGCGAACGACGGAATGCGACAGTCGGACGTTGATCGCCGACCTTCCCGCGAGGACCCCGAGCGAAGACGCGCGGCAACCTCTTGCCGCACGATTCGAGACGAGAGCTGCCGATGCGACGGAGCGAACTCGTCGAGTCGCCCGGAATTCTAACGCCGTCGAACGCCGCGCCTACGAATCGACTCGCGCATTCGACGAACTGCTGGCAGTCGCTTGCTGAGGCGCCGCTCGAGGGGCCGATCGGTATGCGCGGCTGACGTGGGCCCGGCTTCTCCGACGCCGCGGCAAGGTTTCGTTGCGCTGTTGCCGACGCATCGCAGCGTGAGGAGTGTTCGAGCGTACCCGACCTCGGAGACGGAGTGCCCGGGGCCACGTGGTGCGAGCGGGTCGCTGACTGCGCTGCGTTGCTCGCTCGCGGTGTCGCAGGGCCGCGCATCGGGGGCGACGCGGGCCTACAGCGAAGCAGCGCGGCTGACGTGGGCCCGGCCTCTCCGAGGCCGCGGCAAGGTTTCGTTGCGCTGCAGCTGACGCTTCGCAGCGTGAGGGGTGTTCGAGCGAACCCGACCTCGGGCACGGAGTGCCCGGGGCCACGTGGTGCGAACGG
>CAZZBI010000018.1:3055-23552 GCA_964652385.1 uncultured Pirellulaceae bacterium | reverse complement strand
TTCGAGCGAACCCGACCTCGGGCACGGAGTGCCCGGGGCCACGTGGTGCGAACGGGTCGCTGACTGCGCTGCGTTGCTCGCTTGCGTTGTCGCAGGGCCGCGCGTCGGGGACGACGCGGGCCTACAGCGAAGCAGCGCGGCTGACGTGGGCCCGGCCTCTCCGAGGCCGCGGCAAGGTTTCGTTGCGCTGCAGCTGACGCTTCGCAGCGTGAGGGGTGTTCGAGCGAACCCGACCTCGGGCACGGAGTGCCCGGGGCCACGTGGTGCGAACGGATCGCTGACTGGGCAGCGTTGCTTGTTCGCTGTGTCGCAGGGCCGCGCGTCGGGGACGACGCGGGCCTACAGCGTTGCAGCGCAGCTGACGTGGGCCCGGCCTCTCCGAGGCCACGTGGCCGAAGCGGAGACCCCATGCCGACGCTGCGGGCTGGTAAGGCGCCTGGGGTCGGGGATCGCCTCGCGGGGCGCTGCCGACTAGGCTGACCGCTGCCGGCTGCTTCGATCCGCTTTCCGGTCTCGATGATCGGCCCGAGCCTCTCCCCCCTCCCCTCCCGCCGCGAGCCGCCGTATGCCGTCCGCTCTCCGCTCTCTCGTTGCGCTGCTGTTGCTGCTCGTCGCGAGTCCCTATCTCTTCGCGGTCGCCGCTCAGGAACCTTCTCCGTCCGCGACCGCTCCGCGCAAGCTCCGTGCCTTGCTGATCACCGGCGGCTGCTGCCACGACTACGACAATCAGAAGAACCTGATCGCCCGCGGACTCGAAGCCCGCTGTGCGATCGAAGTGACGGTCGTGCAGCAAGGAGGGAGCGCCACGAACTCGCGCATCCCGTTGTACGAAGATCCGAACTGGGCCGACGGCTACGACGTCGTCCTGCACGACGAGTGCTTTGCCGACGTCGACGATCCGGCTTGGACCGCGCGGGTCCTGGAGCCGCATCGTCGCGGCGTTCCCGCCGTCGTCATCCACTGCGCCATGCACTGCTACCGTGACGGAACCGATCAGTGGTTCGAGTTCTGCGGCGTCACCAGTCGGACGCACGGATCTCACTATCCGCACGAAGTCCTGAATCGGGACGGCGATCATCCGATCATGCGCGACTTCGGAGCCGCCTGGGCGAACCCGGCCGGCGAACTCTATTGGATCGAGAAGCTCCATCCGACCGCCCACCCGCTCGCCTCCGCCCGCAATCGCGAGCGCGGCACCGACGAGGTCTGCGTCTGGACCAACGACTATCGAGGGACGCGCGTCTTCGGCACCACGCTCGGGCATCACAACGAGACGGTCGAGGCGGACGAGTTCCTGGATCTGCTCGCCCGAGGGACTCTTTGGGCCTGCGATCGACTCGACGCGACGCATCTGTTTCCCGCGGCGCCGACCGAACGTCCCGTCGATCTCGCTCGCGGCGCCCGCGCTCGCGCTTCGAGCGAAGAGACCGGGCGCGGCAACATCGCCGCGCACGCCGTCGACGGACTCCCCGGTACGCGCTGGTGCGCCTCGGGTCCCGACGCCCCTCAGACGCTCGAGATCGAACTGACCGAGCCGCGATCGCTGCGCGGCTGCCGCATCGATTGGGAGTTCGCCGATCAGCCGTATCGTCATCGCTTCGAGATCTCGAAGGACGGCGAAACCTGGGAGACGATCGCCGAAGCGACCGATCGCGACGGCGCCGCGGCGGCTCAGCAGCGCACCGCCGAAACCGGCATCACGCACGCGTTCGAGCGTGACGGAGTGACGCACGCCCGAGTCCTCTTTCTCGGCGGAGCGCCGGGAGCGTGGGGGAGCATCCGCGAGCTGCAGCTGTTCGGCACCGAAACCGAGATCGTCGATCCCCAAGCCGCTCGCGATGCCGCCGACGCCGAACTCCTGTCCGAGGTGAAGGTGGCGGAAGGCTTTCGCGCGACGCTCTTCGCTCGGCCTCCTGCCGTTTCGTATCCGGTCTTCGTCGCGACCGAGCCGGACGGAACCACTTACGTCTCGGTCGATCGGAACGGATCGCTCGATCGCGAACCGCGCCGCGGCTCGATCCAACGACTCCGCGATCTCGACGGCGACGGACGGGCGGACGAATCGAAGCTGTTCGTTCCGGATGTCGATTCGCCGCGCGGTCTGGTCTGGATGCGCGACCGACTGATCGTCCTTCATCCGCCTCACCTGACCGCCTTCATCGATGCCGACCATGACGGGATCGCCGAGTCGAGTCAGCGATTGGTTTCGGACATCGCGTTCGGCTTCGCCGATCGGCCGGCCGATCATTCGAGCAACGGCGTCACGCTCGGCATCGACGGCTGGCTCTATCTGGCGATCGGCGACTTCGGCTTCCTCGAAGCGACCGGCTCCGACGGCCGCAAACTCCAGCTGCGCGGCGGTGGTGTCGTGCGGGTGCGCCCCGACGGAAGCGGCCTGCATCTCCACTCGCGCGGGACTCGCAACATCCTCGAGGTCGGCCTCTCGCCCCGCCTCGACGGCTTCGCGCGCGACAACACGAACGACGGCGGCGACTGGGATGTTCGGCTGCATCACTTCGGCGGCGGCGAGGATCACGGCTACCCGACGCGCTACCTGAACTTCGCCGACGAGATCGTCGCGCCGCTGGCCGACTACGGCGGCGGTTCCGGCTGCGGTGCCTGCTGGATCGACGAACCGGGACTCCCCGACGGCTACGGCAGCGCGCTCTACACGGCCGACTGGGGGCGCGACGCGATCTACCGACATCGGATGACGCCTCAGGGAGGGACGTTCGCGGCGGACGAGACGGAGTTCCTGCGCCTTCCGCGCGCGACCGACCTGGATGTCGACGGAGCGGGGCGGATCGTCGCGGCGAGCTGGCGCGGAGCGACCTTCAACTATGCGGGGGAAGAGGTCGGCTTTCTGGTGCGAGTCGAACCGATCGACCATCGTCCGACGCCGGTGCTCGACACGATGACGGCGACGGAAGAGGAGCTGGTCGAGGCGCTTGTCGGATCGAGTCACCGTCAGCGATTGGCGGCGCAGCGCGAGTTGCTGGCGCGCGGCTGGTCGAGCGAGACGGCCGAGCGGCTGACGACCTTGGCTGCCGACCGATCGGTTTCGCTCGACGGTCGGATCGCGGCGCTCTTTACCCTGGCCCTCGGGCTCGGCGATCAAGCCGAATCGGCGATCGTCTCGCTGAGCGACGATCCGACGATCCGTGCCTGGGCGATTCGAGCGCTGGCCGATCTGCCGGTCGCCGCCGAGCGACGACCGATCCGTCGTATCGAATCGGCACTCGCCGACCCCGACCCGCGCGTCCGATTGGAAGCGATTCGCGCGATCGGAACGATCGACGCGCGCGTTCTGGCGCGCGACCTCGTCCGACGGCTCGGCGATTCCGATCCGCTCGTCCGGCATACCGCCGCCGAAACGCTGATCGCGATCGATGCCTGGGCCGAATGTCTCGAGGCGTTCAGTCGCGAAGAAGCGTTCGCCGGCGCCGCTCTGAAGACGGTCAGTCGCATGCCGCACATCGAAGTGGTCGCGGCGCTGGCGGAAGCGGTTCGAGTCCGGACCGATGAGGGGCGTCCGGTCGAACCGGAGCTGTTCGCGGCGGTCGCTCGACTGCGTTACGTCGAAGGCGTCTGGAACGGCGCGAGTTGGGGTACGCGACCCGACACGCGCGGGCCGATCTACCAGCCCGAGGCGTGGAGCGGGTCGGATGCGGCGGCAGCCGCGCTCGATCGAGCGATCGCGTCGGCCGAACCCGAGGCGCTCCCGACGCTGATGAAGGAACTGCGCCGTCATCGCTCCGGCGGCAGTCCCTTTACCGAGCGGCTGACCGAACTGCGTCGTCGCGACGATCGGTACTACGACGCCTGGCTCGACTGGCTCGCCGACGAATCGTCGCTCGGCAACGAGACGATCGAAGAACTGGCCGCACTGCTGGACGACGGCGCGGCGTCGGACGATCGCGTCGGACGCGGACTGACGATCGCCTGGCGCTTCGGCGGCTTCGACGGCAAGCTGCTGCTCGGCGCCTTGGAGCGACTCCGGCAAGGGGATTCGCCGGCGTTCCGCGACGTCTTCGATACGATGCGCCGCCCCGAGTCGGTGGCTCGGCAATCGCGCGAGCTGCTCCGGTCGATCGACGATCCGGAGCTCGGCACGCTCGCGATCGCGCTTCTCGTCTCGATCGATGCGCCGGCCGGAGACGGGCCGGGAGGGGCCGAGGTGACGGGGGCGATGCAGCGCGCCTGGGAAGCGCCGGGGGGAGCGCTCCGCTGGCTCGACGCCATCGAACTGGCGGGTGATCGACGCTGGGAGGATCGGATCCTGCAGGGAGTCGGAAGCGGCGACTCGGCGATCGCCGCTCGCGCTTCGAGCCTGGCCGAGCGCTGGTCGATCGAGCCGCTCGAACCGGGCGCGGGGCCGACGATCGCCGAGCGAGGGCGCGACGATGTGCTCGCGGCGGTCGGCGCGCGAGGGAGCGACGAGGCGCTCGGAGCGCGCTGGTTCGCGCGACTCAACTGCGCCAACTGCCACACGATTCGCGCCGACGAGACCCCTCGCGGACCCCACCTGCCGAACGTCGCGAAGACGTACGATCGGGCGAAGCTCGCCGAGGCGCTCCTGTTCCCGAGTCGTTCGCTGGCGCAAGGGTTCGTGACCGAATCGTTCGAGACGGCGGACGGCCGCTCGCTGACCGGTTTCGTGGTGCGCGAGGAGGCCGAGCGGATCGCGGTGCGCGACGCTCAAGGACGCGAACATCTGATCGACCTGATCGACATCCAGGCGCGGGTGCGGCAGGAGGTGTCGGTGATGCCTGAGGGGCTCGTCGATCCGCTCGCTCCGTCCGACCTCGAGGCGCTGCTCGACTATCTGCAGTCGCTGCAATAGAACGCGACACCAAGTCGTGAAGTCGCGCGAGCGTCGCGCGGCTCCGATGCGACGACTCGATGAACGACGGGAGAGGAAACGATGAGACGAGAGATCGGATTCGGCGGTGCGTTGCTCCTGGCACTCGTCGCCGTCGTGCAAGCGGACGAACCCGAGACGATGCCGATCTGGCCCGATCGCCCTCCCGGCCCCGAGGTGACTCTCGAAGGCGAAGAGCGCGATACGTCGGGGCCGGACGGCGGGCGAGTCGCGGGGCGGACCGTCATCCGTCTGGGCGATGTCGCGACGCCGACGCTGACGATCTATCGTCCTGCCGCCGATGCTCCGCGCACCGATGTCGCGGTCATCATCTGTCCGGGAGGGGGCCATCGGATCCTGGCATGGGATCTCGAGGGGACCGAAGTCGCGGAGTGGCTCAACCGGATCGGCGTCACCGCCATCCTGCTGAAGTATCGGGTGCCGGCGAGGAACCCTCAGCGGCTGTACGAGTCGGCCGTGCAGGACGCGCAGCGCGCCGTGCGGATCGTCCGAAGCCGCGCGAGCGATTGGGGGCTCTCGCCCGACAAGATCGGCATCCTCGGCTTCTCGGCCGGAGCCCAGACGGCGGCGATGACCTGCGTGATGCATCGCGAAGCGCTGTACGACGCCAAGGACACGATCGACGAGCTCTCGCCGCGTCCCGATTTCGCGATCCTCGTCTATGCCGCGTGGCTGATCACCGACGATCAGCAGTCGCTCCTCCCCGAAGTGAAGGTGGACGAGCTGACGCCGCCGATGTTCCTGGCTCACGCTTATGACGACCCGGTCCGCGTCGAGAACAGTCTGCTGCTGACGCTGGCTCTGAAGCGAGCGGGAGTCCCGGCCGACCTGCACGTCTATGCGACCGGCGGGCACGGCTTCGGATTGCGTCCGACGGACGAGCCCTGTTCGCGATGGCCCGAGGCGTGTGCTGCGTGGATGCGCCGCCGCGGCCTGCTCGGCGAGTGACGACCGGTAGCCGCCGGCTCGGGCTCGCTCGCCAAGTGAAGCTGCGGGGTCTGCGTCGAGGCGTCGGGAGAGGCGGGCGGGAACTTTGCTATCGTCCGCACTTTTCGCTGATCGGCTGAGGTCGTCGAGGGCGAACGAGGTTGCTACAGTCCGACGCTCGTCAGCGTCGAAACGGCGCTCGCTCCGTACGAAGGGAATCGTCGGACGAACCGCCGGCGTGACGAGATTGGTAGGGCGAAAGGAGTCGTCTTCCGGTGTCGGTCCGACGGTCGTTCGATAGGCGCCTGGTATCGTTCCCCCTTCGGTGGCCGATCGCGCTGCTGACGCTTTTGCTGCTGCTGTCGAGCCTTCGCGCGACGCCGGCTCAGTCGTTCGGCGCGCCGGCCTTCGCCGAGTCGACGTTCGCCGAGTCGACGTTCGCGGCGTCGGGCGAATCGGCCTTGGGTGCTCCGGCCGGCAGCGTCTCGATCAGCCAGCTCCCCGGTCAACCCTGGAACGACTCGCCCATCTCGTTCGATCCGTTCGTCCCGTTCGATTCGGTGGTCACCGACCCGACCGCTTCCGATGCGCCGATCGAGCGATTCAAGCGCGGCTTCTTCCAGCGTCTGGATTTCGGCGGCGGGATCGTCCTGCCGTTCGAGGACGACGTGACGATGTCGCATGCCGAGACGGGGGTCGCGGTCGCGGTTCCGCTCGGCAACCTCGAGAACATCCTGGTGGTCAATCCGACTTATCGGATCGACTTCTGGAGTTCCAACGTGACGTTCGAGCTGCCGACCGAACTGCATCAGGCAGGGGTCAATCTGCTCTATCGACGACAGTGGAACGACCGCTGGACGACGATGGTCCTGGTCACGCCGTCGATCCGGAGCGACTTTCGCGAGTCGGAACCGGACATCCGGTACTTCGGTCTCGGCGTCGTGCAGTACCAGTGGATTCCCGAGACGTTGCAGGTGACGGCCGGGGCGGTCTTTCTGGGTCGAGACGATCTGCCGCCGGTGCTGCCGGCGGTCGGTCTCGTCTGGACGCCGACCCCGCTCTGGAACTTCGATCTGATGTTCCCGCGACCGCGCATCGCGTATCGACTGGCCAAGGACGGCGATCGTTCCGAGAGCTGGGCGTACGTCGCCGGCGCGCTCGGAGGCAACACCTGGACGACGCTCCGCGCGTCAGGGAACGAGGACGAACTTTCGGCGCGTGACTACCGAGCGATGCTCGGGATCGAGCGCGTGCTCAAAGGAGGCGGTGGTGTCTTCGTCGAGACCGGGTACGTCTTCGGACGGCAGATCGAGTACGAGGTCGGCGGCGAGAAGCTCGACCTGAGCGACGGCTGGATGATCCAAGGGGGATTCCGGTTCTGATCCCTGCGTGGGCATTGCGTCCTGACCGGCCCGGCGGTCGTCGCGCGACCATCGTAGTGCGACCGACCCCGGTCGCAGTGAATGGAATGGGAGGGCGCGGAGGACCCCTGCGCTTGGCGCTACGGGCTGGGAGGCACGGAGGCGCTGAGGAGAGCGAAGGCACGGGGACGAGATGCGGGATTGCTGCGGACATCGCCCGACCAGCCCGAAGCGCAGCGCCAGGATCAGCTCTCGTCGAGAAACGTCGCGCGTCGAAAACCGTCGCGCTCACCGTAGTGCGACCGACCCCGGTCGCAGTGAATGGAATGGGAGGGCGCGAAGGACCCCTTGCTGACGCTGCGGGCTGGGAGGGCGCGAAGGACCCCTTGCTGACGCTGCGGGCTGGGAGGGCGCGGAGGACCCCTTGCTGACGCTGCGGGCTGGGAGGGCGCGGAGGCGCGGCGCTCGCCTCGCCTACTTCCGGAACATCGGGGCTCCGGCATCGCCGCGACTGAGGACGAACGCGAGCAGGTCGAGCACTTCGTCTCGATTGAGCGAATCCAGCAGGTCCGCGGGCATCAGCGATACGGGAGACGGTTCGCTCGCGACCACATCCTCCTTCGCGATCTCCATCACCTTGCTCGAATCCTGCGGATCCAGGAGCACGACCAATGTCGTGTCGGTTTCCGAGACGATTCGGCCCGACACGGTGACGCCGTCTGCCGTCTCGATCACCATCGCGCGGTACTGATCCGAAACGACCTTGCTCGGTTCGACGATCGCTTCGACCATGTCCTTCAGGCCGAAACGTCCGGCCGACTGAGTCAGATCGGGGCCGGTCGCACCGCCGTCTCCCAGGAAGCGATGGCAACTGACGCAGTTGGCGGCGGCAAAGGCGCGGCGCCCCTGTTCGTAGTCTCGTCCCCGCAACTCCTCTCCCGCTTCCGCCAACACCTGTTCGACGGTCCAGTCGCGCCCCGGTCCGTGCGGTGCCGGCCGCTCGGCCGCGCGGTACGGCGTTCGCGCCCCGAGCGCTTCCACCGCCAGTCGCTCCGCGTCGGTGGCGTTTTGGTAGGCGTCCTGGTCGATCTTCGTCAGGAACCCCTGATAGCTCGCGCCGCCGCTCCACGCGCGAGCCTTCTCGAACCAGCGGAAATAGGCGACTCGCCGTTCGGCGGTCCAGCCGACTCGGGCGTTGCGGAGCACGAACGCGGCGTGGAGCTGCTCGAGATCGGGGTGCGCCGCGAGCATCGCCGCGATGGCGCCGCCGTAGCCGCGATTGCGGGCGATCAGCTCCTCGAGATCGGGCCCTTCCGTCCGCTTCTCGCGCTGCAGCAGTTCGAGCCCCTTCGCCACGACCGTCTCGCTCCCGAGATACGTCAGCAGCTGGATCAGTTCGCGGTTCTCGCGATCGTCCTCGGCGGGGAAGCGACGATCGAGTCGGTCGAGCCAGATCAGGCGATCATCCTCTTCCGGCGCTCCCAAGCGGATGAAGACCAGTTGCAGCGCCCGCTCCCATGCCAGCCGCTGATCGACCGACATCGCGTCGAGATCGAGCTTCAGCAGCGATGCCTGAGCGATACCGAGATCGATCGGCTTGCCGACTCGCGCCAAGGCGACGACGGCCGAGACGACAGTCGACGGATCGCTTTCGTTCGTGAGTCGCTCGCGCCACCGATCGACCGGTTGGAACTCGAGAGCGATCCTCGCGGCGTAACGCAGGAAGCGATCTTCGCTCCCGAGCGACGACCAGATCTCGTCGAGCGCCAGTGCCGGACCCCCGTCGCGATGCAGCGCTTCGAGACGGCGTCGCGCGGCTCGTTCGGCCGAGCCCGCTTCGTCGCGCGGATCGACCGCGGCCGTCGATTCGTCGCCGACATAACGGATTCGATACAGTTCGCTCTGCGTTCCGCGCCCGCCCACGGTGAAGTAGAGAGCTCCATCCGGTCCCACCGCGACGTCGGTCAGCGGCAACGGCGTGCGCGACACGAACTCTTCCTTCACCGCGTCGTAGCTCGAGCCGTTCGGGGTCAGGTGGATCGCGTACATCGTGCCGAAGGTCCAGTCGCAGATGAACAAGGCGCGCTGGTACTCGGCCGGAAAGCGCGTGCCGTAGCCGAACGCGACGCCGACCGGCGAGCCGGGACCGATGTCGACCGCCGGCGGGAGCGAGTCTTCGTACCAGACCGGCCACTTCCCCGTTCCGCTCCGCCAGCCGAACTCGCTCCCCGATGTCGCGTGCACGACTCGCGTCGGACGATACCACGGCGTGCCGAGGTCCCACTCCATGTCGGCGTCGTACGCGAACAGCTCGCCGTCGGCGTTGAAGTCCATGTCGTACGGATTGCGGTACCCGATGCTGTGCATCGTCCAGCGCTTCCCCTGCGGATCGGTCTCCGCGATCCAACCTCCCGGAGCCAGGATGCCGGCCGCGTGTCCGTTGGCATCCCAGTTGCGAGGCAACAGCAGGTCCTCATCCCAATCGGTCGAGATGCGACTGGCATCGAGTGGGACCGGCAGCGTGTGATTGCCGCAGATCACGACGATCCGTTCGCCGTCGGGGGACAGACGCAACGCATGCGGTCCGTGTTCGCCGCCACCGCGAAACTCGGCGAGCTTCTCGACCCGATCGAAACGGTCGTCGTCGTTCTCGTCGGTGACTCGATACAATCCGCTCCCCGGTCCGCCGTTGACGCTGACGTAGAGAGCGTCGAAGGCGTAGAGGAGACCCTGCGCCGACGTGATCGGCAGATCGATCTTCTCGACGCGCGTCGGTTCATCGGAATCGAGTGCCGGAGGAGTGACTCGATACAGCCCCTTCCCTTCCTGATCGCTGACGATCAGTCGGCCGCGCGGATCGAAGGTCATCGCGACCCACGATCCCTGCTCGTCGCGCGGGACCTGGTAGAGGCGTTCGACGGCGAACCCGGGGCGGACGACGAAGAGATCGCGCAGACGATTCGCGGGACCGCCGTTGGCGAAGACGTTTCCCCACGGCCCGCTCCCCAGGCGATCGACGACGCGGACCGCTGCGGCGGGAGCGGCGTCGTTGCCGGCCGGTCGCGCCGACCACGAGCCGTCGGTCACCACGAACTCGGTCCCGTCGTCGTCGATCAGAGCCAGCTGCGCGACGAACGCGGCGATCCCTCCGGCGTTCGATACCGTGACGCTCAGTTCGTTCGCGCCGGAGCGGAGCTGCTCGGAAACGTCGACGACGACCGGCTCTTCCCACGTCTCGCTCGTCGCGACCGGACGTCCGTTCAGTCGGACCTGCATCCCGTTGTCCGACGTCGCGCGGAGGACCGCTCGATTTCCCCTCGCCTCGAACGAACGCGTCAGAACGTACCGACGATCGGAGTCGTCTCCCCAGATCCACGACGTCGCTCCCGCACGACTCCAGTCGACCGACGGCAGGGCCGCGGGGGCATCTTCCACGGTCGCTCCGACCTCGATCGACGGCATCCGCTCGGGGCCTTGCGCAAGGGCCGGCACGAGATCGATCCAGGTCGCGAGCGACGCGACGGCGACCAGCGGAAACGAACGACGCAGAACGGAGCGGAGGGGGGCGAGTCGCACGGCGGAGGATCTCCGTGGGCGGGGAGCAGGCAAGGCGAATCGAACCGGCTCGGATTGTAGTCGAAGCCTTCCCGGTCCGAAGCACATCGCCGGGGTTCCTCTTCGTGAACTCGGCGCGTCTCCACCAAGTCTTCGTGCCCGTGGCGCGACGCGCTTACCTTTCCCCTCCCGCTCGCCGTCGAACCGGCCCGACTACAATCCGTCATTCGGACTTCGACGGCAGGAGCGGCGATGGGACAGAAGGTGACGATTCTCGGTTGCGGCAACGTCGGTACGACGCTCGCCTACACGTTGCTGTCGCGCGAGTTGGCGGACGAGATCGTGCTCGTCAATCGGACTCCGGAGCGATCCGAAGGCGAAGCGGCCGATCTGCGTCATGCCGCCGCGTTCGCGCAGCGCAAGATGAAGATCACCGCCGGCTCGGTCGAGGAAAGTCGCGGGTCGGATGTCGTCGCGATCACCGCCAGCATCTCGGTCCCCGGCCCTGCCCCCGACCGGATGGCGTTCGCCGACGGGAATCAGGGGATCATGCGCGAGTGGATCCCGTCGCTCGCCGCGGCGAGTCCCGATGCGGTCTTCGTCGTCGTCAGCAATCCGGTCGACGTGATGACCTACGTCGTCGGTCGGCTGTCGGGATTGCCGAGTCGCCAGATCATCGGGACCGGAACGCTGATCGACAGCGGTCGCTGGCGGTCGCTGATGAGCGACCATCTGCAGATCCACCCCGATGACGTGCGAGCGTACATCCTGGGGGAGCACGGCGAGACGCAGTTTCCGGCGCTCAGCGTCGCCGCGACCGGCGGCCAGCGACTCGATTCCGGACCGATCCACCGGACCCTGTTCGAACAGGCGCGCCAGGCGGGAGCCGAAGTCTATCGCCGCAAGGGCTACACCAACTTCGCCATCGGCCAAGCGACGGCGATGATCATCGCCTCGATCCTGCTCGACAGCCGACGCACGCTTCCCGTCTCGGTGCTGCTGGACGATTGGTTCGGCGTCAGCGACGTCTGTCTGTCGGTCCCGGCGATCATCGGTCGCCGAGGGGTCCTGCGACAGCTCCGACCGCAGCTGACGACCGAAGAGATCGAACAGTTGCGAGCCAGTGCGAGGCACGTTCGCGGGGTGCTGGATCGACTGAATCCGGCCGACCGCTGACCCGCCCGATCGGACGCCCGGCGCATGAAGACGCCCGCATTGCCTTCGGGAAGGTGAAGGCAACACGGGCGTCGCAGGACGATCGGGTCCGGCTTGAGCCGAAACGTCGGCATCGACCGGATCGCGGCATTCGCCGCTGAAGATCAACTCACTCGCCGAGCGCCGTTTCGATCGCTTCGACAAAGGCGGCATTATCCGGCGCCGTCCGCGGCTCGAACCGACCGACCACTTCGCCGTCGCGGCCGATGACGAACTTTTCGAAGTTCCAGCTCACCTTCCCTGCTCCCTTGGGCTGCAGGTCGAGCGAGGTGAGGTGCTTGTACAGATCGGCGGCACCGTCCCCGTTCACCTCGATCTTCGAGAACATCGGGAAGGTGACTCGGTACTCGCCCGTGCAGAACTCCTTGATGTCCGCGTCGCTTCCCGGCTCCTGCGAACCGAACTGGTTGCAGGGGAAGCCGAGGATGACGAGTCCCTTGTCCTTGTACTTGTCGTAGAGCGCCTGGAGGCCGGCGTACTGCGGCGTCAGGCCGCAGGCGCTGGCGACGTTGACCACCACGACCACCTTCCCCTGGTAGTCCGACAGCTTCACCTCGTCACCGTCGATGTTCCGAACGGTGTAGTTCAGCGCCTGAGGGACCTCGTCCTCGGCGAACGCCGAACCGGCCAGACCGAGCAGCAGACCGGCCGACAGCAACAGACTACGCATCACAACAACTCCGGGAAGGAAGGCGGAAGGAGGGGACTCGCGAGGAGCGAAGCGTCCCCGCCGACTGGTCACGATTCCGCGGTGAGAGCGGAACCGCACGCCCCTCAATGATTAGGCGGCGCGCGGTCGGTTGCCAAGAGTCGAACCGGGATTTGGAGGTGCGGCATCCGCCGCTCGCCTCTCGCCCCCGTGCCTCCCAGCCCGCCGCGTCAGCAAGGGGTCTCCGCGCCCTCCCATTCCATTCCCTGCGACCGGGGGCGGTCGCACGACGGCATTCGCACGACGGCGGACACACCACGACAGCACAGCGTCATTCCGTGTCGCTAGCAACCTCGCGAAAACGATGGTCCTTCGCTGATGCGGAACCAGACGCTCGGTTCGCAACGCCGATCAACTGACGACGGGATACGGTCGACACTCGGCCGATCACCGTACTTCCCTTCTCCGCCTCGCGCACCTACCGGAACCTGCCGATGAATCCCGTTCAGATCGGAGCCTGGGCCGGAGCCGGCATGGTCGGTTTGCTGTCGGGCGCGGCCAAGGCGACGGTCGAGACGCTCGACTTCGCCGGTCTGCTGCAGGGGAATCCGGCGGCCGAAGCGGAGTCGTCGGCGTCCGCCACGAGCGAGTCGTTCGTCGGTCTCAACGATCTCCACAAGCTCGTTGCCGAACAGCGGACTCGGATGAGCGACGCGCTCGACAAGCTTCGTCAGATGCTCGACGCGTCCGGCGCCGACGACCGGTTCGAGTTGCGTCAGGAAGAGGACGGACGCTGGTTGGCGTCGGGAGCGGGGGACCAGCGCGAAGGACTCGAACAGGGACTTGCCGCGAGTCCGGAATGGAACGAGGCGTGGGGCGAACTGCTCGATGCCGCCGCGACACTCGATCGTCTGGGAGCCGACACGACGACCGTTCCCGGTTGGAGCGATCGGCGCGATCCCGAAGCGGGGCTCGGCATCGAATCGCATCGTGTCCGTCTGGAACGCCGCGACGGAACGCTGTCCGCCGTCGTCTCGTAGACCGAGCGGTGACCGTTCGGACGAGCGTTCCTTCGGCTGACGCGATTCGATCCATCCCCTGCGACTCGTCCCCTGCGAATCGTCTCAGCGCAGTTCCGCGAACAGTTCGGGCTTCGTCTCGTTCAGGATCTCGACGATCGCCTTCCGGTCCTCGTCGGTCAGATGGGCGTAGCGCGGATCGGCGGTCGGCGCGGTGAGCACCTCCCACAGACGTCGGATCGTCGCTCGGCGGACCGTGTCGGGGAGCGAATCGAAGTGCGGCGTGTCGATCAGGTAGCTGCACGGGTAGCGGAACAGTCGCGTCTGAAGATCGAGATCCCTCAGACTCCGTCCCTGCGAGTCCCGTTTGCCCTGTCGAGCGAAGACCTCGCTGTAGCCCGAGGTGCCGGCGATCGGCTGGTCGAAACGGAACTCGTCGACCATCAGCAGGCCGTCGACGAGCTTGTCGACCACTGCCGAGATTCGCCGTTCGGTCGAGTCGCTCCGATGGTCGGCGGGGCGCTCGAGCGCCGCATTCATCACCGAATCGTAATGCTCCGCCAGACGCGTCTCGTAGTTCGCGAGCGTGATCAGGTTGTGCACCAGACTCTGGTGTTCGAGGACCATCAGCGCGACCAGATCGCTGTGCTCGGTCCGATACGGCTCGGTCCGAATGCGGGTCGAGAGCTGCTCGACGTTCGCTCCCGATTCCCGATCGAGCGAGCCGGCGTCCTTCGGGTTGGCGACGCACTCGTTCCCCATGTGCCGCATCGAACCGTGAGTGCCGGTGACGTACCAGCCTCCCCATCGCTCGTCGAACGGACTCCGATGATCGGTCGTGAACGTCCCGCTCCCCAACAGCGGCTGACCGCCTCGATCGACGTAGACCGATCGGACGAGCGGCCCCGGAACGCCCTGCGTTCGCGACGAGGCGTGGCAGGTCAGGCACTGGCCGCGATCGCGCACGAACTTCGGCGGTGCCTCGGGATTCTGCTCCAGCGTGTAGAAGATCGACCCCTGCACCGGATCGACTCCCATCACCTCGACCACGTCGCCGCGCTGGACCCACCCGAGATAGACGTCGTCGTTGAAGTACAGGGCTCGCGGGCGCCGCGGATCGATCCGTCGGAGCTGGAAGCTCGTCTTGCTGAAGACCAGCGTCTGACTCTCGGGAGCGATGTCGAGCTCCTCGAGGAGCGAATCGAGCCAGCCGCGCTCCGGATGGAACTCCAGCGTCGTCTCGCCCGCATCCAGACGCTGCTGGAGACGCGCAATCGGATCGGACGGTTCCACGTTCAGGTAGTCGATCGGCGGTCGCTCGAACTCGAGCTGAGCGACGACCGGAGCGGCAAGCCAGACGCTGCCGAGCAGCACGACGAGCGCGGCTTGCGCGGCGAAACGAATCGGACGGTACGAGAAGCGGAAGCGATCGACCGAAAGCCGGGAAACCGGGAGCGGGGCCTGCGAGCGACTCATGGTGCTCTCCTCGTGCCGGGTCGGCGAAGATGCGCCGAATGGTGGGATGGTGGAGCCGAGGCGGCTCGGCGGGCAGCGGGGGATCGGACCGAAGTCGCAGCGCGCGAACCCCCTGGTCTTGTCCGATCGTCCCGAGGACCTGGTCTAATTTAGACAGATCAGTCCGTATTAGTAAAGAGGCTCGGTCGAGGGGTCTGTTTCCGTCGTTTGACCACCGCTGTGCGACCGCCGTAGTGCGACTGACGTAGTGCGACTGACCCCGGTCGCACTGCTGGGCGGGATGGCCCAGAGGTACGGAGGCGCCGAGAGAGACGCCGAGGGAAGTCCGAGGGCACGGTCGGCGTTCTTCTCACGGAGGCGCTGAGGAGCGCCAAGGCACGGGGGCGAGAGCCGGGAATGCTGCGGACATCGCCCGACCAGCCCGAAACGCAGCGCCGGGATCAGCCCCGCCGCGTTACGCCGCGAATCGATGCATCGGCGCCGAACCGAACGAGGGCACGGGGACCCCTGCGCTTGCGCTTCGGGCTGGGAGGCAGGGAGAGTCGTTCAGCCGAGCAGCTCCGGGACGACTCGCCCTTCGAGGTCGGTCAGACGATAGTCGCGCCCCGCGACTCGATACGTCAGACGCTCGTGGTCGAACCCGAGCAGATGGAGCATCGTCGCGTGGAGATCGTGAACGTGGACCGGGTTGTCGGTCGCGCGGAAGCCGAAGTCGTCGGTCGCGCCGACGACCGTTCCCCCGCGCACTCCGCCTCCCGCCAACCAGCAGGTGAAGCCGTAATGGTTGTGGTCGCGGCCGTCGAGCGCCGGCAGTTCCGCGACCGGCGTCCGGCCGAACTCCCCTCCCCACAGCACGAGCGTCGTCTCGAGCAGGCCGGTCCGTTTCAGGTCGTCCAGCAGCGCAGCGATCGGACGATCCCACGATTCGGCCAGCGACCGATGCTGCTTCTCGAGCGAGTCGTGGTTGTCCCACGGCTGCCCGGCTCCCGACCAGACCTGCACGAACCGGACTCCACGCTCGATCAGACGCCGGACGATCAGCAGCTGGCGTCCGTGCAGCGTGTCGCCGTAGGCATCGCGAGTCGCTTGCGTCTCGCGCGTCAGATCGAACGCCTCCGACGCCTCGCTCTGCATCCGATACGCCAGCTCGAACGCCTCGATCCGCGCTTCGAGTGCGCCGTCGGCCGCGCGAGTCGCGGCGTGATCGCGGTTCAGCGCTCCGACCAGATCGAGTTGGCGGCGCTGCTCTTCGAGCGACCAGCGGTCGTTGCGGATATCGGCGATCAGCTTCTCGACCTCGGTGTGCTGCGTGTCGAGATAGGTCCCCTGATACGCGCCCGGAAGGAACGACGAGCGCCAATTGTTGGTCGAGACGATCGGATAGCCGCCGGGACACATCGCGACGAATCCGGGAAGGTTCCGGTTCTCGCTCCCCAGTCCGTACGTCACCCACGACCCGAAGCTCGGTCGCGGCAGGCGCGAGTGACCGCAGTTCATCAGCATCAGCGACGGCTCGTGGTTCGGCACGTCGGCATGCATCGAACGGACGACGGCCATCGAGTCGACATGACGCGCGGTCTGCGCGAACAGTTCGCTCACCTCGATTCCCGATTCGCCGTAACGGGAAAAGGAGAACGGCGAACGCATCACGGCGCCGGTCTTCCGCTCGGTCCGCAGATGACTCTCCGGCAGCTCCTGGCCATGGCGCCGATCGAGTTCCGGCTTGGGATCGAACGTGTCGAGATGACTCGGCCCGCCGTTCATGAACAGGTGGATCACCTGCTTGGCCCGCGGCGCGAAGTGAGGGGCTCGGGGGGCCAGCGCGGATCGCTCCGCCGCATGCCCTTCGTCCGCCAGCAGCGCCGCCAGTCCCAGGGCGCCGAGTCCGCATCCCGATCGGCGCAGCAGTTCGCGCCGCGACAGGCCGAGCGGCGGGGGGTCGCGGTGATGATCCGGCAGCGATCCCATGGTCGTTCCCTTTCCGGTAGCGATTCGCGCCCGATCGACCCCGTTCAGTCGATGAAGATCGTCCCGTTGCTCATCAGCAGCGCGTGCGTCAGGCGTTCCCAGACCGCTTCGTGCCATTCGCCTTCGTTCGCCGCTTGCGCGACGCTCCGCTCGCGCTCGAGGAACTCGCGACAGGCGCGCCGCTCCGACTCGCTCGGCGGTCGCTGCCAGATCCGCTCCGCCAGCGCCTCGATCCGCCGCTCGTCGAGCGCCCCCTCGTGCTCGGAATCGTCGACCATCGTGCGCCGCGCCATGGCGTTCGTCTCGCTCGCCAGCTGCAGCACTTCGGGGTGATTGAGCCAGAAGAGCGCCTGAGGCGGGACGGTCGTTTCGGTCCGCTCGACCGCCGTCGCCGACGGATCGGGAACATCGAAACGAGCCATCAGCGGCGCGAAGTCCAGACGATCGACAAAGGCGTAGATCGTGCGACGATTGCCGAACGGTTCGAGTCCCGGTTCCGCCGGTCCGCCGCGCCGTTCGCTCAGCCGCCCCGCGAGCGCCAACAGCGTGTCGCGCATCGCCTCGAACGACAGACGCTTGCGATTCTGTCGCCACCAGAATCGGTTCTCCGGATCGGCCCCCTCCCCTGCCGCCGACGACTCGCTCGACCGTCGATACGCGGCGGAACGGACGAGTTCGCGGATCAGGCGCTTGGTCGACCGTTCGCCGTCGCGCAGGCGAACGGTCAGATGATCGAGCAAGCGGCGCTGCACCGGCGGGTCGCTCCGCAGCCCGAAGTCGCCGGGCGTGGTGACGAGCGGGTCGCCGAACAGGTGCATCCAGACGCGATTGACCCAGACGCGATCGGTGAGCGGATGCGACGGATCGATCAGGGCCAACGCAAGTTCCAGTCGACCGCTCCCGTTCGCGACCGCAACCCGATGGGAAGTTCCCGGTACCGGCACCGATCGCGGCACGATCTCTCCCGGCCGATTCGGGTTCCCTCGCAGGAAGATCGCGCTGTCGACCGGTTCGGGGCGATCGAGCAGCGCCATCGCGCGGACCGGCGCTTCGGGCAGGCCGAGCTGCGCTTCGACCGCCTTGAGACGCTTGTCGTATTCCCCTTGCGTCGCGCGATCGGGAAAGAGCGACAGGAAGCCCCAATCGAGCTGCGCCGGCACGACGGCCGGAACGCCGCTGCCGAACAGTTCCTGTTCGAGCAGACCGAGTTCCGCGTCGGAGAGTCCGGAGAGCGGGGTGTCGTTCGAGGCGGCTTCGGCGGACGGTTCGTTCGCGGTATCGGCATCGGGATCGGCATCGTCGTCGAGCACGGCGCCGCGTCGTCGATCATCGATCGCTCGGAACAGGCGACCATAGGCGGCGGCGAGTGCGGCGACGCTCGTCGGTTCGTCGCGGTTCAGCGCGGCGACGATCCCCGGACTCCAGCCCGACCGCTCCGCGTCGTTCGGATCGAGCGGCTCGCCTTCGGCCGACGCCTCGTTCCGGTCCGCGAACCGGTGCCACGGTCCCCAGACCGGATGCCGCTCGTCGGTCTTCTCGCGCAGATACGCCTCGTAACGCGTGATCATCGACGGATTGATGTCGTTCGGATCGGCGATGAGCATGAACTCTTCGGCGGCCGGATGATGTCGCCGTTCGTGTACCGCCAGCAGGTATTCGTCGACCCGTCGGCGTCCGCTCTCGGCCAGACCGGCGACCTTGCCGGCGACGAACGATTCCAGATCCTCCTGACGGCGCCGAAGTTCCCGTTCGTACTCGGTGGGCGAGTCCGGATCGCCGGGCCCGTCGAGCGAGGGCGGGACGAGCGGCTCGTAACTCGACGCGAAGATGCCGTAGAGAGCGTAGTAGTCGGCTTGCGTGAGCGGATCGTACTTGTGGTCATGGCAGCGGCAGCAGGCGAGGGTCAGACCGGTCAGTCCCCGAGTCACCGCGTCGATCCGATCGTCGACGATGTCGTGCGTGTTGTTGATGAAGTGTCCGCCGACGGTCAGGAATCCGAGCGCCGCCAGCCGAGCCGGATCGGAGGCGTCGGTCAACCGATCGGCCGCCAGCTGTTCGAGCAGGAAGCGATCGTACGGCAGATCGCGATCGAGGGCCTGAACGACCCAGTCGCGATAGGCCCACGCCCACGGATACTTCTGCTGTTCGAAGAAGACGTAACCCTTGTTGTCGGCGTAGCGCGCGACGTCCAACCAGTGGCGCCCCCACTGTTCGCCGAACTTGGCCGAGGCGAGCAGGCGATCGACCTGTCGCTCGTAGGCGTCCGGCCGCTCGTCTCGCTCGAACGCCGCGACCTCGTCTCGCTCGGGCGGAAGTCCGGTCAGGTCGTACGTCAGTCGGCGCAGGAGCGCGGGCCGATCTGCCGGACCGACGACCGGCAGTCCGAGCGGTCGGCGCGCGTCTTCCAGAAAACGATCCAGCGGCCGAAGCGCATCGGAGGGGGGTGCATCGAGCGGCGTCGGTTCGTGAGCGATCGGCAGAAAGGCCCAATGCTCCGCCGTCAGATCGGCGCCGCGCCCGTCGCTCCCCGCGGGCCAGGCCGCGCCGTCGTCGACCCAACGGCGCAGCGCCGCGATCTCGTCCGACTCCAGCGGGCGTTCCGGAGGCATGGCGAGGTCGCCGTGCCGTTCCACCGCTTCGATCAGCAGACTCTCGTCCGCGCGTCCCGGAACGAGCAGCACTCCGGAGTCTCCTCCGGTCGCGATCGCGGCGGCCGAATCGAGACGGAGTCCCCCTTCGATTCGGGTCGGCCCATGACAGCCCAGGCAATGTCCGACCAGCAGCGGTCGGACATGCGTCTCGAAATGACGCAGCGCCTCGCCGTCCGGCTCCCGAGCGACGAGAGGGGGAGCGAGCAGCAGGCAGAGCGCGAGTGCGGCGACGGGACGCGGAAGGACGATCCGCATCCGGACCGACGACCGCGCGATGGGGAGGGACCTCATCGGCATCGGGACTCCGATCGAGGCAGGAGTGAGGTGGGAGGTCGGCGAGGGACCGACCTCACGGATTGTACCTGCCCGTCAGCGAGATCGCTCTCGGGTCGGACGAGCCAGGGCCCGAATGTCGTGATGTGACCACAGTAGTCCGACCGCCCCCGGTCGCCGTCGAGCCACCAAGGGCCCCCGCGCTGGGCGTTTCGAGCTGGGAGGCACGGAGCTGGGAGGCACGGAGGCGCTGAGTGAGGCGCCGAGGGAAGTCCGGAGGCACGGCCGGAGTTTTTCTCACGGAGGCACTGAGGAGTGCGAAGGCACGGGAGCGAGATGCGGGAATGCTACGGACATCGCCCGACCAGCCCGAAGCGGAGCGCCGGGATCAGACCCGTCGGGAGACATCGTGACCCCGGAGCGTTCGCACGGAATCGATGTCAGGACGCGGGGACCCTTTGCTGACGCGGCGGGTAGGGCCTCGGGTCGCACCCGCAGCCGGATCGCCTACGATGTAGGGG
>CAZZBI010000018.1:0-3045 GCA_964652385.1 uncultured Pirellulaceae bacterium | reverse complement strand
CGTCCGGAGACCGCATGACTGCCGCTCGATCGAGGTGCCGTGATGGCTCTTTCGCTTCCGCTTCGAACTCGACTCGCTTTCGCGCTGCTGTTTTCGACTTCGGTGCCGCTGGCCGGCTGCGGTCCGACCGAGGAACGCGCCGCCGACAAGCCCGCGCCCGCTGCGACGACCGACGCTCGCACCTTCGAACCGCTCGAGCCCGAGGCGCTGGACGAGACGGCGGTTGCCCAGCGCGATCGAGGAACCGCGGCTCGTGATGCGCTCTTCGCGTCGCTGCTTCAGCGCCTGATTGCCGTCATCTCGTCGAGCGGTCCCGAGACGGCGATCGCGGTCTGCGGCGAGCTGGTGCCGGAGCTCGGCGCCAAGGTGCGCAACGAACACGACCTGAAGATCGGTCGGACGTCGTTCAGGCTCCGCAACCCGAGCAATGTCCCTCCCGCTTGGGCTCAGGCCTGGGTCGACGAGCGGGTCGAGGAGCCGCGGTATGCCCGAGCCGACGACGGCACGCTGGCGATGCTGCTGCCGATCCGACTGAAACAGGAATGTCTGATGTGTCACGGAGCGGTCGATGCGATGGACCCGAAGGTCGTCGCCGCGATCGACCGCAAGTATCCGGACGATGCCGCGACCGGCTTTGCCGAAGGCGACCTCCGCGGCTGGTTCTGGATCGAGGTTCCGCCGGCGAAGTGATCGCTCCGCGGCGCGACATGACGACCCGAACGCCAACTCTCGGACTCATGGAGAACGAAACGATGTCTCTCGGTATCGGTCGACGGCAGTGGGGGGCGGCGCTGATGCTGGCCGGTCTGGTCTGCGCATCCGCTCCGCTCGCCGCTCAGGAAACCAGCGTCAAGCCCGGCATCAACGACTCGTTCGAGACGCCCGACGTGCCGCAGTACGTCGAGCGATTCGAGAAGGAAGGGCGCGAGGTCTATGACCTGCGCAAGGAGATCATCGATGCCTGCGAACTCCGACCGGGGCTGCGAGTCGCCGATGTCGGAGCGGGGACCGGTCTGTTCACTCGACTCCTCGCGGAGCGGGTCGGCGACGAGGGAAAGGTGTTCGCGGTCGACATCTCGGACGAGTTCGTCGATCACATCCGCGACTTCGTCGAGAAGGAAGGGCTGAAGAACATCGAAGCGGTGCTGTGCGAGCCGGACGCCGTCAATCTCGAGCCCGAGTCGGTCGATGTCGTCTTCATCTGCGACACCTATCACCACTTCGAGTTTCCCTACAAGACGATGTCGACGATCCACCGCGCCCTGAAGCCGGGAGGGATCGTCGTCCTGGTCGAGTTCTCCCGGATCGAAGGCAAGAGCTCCGAGTGGATCATGGGACATGTCCGCGCCGGTCAGGAGGTCTTCGAGCGGGAGATCGCCGAGGTCGGTTTCCGGAAGGTGGGCGAACTGGAGGGGATCTTCAAGGAGTCGTATCTGGTTCGATTCGAGAAGATCGATCCTTCGGCCGAGAAGGAGTAAGGGACCGCTCTGGGCGGCAGGATGACGAGGAAGCGGGACCAGGGAGGGAGCCATGGTGGGGGCGGCAGACCGAGCACGCGGCGATGCCATGTGGGCCGCCATCGGGTTGGCGAGCGGCGGAGCGGCATCGTTTCGCCGTTCGAACGCGGTCGATCGCTCCATGCCGCTTCGCTCGCTCGCGGCCTTGTTGGTCGTGGCGGCGCTCGTCGGCTGCGGGCGCGAGGACGAACGGTCGATCCGCAAGCAACTGACGACTCATGCCGAGTTGTCGTTGACCGACAAGACGCACTCCCAGACGCTGCAGGAAGAGTTGGCTCGGATTCGCGCCGACAAGGGTTGGCCGATGCAGTTGGTCGAGCGGCAACCGCCGGCCGAGAGCGAGGACGACCTGACGGCCGCCGTATCGACTCCGTTCGCATCCTCTGCCGAGATCGATCGGATCCATCGGAGTCTTAACGAACTGTGGCCCGACGAGGGGCTGAAGTTCTCGCCGACCGCGCTGGAGCACGCTCGCCGCATCGTCGCGCGACTTCGCCCCGACACGGCGGCCTTCTTGGCGGCGCTGCGCCGACCGAAGAGCGCCTTTCGAGTCGGAACGGATCAGGGGATCGTCGAGGACACCGCCTGGGTCGAAGCGGCGCGTCTGGTCGCTCGCGTTCGCATCATGGAGGGGATCGACGAGGTGTATCGCGGAGCGCCGGAAGGGGGCATCGAGCCGCTCGCCGATCTGATCCGCCTGGCGTCGAAACTCGAAGCCGCTCCGAGTCTCGTGGCGCATCTGGCCGCCGTCGACGTCCGTCGCTGGATCGCGTCGGGCATGATGGCGATCGCCACCTCCGACGCCGCGACTCGGCGAACGCACGAACTGCTGTTCGAGTTGGCGACCGCGGATCGACGCGAGGGAGGAAGCGAGCGGACCGCGTGGATCGGTGATCGGGCGGCCGGCATGCATGCCTACGAGATGGTCCGCGCGGGCGAGTATCTGTCGCTGCTGACCCGCGAGGAGTACGACCGTCTGGAAGAGCGGAACGAGACGATGGATCATGCGCTGGTGGTCCGTCGGAACGTCGACGACGACGAACTCTGGTATCTCGAGACGATGCGCGAACTGATCGCGCGGTCCGAGACGCCGTACTTCGAACGGCGTGCGTGGCTGGACGAGCGGTTCGAAAGTCTCGACGCGGTCCGCAATGCCCCTCGTTTCCCGAGCGTGGCGGCGGACCTGCTGCTGATCGGCATCACCACCGCCCAGCAGCGTCTGGCGCGCGGTCGAGCTCGCCGCGACGCGTGGTACCTGGCGCTGGCCGCCGCCGTCGATCGGCCTCTGACCGATGCACCGACGGTCAATCCCGAGACCGGAACGGCGTACGAGGTGCGGATCGACGGAGACCGGATCGAGGTCCTCGGCCTGGCCGAAGAAGACAGCGATTTGACTCCGATCCTCGTCCGTCGAGCCCCCTGATCCGATCCCGCGGTGCGACCGTCGTCGTGCGACCGGCACCGGTCGCACCGTCCGTTGCCGAGGCGAGAGCACGGGGACCCCTTGCTGACGCTGCGGGCTGGTGAG
>CAZZBI010000017.1:18307-29631 GCA_964652385.1 uncultured Pirellulaceae bacterium | reverse complement strand
ATTTCCGATTGGCCGACAGGCGCAGGTCGCCGTTGGCGATCAGCAGCACCTGGTCCTTGGCGATTCGCGGAACGTCGACGGGGGCGGGAAGAGCATAATCGGCCATGAGGAAGATCCTGGGTGGGAGCCGGTCGTCGGGGTTCGCACGATCGCAGGGATCGAATCCCGTGGCGCGGCGAAACGATGGCGCTCGGCATTCTAGAGCCCGGCCGCGATGCTTCGAACGGCAGGAGCCGCGACGCTTCGGTCGGCGAATCCGCGACGTGCCGACGCTCGCCCCTCGTCGCGCGCCATCGGCGCGATCGGTTCGACCGCTCCCCGATCGCCCCCGTTCATTTCGGTCCGCTGGTCACCGCGGCGAGTCGTCGGGGCGAGTCGCGGACTAGACTGGACGAATCGGCCGTTCCCGCGAGCGGCCCGTTCGTTCTCGAATGGCGGGGTCAAGTCTGATGTGCGGAATCGTCGGTTACGTCGGCAGGAAACAGGCCTGCGGCATCCTGCTCGAAGGGCTGCGACGGCTCGAGTATCGCGGCTACGACAGTTCCGGAACGGCGGTCGTCGGCCGTGACGGGTCGATCCGCACGACGCGCGCCGTCGGCCGGATCGCCGCGCTCGCCGAGCGGCTCGATCCCGCCAGCTGCGATGCGCGGACCGGCATCGGCCACACCCGCTGGGCGACTCACGGGCGACCGAGCGAAGCGAACGCGCACCCGCATGCCGGCGGCGACGGCTCGGTCGTCCTGGTCCACAACGGCGTCGTCGAGAACTTCCGCGAGCTCGCCGCTCCGCTCCAGGCCAAGGGGTACGTCTTCCGGAGCGAGACCGACACCGAAGTGGTGGCGCATCTGATCGCCGATCTCCTCGCCAAGCGTCTGGAAGCGGTCGACGAGCGCCCCGAGGGGAGCGAAGCGGTCGATCTGCTGCTCGACGTGATCCGCTCGGCGGTCGCCCAGCTGCGAGGAACCTACGGGCTGCTGATGATCTTCCGGGATTGGCCCGAATACCTCTTCGCGGCTCGACTGGGAAGTCCGCTCGTGATCGGCATCGGTCACGACGAACACTATGTCGCCAGCGATGCCTCGCCTCTGGCCGGCCGAACCGACAAGATCGTCTATCTGTCCGATCATCAGCTCGCCGCGATCTCGCGCGATTCGCTGGAAGTGCGGCATCGTGACCTGAGCCCGGTCGACCACGACGTCCGACCGCTGAAGTGGGACGTCACCGACGTCGAACTCAGCGGCTACGACCACTACATGCTCAAGGAGATCTTCGAGCAGCCGGACGCGATCCGGAACACGATGCGCGGACGCCTGAACGAGGACGAAGGGACGGCGGTCTTCGGCGGTCTGAATCTGTCGCCCAAGGAGCTGCGGAACATCCGGCGGATCGTCTTCACCGCCTGCGGCACCAGCTGGCACTCGGCGCTCGTCGGCGAGTACCTGTTCGAGGAGCTGGCGCAGATTCCGGTCGAGGTGGAGTACGCCAGCGAGCTGCGGTACCGCAATCCGCCGATGAGCGACGACACGCTCGTCTTCGCGATCACGCAGAGCGGCGAGACGGCCGATACGCTCGCGGCGCTGCGCGAGATGAAGCGCAAGGGGCACCCGACGCTGGCGATCTGCAACGTCGTCGGCAGCTCGATCGCGCAGGAGGCCGAAGGGGGCATCTATCTGCATGCCGGTCCCGAGATCGGCGTCGCGTCGACCAAGGCCTACACGTCGCAGTGCGTCGCGCTGGCGATGCTCGCGCTCTACTTCGGCCGCCTGAGACATCTCGGCTATGCCGACGGCCGCCGGATGATCGAACAGCTCCAGGCGCTCCCCGACAAGATCGGCGAAGCGCTCGAATCGAACGATGCGGTGCGGCGGATCGCCGAGCGATACGTCGGATGCGACAACTTCCTGTACCTGGGCCGGCACTTCAATTTCCCGACCGCTCTCGAAGGCGCGCTCAAGCTGAAGGAGATCAGCTACGTGCACGCCGAAGGCTATCCGGCGGCCGAGATGAAGCACGGCCCGATCGCCCTGGTCGACGAACGGACGCCGAGCGTCTTCGTGATGCCGCGCGGGTTCATCTACGACAAGGTCATGTCGAACCTGGAAGAGATCAAGGCGCGCGGCGGGCCGGTGATCGCCGTGGCCGAGAAGGGGGACGATCGGATCCGCAAGGTCGCCGATGCCGTCGTCGAGATCCCGCAGGTCGACGAATGGCTCCAACCGCTGGTGTCGATCATCCCGCTGCAGCTGCTCGCCTATCACATCGCCGTGCTTCGCGGCTGCGATGTCGACAAGCCGCGCAACCTGGCCAAGAGCGTGACGGTCGAGTGACCGTCACGCGCCGCTGAGTCGCCGATCGGGAGCACGATCGGAAACGGGACCGGAAATCCGGCCGACGGGGATCGCGCCGCCGGCCGAGCCGAGCGACTCAGCCGTTGTCGCCGTCGTCGCTGTCGCTGCCGGACGACTCCGGAGCCGGAGCCTCTTCGGCCGGCGCCTCGGTTCCCTCGGCCCGAGCGGCTTCCGCCGGAGTCGCCTCCGACGGCGCGGGGGACGAGCCCGCATCGGCTTTCACCTGGCCGGTCGGATCGTGGCGGACGTTCCCCGAACCGACCACCTGCTTCTCGACCGTCGCCGGACCGGTCAGAGCGATGTCGCCGCTCCCGACGATCTTCACTTCGGCTCGCTCGGTCACATGCGCCGAGATCTCGCCGCTGCCGGTGATCGAAAAGTCCGCCTGACGCGAATCGACGCCGGCGAGCTCGACTTTGCCGGAACCGACGACTTCGACCTCGGTCCGATCGACCTTGCCGCTTGCCGACACCTGGCCGCCGCCGACGATCTTGACCTCGAGCGACGGCTGCTCGATCCGACCGAGCGTCGCCGAACTCCCGCCGACCAGGTCGAGCGCGTCGAGCCGATCGGTGGTCAGCCGGACCTCCAGCGGCACGCGCGACGTGACCGCCCGATCGTAGCTGATGACCAGCTCGTCTCCTTGCACCTCGGTCGTCAGATGCGGCAGCAGGTTGTCGTCGCAGGTCACGCGCACCGACGATTCCGAGCCGGTGACCAACGTGATCGTGCCGCCGCCGATCAGCTTGACCCGATGGTAGGAGGGGACCGCTCGATCTTCGGTCGACGGCGTGCCGGAGCCGGCAAGGGGAGGTTCCAGCAGGCCGCAGCCGACACCGAAGGCGAGCAGCAGGGCGAGCGGTGCGAGACGAAGCAGAGCAGGCATGGATCGTGTTCCTGAAGGAATGTTCGAGTCGCCTTGCGGCGGCGTTGCGGATCGGGGGCGTGTCAGCGATCGGTGGCGAGCGGCGGTCCTGGGCGAGTTCGTTCGCGGGCCGAGAATCTTGAATCGCGGCGCTGCGGATCACTCGGCTCGCCGCGACGTCGGATTCGAACCCTTGTCGTGCGAGCGGAGACGGACCACACTTCCGCGTTGCGCTCGTGGCGCGGATGACGCGCCGACCGGCCCTCCCGCTTCCGGAGCTTCCGACATGATATCCCGACGCGAACGGACCGAACAAATGCTGGCCGAGACTCCGGGGGATCCGTTCCTGCGGTACGTGCTGGCGATGGAATGGTCGAAGGAAGGGGAACTCGAAAAGGCGCTCGAGCTCTTTCGAGGACTGATGGCCGACTCGCCCCCCTATGTCCCCGCGTTTCTGATGGCCGCGCAGCGTCTGCACGCCGCCGATCGGATCGCCGAGGCGCGCGCGGTCCTGCGCGACGGCATCGAAGCGGCTCGACGCGCCGGCGATTCACACGCGGACGCCGAGATGGGCGATCTGCTCGCGATGCTCGGATCGGCGGGCGAAGGGTAGGGGAGCGCCCGGACGCAGGAATCGGCTCGCTGCCGCGGCGTCCGGCGAGTCGGACGAGCCGAAAAGGGCGGGACGAACGGCTCGAGCGGAACCGGTCAGCGCCGAGGAGCGTCGGCTCGAGCGTCGTTGCTTCGATCCGCCGCCGTTTCGCTCCGGATCGTCCAGCCGCTGGCGCGCCAGCGAGCGGCCCAGGTGCCGCGGGGGAGCGGTCCGGTCAGCTTCGCATCGAGCGGCAACACCTCGCGGATCCGAAAACCGGCGGCACGCAGGTCGACTTCGATCTCGTGCTGCCGAAAGACGTGCAGAAACATCCGCCCGAGGCCGCGGTAGGCATAGAGCTTGTCCCCCCACTCCCAACTCGGATCGCGACGACTGCGCCACCAGGTCGACGCGAGCCAGCGGAGTCCGCCGGGGAAGCGGGCGTTCGCCCACAGATTGTGGACGTGCACCACGAACGTCCCGCCCGGCACCAAGATCCGCGCCACGTGCTCCAGCGCTCGCCGCCTGGCGGTCCGCCCGCGAATCATCCCGAGCGTGCTGAACAGACAGACGGCATGATCGACGCTCGCGTCCCGGACACCGTCGAGTTCGACGAGATTGGCGCACAGTCGCCGGATCGGCAACGCCCCGGCTCGCGTCTTGTCCCGTACCACCTCGAGCATCAGCGGCGACAGATCGACCGCCAGTCCGTCGTAACCTCGCTCGACCAGGAATTCGAGCGCCCGCCCCGTACCGCAACCGAGATCGGCGATCGTTCGCGAGCCGGCCGGCACTTCGGGGAAACAGCGCGCCAGCAACTCGCGGTCCCACGCGAAGAGCGCGTGCCCGTCGAAGTACCGGTCATAGTCATAGGCGATCGAGCGGTTGTGGACGTACTCCCACGTGCCGGGATCGACTCCCGGCGGAAGCTGCCAGTCCGCTCGTCGCTCGTCACTCAACGCCTCGACTCCTCTGCTCGTGCCTCGGCACCCGATTCCTGCGCACCCGATTCCTGCGCTCTCGATGCTTGTACCGGCGTTCCCGCGATGACGGTCCGGTCTCTGCGCTCGCCTGTCATCGCTCGTCGCCGCCGGTCGCTCGCGTCCGAGGCCGGTCCGGGCAGGTCGGGAGTCTAGTTGCGCGGCGCCGCAGCGCCCACCGGCCGAGTCGATGCCTCGCTCGGGAGCTCGCCGCAGCGAAGCGGTCATCCGCCTCGCGACGAGCGCCGAGCCGCCGAGCGACGACCGGGCATCGCCGGTTCGGCAAACGCTGCCGGTCGACCGACTCCTGCCGACCCTGGCGGTTTCCCGGTCCCCGGCGAGTCGGCCAAAGGCGCGCGGCTCGGCGGAGCGACGATAGGCGAGAGCGGGATCGGGAACCGATCCGGTACGGTCGCTGTCGCGGGAGATCGAGCCGATCATGGCCAAGCGTTCGGGCATCGCGGACCTTGCCGATTGGCGAGGTTTGGCCGGCGGGGGCATCGTCTCGCTCGTGCGACGACGCGCGTTCTGGGCGACCGCTCTGGCGTTCGGCCTGCTCTTCGGCGGGCGAGCGGCGTGGAGTCGCTACTCGGACGAACTGACGGCGCATCGACGCCTGACGCTCGGCTCGGACAATCTGCTCGCTTCGCCGCAACCCCCGTGGATCAAGTCGAACGTCGTCGATTCGGCACTTCGTATCGGAGCCCTCGAAGGGCGCTCGCTGCTCGACGGCGATCTCGTCTCGCAGGTACGCGATGCCTTCGCCGTCCAGGCCTGGGTCGCCGACGTCGTCGAAGTGCGCAAGACGCCGACCGGCGTCTTCACCACCGTGGACTATCGCCGCCCGGTCGCGATGGTCGAGATCGAGTTTCAGGGAGAATCGAAGTTCCAGCCGATCGACGGCTCGGCCGTGCTCCTCCCCGGAAACGAGTTCTCGAAACTCGAGACGTGGAACTACCTGAAGATCGCCGTGCTCCAGCCGGCGATGCATGGGCTGATCGACGGTCGAGTCTGGCCCGATCCGCGCATCGAATCGGCGGCGCGAATCGCCGCCGCGTGGGAAGATCGTTGGGCGGACTGCGGCGTCTATCGGATCCAGCTCGTCCCGCCGCCGCTGGAGGCCCCGACCCGCAACGAGCGGCCGGTCTTCGAGCTGCATCTGCTGAACCGGGACAAGGTCCTCTGCCGCCGAGTCCTGTGGGGACATGCCCCGGGTGAAGAGAGTGCCGGAGAAGCGCCGGCGGCAACCAAGATCGAGGCGATGCTCGCGGCTTCGCGGCAGCCGGACTGGCTGCCGGAGGGGTCGACGTTCCGGTTGGACGATTTCGACTTCGATGTCCGGACGGGCGAGGTGGTGCGGCGCGTCCCTTGAGCGGAACGCGACAGGACGGCAGCGAACGCGGCCCCCGATTGCCGCTCGAACGCATCCGCCTCAGCTTCGCGGAGCCTCGCCGTCCCGTTCGACCGGCGCTGCGGGAGCCGGGAGTTCGCCGCGCATCGCCTTGGCCAACTCTTCGCGCACGACCGGCAGATCGTTCGGCGCTTCGATTCCCAAGCGGACACCGCCGCCGCTGACGCGAACCACCGTGATCGCGATGTCCTGGCCGATCAGGATCCGTTCGCCGACCTTGCGACTGAGCACCAACATGGCTTGACTCCGCCGTCCGGGCACCCGCGCCGGGACCTCTTCGCTCATGCACCGCATGCGGACCGCCGACTCGCCTCCGTGGCCAGTCGACCGAGGCTGTTCGCAGGGCTCGCGTCGCGGCGTTCGACCGACGAGCCGACTGCAGGCAGCCGAAAGGTCGCCGTCGAACGCCCTCTCGATCACACCCGCACTCCCGCAGTGCGCAGGCGCGCACGGCCGGAGTTACGAACGCTCAGAAGCTAGCAGTTCGCCGGAGCGGTCGCAAGAACCGAGTCGTGGCGGAGAGCAAGATCGAGCGACACCGCACGCCGCGTGCGGATTCCGAACCTGCGGCGTGCGCCGAACGCTGCTTGGAGCGTGGTGACCCGAGCGGCTACGATCGGAGCGACAAGCGGTCGGACGACGTCGCTTGCTCGTTCGATCGAACCGTCGCCGGCGCACGACGATCGCAGCGATTCGCGGCGCACGTTTCACCTCGTCCCCTCAATGCCGAGCGCTTCGATGTCCCGACTCCTGAGTGCGACCCCCGTGCTGATCGTCGAGACGATCGAGCCGTTGTTGCCGTTCTGGATCGAACGTTTGGGGTTTGCCTTGGCCGACCAGGTTCCCGGCAACGACGGACTCGGCTTCGCGATCCTGGTTCGCGACGGCATCACCCTGATGCTCCAGAGCCGAGCGAGCATCGCGCACGACATGCCTCCTCTGGCCGACGGCCACTTTCGGACGCTTCTGTTCCTGAAGGTCGACGATCTCGATCCGTTCCAGTCCCGCTTGATCGGCGTTCCCCGACTGTTCGATCGACGGACGACGTTCTACGGATCGGAAGAGATCGGCGTCTTGGATCCCGCCGGGAATCCGATCGTCTTCGCCAGGTTTCGGACCGATGACGCGGATCGGCCGACATGAGCGATCGAGGAGGGGGATCGATGGCGCGACGGTCGGTCGAGTCGCCGCTGCGCCGCTACCGCTTCGGCATGATTAGTTTGCTTTCGACGATCACGGTGACCGCTGCGGCGTTCGCGTTGCTTCGCGCCGAGAGTCTCGCGACGATCGGCAACGCTCTCGCCGCGACGAGTCTGGGTGGGCTCGCGCTGCTCGGCTTGGCGCGGTGGTTCGGTCCCCGCTCGATCCCCCGCTGGCAACGCCTGCTGTGGCGCGGGGGGACGGTGGTCATGATCGTCCTGGCGATCTCGACGCACAACGAGGTCCGAACCGGTTCGTCCGGTGCCGCTTGGCTGTTGGCGCCGATCGTCGTCGGCTCGACGGCACTCATGGCGATCGGCCGGCACCTCCCCCGGCGATTCGGCGGAAGCGCTCCGCCCCTTGCGACGCCGGCCTCGATCATGCTCGACTCTCGCCTCTCTCGACGCCCAGCGCCGGATGACGAGAATGAGGTTTCCCGGGACGACTCGATCCGATCCCTCGACTCCGACCGCGACCGCAACGCGAGGTAGCCGCATGAACGACCCGCTCCCGACCACCTCGCATCGACACCTGGCGTTCGAGAACGGCTCGGCTATCGGCCTGGCGCATCGCTGGCAGGGAGGACAGTACTGCAGCATCCTGACCGCCTACGGGATCGTCGGCTGCGGCATCTACGACATCGAGACGCCGACCGAGTTCGGACAGGCGATCGCCATCGCGCGAGGAACGCCGAGCCGACCGCTCTGCGAACCCGAAGATCTCTTCGAGGCGCGGATCGTCGACCTGACTCCCAAGGCGGCCGAGGCGGGGATCACGGTCGGGATGACCGGCCGCGAGGCGGTCGAGCGGATGCTGATCGCGGGGCGAAAGCACGACTGAGCGTCGAGTCCCGAGCGCACTTCCGTGCGGAGGCCGTTGCCTGGCGGTCCGATCAGCTCGCGGCGGTCGACGACTTGAGCGAGCGGACCGAGCAGCCGCCGCTGCCGCAGGTCGAGCAGCCGCCTGTCCCGCAGCCGCCCCCTTTCGATTCGGTCCCGCATCCCGGGCCGCATCCGGTCGCCAGACGTTCGGCGAACTGTCGAAACCGGACCTTAGTCTCGTACGTCTCGGCCAGCTCGTGGGTCAGCGCTTCCAGGCGTTCGTCGGGCGTGCCGAGAAAGTAGAAGTAGAGCGACGCGCCGTCGAACAGGTGCTCGACATCGATCAGGCGGACATCGAGCCCGCGTCGCTCGATCTCTCGCTCGCAAGCGGCGAGTGCCGCATCGCGCCGCGTTTCGATCCGCGCCTGCAGCAGATGATCGGTCTCGGCCATGCGACGCAGGATCGTACCGTCGAGCGGCGGTCGGTCCGCTCCGTCCGACTCGTCCGGTCGATCGTCGCTCGACAGGATCCGCCCGAGTTCGAGCCCGCGTTCGGTCCGACAGACGACTCGCTCCCCGCGTCCGAATCGACCGGCGACCGCACCCAGACGCCCGACGTGGCCGAAGAGACCGAGCTGCACGAAGTAGTCGGGGGAGCGAAGGCCGTCTCCCTCCGACGCGTCGTCGCGCCGCAGGGCCCGTCCGGCCTCGGCGTCGCCTCGCGACGCGATCGGGGGCGCAGCGTGGCCGCTCGCTTCGGCAGGTTCGTCCCGACTGAATCGTTCGCTGTTCACGTCATGCCGCCGAGAGGAGCGAATGAACGGCGCCCGGAAGGGGAATGCGGAGCGCCGCGCCGGTCGAGGCCCGGGAACGGCATGCTCCCGCCGTTTAGGGCCTCATGGTATCATCGTCGCCGATTCGGGTCAGCGTCCCGGGGCGAAGCCGTTCGCTCGGGAGGCTCCCCTGGGGTGCTTCGCGTCGCCGACCGACCGCCATCGAACGATCACGGGCCTGACCGGCTCGGCATTCGACGGTCGAACTCGACGACGCCGACGAACGGAAGGACATCGATGAATCCGACGGCCGCCGCTGCCGAACCGCAGCTCGCTCAGGACTCGACCTGCACTTCGCTCGACTGGTCCGCGTTGGCCGATCGGGTGTTGGCGGGGCACGAGACGACTCGGGACGAGGCGTTGGCGATTCTCCGTTCGTCCGACGATCAGTTGCTCGACCTGCTCGCGGCCGCGTATCGGATCCGCCGTCGCTACTTCGGCAACACGGTCCAGCTCTACTTCCTGATGAACGCCAAGAGCGGTCTCTGCCCCGAGGACTGCGGCTACTGCTCCCAGTCGAAGGTCTCGGAAGCCGAGATCCCGAAGTACAACATCCTCAACCGCGAGAAGCTGCTCGACGGCGCTCGGATCGCGGCGGAGCGTCAGGCGAAGACCTACTGCATCGTCATCTCGGCGCGCGGACCGAACGAGCGCGAGATGAAGGCGGTCGAGACGATCGTGCCGGAGATCAAGGAGCGCTACGGGCTGAAGATCTGCGCCTGTCTCGGTCTGCTGACCGACGAGCAGGCGGCTCGACTGAAGGCGGCCGGCGTCGATCGGGTCAACCACAACCTGAACACGAGCGAGACGCATTACGAGTCGATCTGTTCGACGCACACCTACGGCGATCGACTCGACACGCTGAAGAACGTCCGCGCCGCCGGCATGGAACTCTGCAGCGGCGGGATCGTCGGGATGGGCGAGCAGGATGTCGACCTGTGCGAGATGGCGTTCGCGTTGCGGGACCTGCAGGTCGAGTCGATCCCGCTGAACTTCCTGATTCCGATCGAGGGGACGCCGCTGGGCGAGTTGCGGGGGCTGACGCCGCGCTCGTGCCTGAGAGCGCTGGCGATGTTCCGCTTCGTCAATCCGTCGCGCGAGCTGCGGATCGCGGGAGGGCGCGAGGTGCACCTCCGCTCGCTCCAGCCGCTCGGCCTGTATCCCGCCAACTCGGTCTTCGTCGGCGACTATCTGACGACCAAGGGGCAGCCGGCCGAGGAGGACTATCGGATGATCGAGGATCTCGGCTTCGTCGTCACCCGCTCCAGCGAAATCGCCTGCGGCTGAGCGACTCGATCGAGGCAGCTCGACTCAGCGGACCCATTCGAAGCCGACGCTCGCCCCGTGCATGAAGATGTCGTCGTTGTCGTCGGTCCGGCGACCGAGCAGCGGCGAGATCGTGCCGTCGTACTGCTCGTTCGACGTCGCGACACCGTACAGGTACCACATCTCGTAGCCGGCCCGCAGCCGACTGTTGCGGGTCAGCTTGTAGAAGAGGTTCATCTGCAGTTCGCCGAGCGCGGCGAACTCCGCCTGGCTGTCCGACCCCTGGAGAGTCGTTGCGACCGGGCCGGTATTGACCAGGAACGAGTTCTGGTCGTTGGCGTTGAGGAACGCTCCGAGCTTCCCCTTGCCCGACAGGAAGACCCGACCGCCGATGTCGTAGAAGAGTTCGCTGCCGATCTGCGGACCGATCAGGTGATTGTTGGTCGCGATCTGCAGCGTTCCGGTCTCGCCGCCGCGGACCGACGTGTAGCGGAGCTGATCTTCGAGCTGGATGTACCGAAGGCCGAAGCTGGTCGACAGGACGTCCCAGCCCCACTCCATCCGATTGATCTCGAAGCTGTACAGTCGCGACTTCAGCGCGAGCTCCTGGAACGAAGCTCCGTTGAAGGCCGAGATGTTCGCGTGCGTCAGGCCGTCGACCGGCGTCATGTAGGTGTTCAGCCCCGCACCGACTCGGGTCTCGCGAGCCGCCCACGGATCGGCGGTCGTCATGAACGACGCTTCCCAGCCGTTGACGCAGTCGCCACGACGACCGATCGTCGCTCGTCCGCCGAGTTCGTAGCGTCAGATGTGTATAAGAGACAGCATATGTTGCAGCCTGTAACCATCATGGCATTGCCACAATCTTTTTATGCACACCAAATAACAGTTCTTCAAGGTTGCAGCAGATTGCTAAAAGCACAAGTGGAATGATTTACTGTACCGCTCGCAAAGGGGTGACAGGACATGAAACACAATTTTCAACCCAATTTGGACGCTATATTGAAT
>CAZZBI010000017.1:0-18297 GCA_964652385.1 uncultured Pirellulaceae bacterium | reverse complement strand
GCATAGGTCCGCGACGGGCAGCCGCGGCAGCAATCGGACGGAAAGCCGGCATCGAGCACGACCGACCCGTCACCCCCTTCGATGATCGCTCCCTCGGGAAGCGGTTCGTCGAAGATCATCTCCCCCATCGACTCCTGCGGGCCGGGAGTCGACGTGAAGTAGTTGCCGGCCGGCACGACGACCGATCGCTCCCGCATCGCGGCCAGCGGCGACTGAGGGAGAACGACGGCGGAGCCGAACTCGCTCGGACTCGACAGGTCGCCGGCGATCGGAGCGACGTTGTACGGAGCGACCGTGACCGAGGCATCGCGGAAACCGGCGGCCGACTCGTCCGCGCGACGGACCGTCGGCACCGGTGCGGACCGCTCGGCCGACACCGTTTGCTCGACCGACAACGTCGGTTCCGGCTGAGGAACCGGCGGGAGCGTTTCGACGCGCGGAACGAACGGAGCGGCCGCGACCGGACCGGGCGCCGGCAACTCGGCGCGAACCTCGACCGACGGAGCCGGCGCGATGCGGACCGGAGCGGGAGCGGCGTTCGCGAGCCCTTCGGGCATCGTTCGCGACGGGGCGGGCGGAACGGTCCTCAGCGACGTCGCCGAGTTCGCTCCGGACATTTCGGTCGCGCCGACCGACGGCAGGTTTGCGGTCCCTCGACGCTCCGAACCGATCTCGGGCCGCGCGACGGACGGCGCGGCCGAGATGACGGGAGGAGGCGCGAGCGGGGCCGACGAGATCACGGGTGACTGAGGGACGGACGGATTCGCAACAATGACCGGCGGCGTGGACGGCATCGTCGGACGCGGAGCGGTCATCGGTAGTCGTGCGATTTGCGGCGGAGGGGTCGGACGCAGCGCCGGCTCGATCGGACGGACCTGAGCCGAGGCCGAAGCGGGCGGCGCGGGCATGGCCGAGCCGGGAACGACCGGGACCGTTCCGGCAGCGCGGCGGAGGGGGGCCGGGAGCGGAATCGCTCCGCCCGACTCGACCGGAATCTGCTCGACCGACTCGATCGCGATCGGCGTCTCGATCGGAAGCGGAGCCGCTTCGGTCGGACGGGGCGCAAGGCGATGCGCGAACGGATTGAAGCTGCTCTGTTCGCCCGAAACGACCGGCACGGCGTCGTCGGCCGACACGATCAGGAAGGTTCCGGCACCGACGGTCGCGAAGCATCCCAGGGCGATCGCCAGCCTTCGCATCAGATCGATCTTCATTTCTCTCGCCGCCGTGCTCGAGGAACTCGAATCGGAAGACCCCTCGCCCCAATACCAGGGAGCGGTCCCAACGTCTGTTTCGGCTCGCCCGTTTGGCCGTCTGTATCGATTCTGCCGCGAATCGCTATCCCAACGCTTCAGCGATCGCTGCCGTGCGGCGACCGAAAACCGCCGGCGGTGCGATCCGGCCCTCGGACCGGAGTCACGGCGCGGACCGAGCGACCGCCCCGCTCGGACGGTCGCAAGGGACCGCGCGAGCCGTCTACAATCGAGGGCGTTCCGAGGGCCCGTGCCGCCGGTCCCTCGCGTTGCGGCGACGACCGGTGGCGATTCGCCTTGTGCGAGGATCACCGTTCATGCCCGCCTTCCCGCCTCGTTTCGCTCCCTCCTCCGTCCTGCGTTCCGCTCGGGAGGCCTCGGTGTTCCGGGGCACTCGTCGCGCGGCGTTGGGGCTCCTGCTCGCGACCACCCCGTTGCCGGCACTCACCGCCGTCGCCGCTCAGCTGCCCGACGAGGAGAAAGCCGAGGCGGAAGAGATGCCGGGGGAGGGCGAAAAGGCTGACGCGGAGCGTGCTGTCCTCCCCGCTGCCGGACTGCGCCGAGCCGCGATTCGTCTTGCCCCGGCACTCCGCCTGGCCCCGATCGCTCGTCTCGCCCCCCCCGTTCGCCAGGAGATGGTCGTCGCCGATGAGGCCGATCCCGAGCGGCCCGAGTGGCTCGGCGACGGAGCGCTGTCGCAGCTCTCGGGGGTTCTCGAACAGGTCGCCGACGTCGGACTGGCGGGGGATCGGATCGCCGTCAGCCGCATCTCGAACATGCAGCAGTTTCAGCAGACGTTCTATTCGAACGCCCATCTGTTCGGCGGCGGAGGATCGAGCGCCTCGGGAAACGGGCAACTCTGGACGATGGCCTTCCACTGGACTCGGTTGCACGGTTGGGCCAAGCTCTCGCAGCAAGGGGATGAGTTGCTCGAGGTCTCGTTCGCCGAGAGCGACGGACTGCAACAGCAACTCCATTATCTGGTCCGGACCGACGGCACGTTCGAACTGACCGTCTGGTCCCCCGCCACCCCCTCCTATATCCAGTTGGTGCAGCCGGCCGGTGAACCGTTGCGGGCGACCCTGTTGTTCGATCGGATGGCGATCCGTCGCACCGCACCGACCGTTTCGCAGCTGATGAAGAGCCTGCCGGCCGAGGCGCGACAACGACTGCTCGCGACCGCTTCGGGCATGGGGATCCCGTTCCCCCCGACCCCCTACGATCCGGAAGTGATCCAGGCGGCAAGTCAGCGGCTGACGACCGTGATCGATCCGGCCGAGGCGGAAGCGTTCCGCGAGCGGGTCGCCGGCCTGGATGCGGACGATTTCGAGGCTCGCGAGCTGGCGACGAAACGGCTGCGCGCCGAGTTCGGACAGTGGCGGCTGATGATCGCCTGCTCGCTCGACGACCCGAGCCATTCGCTGGAGGCAAGTTCGCGACTCCGGCGGGTCTTTCGCGAAGGGGCAGGGGAGCGAGTCGGAGCAACCTGGGAATTGCTGGTCGATCTGCGTCTGCTCGACGAGCCGTCGTTCCTGCTGCTGGTCGCCGAGTCGGGGACTTCCGAGGTGCAGAGGGCGGTCTTCGAACGGCTAAGGGAGTTGACCGACCGTTCGCTGCCGGATGACGTCGCCGCCTGGAAGGGGGCGCTCGGAGTCGACGAATCGACCGAAGCCGAAACGGAGGGGGAGGTTGCCGCCGACGCCGATAAGGCACCTCCGTTCGTGGCGGAAGGGAGACTGAATCGCCTGAGCGACGAGATGCGGACGATCGCCGGGTTCCGCGTCGAATCAGGGGCGTTGGTGCTCGATCGCGAGCGCTGGAGCGCCTCGCTGCAGGGCAAGTCGGTCGCCGAAGTGAACACCGAGATCCGGGAGCGGATCGAGGCGTACGGGCTCCCGGCGTCGCTGTGGCAAGGATCGCAGCTCGAATCGCTCGGCCCGCGTGCCTATCCGGTGATCCGCGTGATGCGACTCGAGACGATCGCCTCGACGCTCGCCGCCGCTCCCGGCATGCACATGCACCACTCGACCTCGTACGGAGTCAACGCCGATCCGCAGTTCTCGATCAACGGACTGGCGGTCGGTCTGCGGACCAGTCCGCCGGAGCTGATGAACGGCGGGATGCGGCCGGCGAACGAACAGCTCCGCGAGATCTATCACTTCTCGTTCGAGGAGCTCGCCGAGGCGCAGCGGCAGTTTCGCTTCGGCTGCGATGTCTCGTCGGGAGGGACCTACGTGGCGATTCGCGAAGCGCCGGTCGGTTTCCTGATCGCGCTCGCCGGTTCGCCGACGGAGGGCTGGACGCTGCATTGTCTGGATGGGGACCAGGTGCTGGCGGATCACGGCGAGACGGTCGACGAGTTGGTCGAGCGGCATCGCGACCTCTTCGTCGAGCGACTGGGAACCGGCCTGACGTTGTTCGGCGCCGAGCATCCGTGGCCGGCGGATGCGACTCGGTAGAGGCTTGCTTCGGCCCCCTCGCGAGTTCGTCACGCAGGTTCACCGCAGGTCGTCGCCGCCGGATTTCGGCTCCCCCGACGCTCCGTTCGGCGACCGTGACACTCGGTCAAGAAACGGGACGAGGCCCGTCGCCTGAGCGACGAGCCTCGACCGTTTGCCCGGCGGCAATCGTGCGTCCCGATCACGGGAAGCCGAGGCCGTCGAAGAAGGCTTCTTCGGCGGTGATCGCCGGAGCGACCACGGTGCCGAAACCGACCTGCGTGACGTTGACCAGCGTCGGCGGAATCTGATTGGTGTTGCCGTCGAGTTCGACCTGCATGTTGGCCGCCGCTCCGGCATTCCCCAGGACCGCCGCGAGGGCGAAGAAGTTGTTGCTGAGCGAGACGTCCATCGAGGCAGCGACCGCGTTGGTGATCGCGACATCCTGCAGGAAGCTGTCGATGACCGGATCGTTCGCCGCGTCCTCGCCGAGATCGTTGTTGGTCAGGGAGTTGAACTGCAGGTCAGCCGTGATGCGGCCCGTACCGGCCGTCGTCATCGACAGACCACGCTCGAAGTTGCCGTGAGCGTTGTTGTTGAGCAGGCTGATG
The DNA here is from genome assembly GCA_964652385.1 of uncultured Pirellulaceae bacterium. Taxonomy (GTDB): domain Bacteria; phylum Planctomycetota; class Planctomycetia; order Pirellulales; family Pirellulaceae; genus UBA11682. Next base: position 13,995 of record CAZZBI010000017.1, on the reverse strand, counting down.
GTCAGGTTCGAGGTGCCGCTCGACGAGATGTTGAAACCGTGCTCGAAGGGCAGGGTGTCCGGATCCGGCTCCGACCGACCGTTGTCGTCCGCGGTGTTGCCGGTCAGGTTCGCCAGGACTCGCGAAGCATCGGTCGCCGCGACCTGGATGCCGTCGAAGTTGAACGAGCTGAACTCCGAGTTGAAGACCTGCAGCCGAGTGATCGACGTGTCGCCGGCGATGAACTGCAGACCGGTTCCGCCGGTCGTCTGGTTGCCGATCGCCTGAACGTCGTTGATGAACAGGTCGAGCAGGCCCGAGCCGTTGATCGTCGCACTGATCGCATCGTCGCCGATGCCGGCCAGGTCGACGTTGTTGATCCGGACCGAGTTCAGCAGGACGTTGTTGGTATCGAACTGGATGCCGATCGCATCACCCCCGATCGCTCCGGTGAGCGACGAGTTCTCGAGGACGAATCGCGACTGGCTGTTGCCGTTCCCCGAGACCAGGATGCCCGACGTTCCGGCTCCGTTTCCGGTGTTGACCATCTGGACGTTGCGGATCACCGAGCGGAGCACGCTGGTGGTCGCTCCGCCGTCTTCGGCGAACAGCGTGATACCGACGCCGGTCAGCGAGGCGTTCCCCGTCATGACCAGGGGGCCGTTGGTGTTCTCGAGCAGGAAGTCCTGGGTACCGCCGAGTCGCGAGATCGCTCGGACCGCATCGGTCTGGTTGTTGTTGATCGACAGGTTGTCGACGATCTCGGTCGTCAGGAAGGCTCCGACGCCGCTCGACTGAGTGAAGATACCGAGGTTGTTGGTGTTGATCGTGCTGTTGGTGATGGTCAGTTCCTGAGTCCCCGCCGACAGGTCGTTGAAGATACCGGTACCGTTGTTCGTCAACGTCGCTCCGGTGATCAGCGTCGTTCCCGTGACGTCGTTCAGGCCGATACCGCCGCCGGCGTTGTTGTCCATCGTCGGCGAGACGAAGCGGACCGTCCCGTCGAGGTCGAACAGGTTGACGCCGAAGCCGACGTTGTTCGAGGCGGTCTGGCGGGTGAAGGTGAAGACGCCGTCGGTGCCGGTGAAGTTCTGCATCCGGACACCGTCGCGGACGTTGCCGTTGGTGGTGTTGTCGGTGAAGACGAACCGGGCTCCGTCAAAGTCCTCGACATGGATACCGTCGCGGAGGTTGTTCGACACGACGTTGTTGGTGAAGGTCAGCCGCGACGTCGATCCGGTCAGGTTGTCGATGTGGATACCGTCCTGACCGGCGGTGCTGATGTTGTTGCGGGCGAACGACCAGTTGCCGTCGATGGCGACCAGGTTGATGCCGTTGAGGATCGGGTTACCCAGGATCGTGACATCCTCGATGATGCCGTTGGAGAGCGACCCGAGTCCGCCGTCGCCGCTGATGCCGTTCGCCAGACCACCGGCAGTGCCGTCGATGATCAAGCCGCGAACCGTGTTGTTGTTCGCCAGGGTGACCGCATTGCCGGCCGTGTTGGTGATGGTCGGACGGAGGCCGTCGCGGCGATTGAAGATGTCGAAGGTGCCGCCGACGATCGGGATGGTGTGGACCAGGCCGTCGCCCAGCAGGAACTGGTTGTCCTTCAGCACGATCCCGTTCGCCATGCCGGTCGTGGTACCGTTGCCGCGATGCACGTAGATGATCGCGTCGGTGCCGGAAGCGGCCTGAGCTTCGGCCAGGGTGCGGAACGGACGCTGGAAGGTACCGTCTCCGCCCGCCGCCGCGGTGTTGTCGACGTGCAGGACGACGTAGGGGTTGTTGGTGTCGGGATCGATCGCCAGGCGCAGGTCCTGCTGGTAGCGAACGATATGGTCGTTACGCGGCGTCGGATCGAGATCGCGTCCGACCGCCGAGTACTCGGTCCGAGCCCCGCGGGCGCCGAACATCCAGCCGACCTGCAGCACGCCGGTCGTCTGGAACCGTTCGTCATGGTTCAGCTGGATCGAGGTGACGAGACCGCCGAGGGTCTGCATCCCGAACTTCGCGCTGATACCGGCGAAGGTGTCGATCAGGTCGGACTGATAGGCGTAGGTACCGATGTCGACGTAGCCGTTGACGAAGCCGAGCGCTTCGGGGCGAGCGACGATGTGCGCGTCGAAACCCTGCAGCGCCGCATCGATGCCGGCCTGGGTCACGATGTTGCGGTTGAAGAAGACCGTCTGACCGGTCGGATCACCCTGGGTGTACTCGGTCGTTCCCGACGGCAGATAGGCGTTGCCGTACAGGTCGTACTTTCGCGACCGGACACCACCGCTCAGACCGAGCTGGTGGAAGGTGTGACCGAACGGACCGACCTGGTCGTCGTCGTAGTCGTACCAGGCGGAGAAGTACAGGTCCGACCCGGCCGCGTCGAGCGTGAACGCCCGCTCGAGACCGATGTTGCTGAAGAACTTCCCGCGCTCCAGCGAGACGTGCCCCTGGGTCTCGAGCATCCAGCGACCGTCGAGGAAGTCCTCGAACAGACGCGCCTTGCTCCCCAAGGTCGCGTACGAACCGCTGTAGCCGAGACCGTTGTCGGCCAGGTTCGTCTCGAACCAGAGATTGCCGGGCCAGATCGACGGAAGACGAGTCTGGAAGGCGGACATCGCCTGAGGTTGCCCTCCTTGGGCATACCCCTGGAACGGATCTCCCGCCATCTGGCCGCGGGCCGCGGAAGACGTGAGACCCAGGAAGGCGATCCCCAGGCCCAGAAGTGTCAGAAACGTTCTCATCGAACTCTCCCGCGGTGCTGCTGATTCCCCGGTATCCGACCTTCGAATCCGCCTTGCTCGGCACGGGCCAAGCGCGAAACGAACCTGTCTCGTCTCACAGGTCGTACAATCCATCGTCCGGGCATGATTGGGCTCGTGAGGAATTTTCGATCCAATCTGGAACATCGGACGACCTCCACGTGATCGTTACGGTCCTCTTGACCGTCAACATCGGCCTTCCGGTCGGCATCGCATAACCTCCTTCCGCGCCAAGAGTTGAGATCGTCCCGGACCGTCGGTCTCCCGGTCGACTCGCGCCCCGACCAGCTTTCCCAAACCGCGCCGTCTCCGATTCGCCCCCCTCGCGTTCCGCGGATCTCCCCCCCGATCAAACCCATCTCTTCCGGGGGAATCTCCCCCTCGAAACGCCTTGCCGCCTCCCCGTCGGCCCCCCCAAGGTCCGCGCCGGCAGATGCGCGCCGCGTCGCTCGACTCGCCAGCGTCCCTCGTCCGCGCGCCCGGCGCGTTGCGACGCCCGGAGACCCGGCATTCGGTCCGAGCGAGCTACCTTTCGCGGCTCGCCTCCGACGCCTCCGCGGCGGTTCGCGATGCGCACGCCCCTTACCTGCGGACTTCCGGCCATGGCGATCGCCGTCCTGACTCCTGACTGGTCCTTTCACGATCGCGTGCGCCAGACGATCGGCGGTGAGCTGGGGGAGCTGGTCTGGGCGAACCGTCCCCGCAAGCGACTCGAACGCCGCCGGGCCGACGACGGCTGGATCGTCGACGCGGACGCGGCCTGGAAGCTCGACGACTGGCTCTGTCTGGAACGGGTCGCTCGTACCACTCCGATCCTGCTCGTCGTTCGCGGCTCGCTCCCCGAGGGGCTCGACGGTCCCTTGCCGGTCGCCCCCGAATCGCCGCTGTTCGGCGTGCAACTCCGATCGATCGATCAAGTGAACGCGACGGAAGTCGCCTGTGCCCTTGCTCTCGGTCGTTCCGCGCGGACGCGTCGAGAGTCGCGACGCATCGACGACGGCACCGTTGAGGCGCCGAACGGCGCGCGTCGAAGCGGGGACTGCGAGCCGCGCGATCTGCCGCTTGCCGCGGTCCTGCAGGTCGCGTCGGAACCGGTACGCTCCGCAGCGCGGCGGTATCGCGAGGCCGCTCGACGCATCGACCGAGCGGACGGTCTTGACGGTCGCTCGATCGCCGGTGCGGCGGACCGAGCCGAAGCGCAGCGGGCGGCCGACGATCTGCTGCGGCAGATCGATCGTCTGCAGGACGGCACGCTGCTGTGGGACGATCGCTTGGGAATCCGTCGCGAGACGCTGCAAGTCGCGGAACTGCTGGAGCGCGCTCTGCGTCGAACGGGGCGTAGCGGATCGTATCCGCCGGCAGGGAGCGAGACGGTCTTGCGGGTCGATCGGCGGTTGGCCGAAGCGATCGTGGTCGAGATGCTCGAGGCGCTCCCCGAGGTCGATCGCGCCGAGTTCCGAGTCGCTCGCTGCGACGGGCTGATCGCGATCGACTGCTGGAGCGACGAGACGATCGCGATCGACGAGTTCGCCGAACTGCAGGCCGAATGGAACGAACGGGCATGGCCGGCCGGCGCTTCGCCGTTCACCTGGGAACTGGGGCTGGCGCGCGAGCGGGCTCGATGTCAGGGAGGGGACTTCCTGCCGGCTCGCTCCGATGAAGGCCGATTCGGATGGCGTCTGATCCTCCCCGAGGACGATCCGGCGGGGATCGTGCGGGGCTATCTGGCCCACCTGGCTCGACGATTGCCGCCGGATGTCGACTCGCTCGGCGCGTTCGTCGTGCAGACCGATGCCGACGGCGAGCGCCGACGCGCGGCGACCGATGTCGCGTTGACCGAGGCGGTCGGGAGTTGCGGTCTCGTGCTCCGACGGGGCGATCGGACCTGGATCGTCGTGGCGCCGGTCGGAGAGGACGAGACGGGAGAGTTCGTGCAGTGGTTGCAGCAGCGTTGGACCGAAGCGCTCGGCGGCTCGAAGGCCGATGCCGCTCCGAAACGGTTGGAGTTCACCCTTGCGATCTCGACCTGCGGCCATGTGCTGCGCAGCGACGGTCCCCCGGCGCTGCTCGACCTGCTCCGAATCGGTCTGTGCGTACCGGGGCCGATGGGGGACGAGGCGCCGATTCTCGTCATCTCGCGCGGCGAACCGGGGCTGATCGACGGTCTGTCGCGGCGGTTGGCCGAGTCGGGTTGCTCGGTGACCCGAGTCGAAGCCGAAGCCCCGTGTCCGGAAGAATGGTCCGAGGATGCCCCGGCGCGACGCCCCGTCGTCTTCGATCTGCGGCAACCGGAAGAGGAGGGTTGGTCGCGGCTGGACGAACTGGTGCGAGCCGGTGCCCTGCATCGTCAGGTCTACCTGTTGACCGAGGACCTTCGTCGCCAGAACGACCGGCTCGCGAACTTCGGCGCCGCGTGGGCCGACGGTTCGGCCGAAGCGATGTCGGCCGAAGCGATCATGGGCAACGCCTCGTCCCGCGGCGCTGCGATCGATGCTCCGGCCTCGATCGGTACGGACTGAACGTCGCGCCGACGGCCCTCGCGCGGCGATCGCCCCCGTGGCGATCTCGCCTCTTCCCCGCTTCCGTCGTCGACCCCGCTCTCGGTTTCCCCTCGGTTCGGACTACAATCCGAACCGGAGTCCGACGATCGATCGATCGTCGCCAAGCCGCGAGCCTTCGACGATGACCGACCGACCGGCCTCTTTCTTCGACGCCGACGCGACTCGACGTTCGCTCGATCGGACGAGCGTGCTCCGTTATCGCTGCGTTTGCGGGACCGAGTCGGGAATCGAGTCCGGCGGGACCGACTGTCCGAGCTGCGGTCGCCCCTTCCCGCGTCTGGATCATCTCGATGCGCGAACCCAGACGCTCGTGATGCGCGATGGGGTCCCGATCGCGATGGGGCGCGACGAACCGGCGGCGGACGGCCCGGCTCCGGGAACGCGATTCGGTCACTTCGAGATCCTCGAGCCGCTCGGCCACGGCGGCATGGGAGCGGTCTATCTGGCGCTCGACACCTCGCTGCAGCGCTATGTCGCGCTCAAGGTGATCCGCGAATCGGCCGCCGGCTCGACCGCGTCGCGCACGACCGATCGCCTGAAGCAGGAAGCGATCGCCCAGGCGCGACTGAACCACCCCAACGTCGTCACGATCCACTTCGTCGGCGAGCAGGAGGGGCGCCCGTTCTTCGCGATGGAGCTGGTTCCGGGGCGGACCCTCGCGAGTCTTCTGGACGCGACGGGACCGTTGCCGTTCGCCGAGCTGCTCGACGTCGCGATCGGAACCGTCGATGCGTTGCGGCACGCGGCCGAAGCGGACATCGTGCACGGCGACATCAAGCCGGGCAACCTGATGCTCGACGGGGCAGGGCGAGTCAAGCTCGGCGACTTCGGTCTGGCTCGGATCGGTTCCGAACGCTCGCGCGGCGACGGCTCGATCGCCGGCACGCTCGACTATCTGGCTCCCGAGCTGCTCGACGGTGCTCCCTCCGACTTCCGCTCGGACATGTATGCTCTCGGCGCCACGCTGTTCGAACTGAGCTACGGTCGCCAGCGCGACCGAGGGTCGGGGCGGTCGCTGATCGATCGGATCGAAGATCAGAAGCGGCGCGAGTGGGTCTTTCCCGAGAACGACGCCGCCTTTCCGGAGCGCTGGCGAGCGATCCTCGCTCGGCTGCTCGCTCGCGACCCCGCCGCACGCTACGCGTCGTACGAGGAGCTCGCCGCCGCGATCGCCGAACTGCGGGTCGGCGAGGCGCTCCCGGCGGGGCGTTTGCCTCGCCTGCTCGCCTACATGGTCGACGTCTTCATCGCCCAGCTGCTGACCGGCCTGACGAGTATCCCGTACCTGCTCGTCACGATGATGCTCTCGGATCGCCTCGGCGCGTGGGAGCTCCCCGCCACGTTCGCGGCGGGACTGGTATCGCCGATCGGCTGGCTCGTCTTCCTGGCGATCGAAGTCCGCTTTCGCCGCACCCCCGGCAAGCTCCTGTTCCAGTTGCGCGCGGTCGATCGTCATGGGCTGCCGCCGACCGCGAGAACGACGCTGCTACGGCATCTGCTGCGGATGGCGCCGTTCGCGTCCCAGGCGATCGCTCTGCTGTTGCCCTACTTCCTGTCGCTCCCGCTGCAACTGATCGCCGTCGGGTTCTGGTTCATCGATCTGGCGCTCTCGCTTCTGTTGCCTCAGGGGCGCGGGCTACACGATCGACTGTGCGGCACGCGCGTGGTGCTGGAACAGGGACGAGGGCGCGGCTGAGTCGATTCGGTCCGCCCGTTCCGCGATCGCCTTGGTCGACGTCGACGGTCCGCGCGCTCGGGTCGGTCCCCCAGGCGCTGCTCCGTCGCCGACCGGAACGACTTTCGAGCGGGCCTTTGCCGATCCGGCGCTGCGTCAACGAAACGGGCTCCCGCGCTTCGCGTCCGAAGCGGGGAGCCCGATGCGTTGCGAGCCTCCGAGATCTCGGAGGCCGTCGCCGAGGAGCACGTCTCTCGGAAGCGGTCGGCTTCCGGAGCGACTCCGGAGACCGACCGACGTGGCTCAGAGCCCCGGCGCGAAGCGAATCAGCTTTCCGGCTCCGGCCGTGCTGTCCCCTTCGCCCGTTCCGATGACGGTGACGTAGAGCGAGCCGTCGGCGGCGAAGATCATCGCGGTCGGCTTGTCGAGTTCGGCGATCTTCCGGACGCTCGTCTGCTTCGGGTCTTCGGTTCCGCGAATCAGCTGGAAGAGCCCTCCCTGAGTCGTATCGTGCCAGGCGAAGTCGACGGCATAGAGCTGTCCCTTGGGGCTGTAGGCGAGCCCGCAGATGTCGCTCAGTCCGATCGGGAAGTTCGCCAGCAGCTCGCCGTCATCGGGACGATAGAACGACAGGAGACCGTCGCCGGGGACCGAGATCTCGCCCATCTGCCCGACCGCCAGATGCCCCTCGGGGCTGAGCGCGATCGCGACCGGCGCGTCGACTTCGACCTTTTCCTTGGTGGCGATGTAGCGGACGAACGGACCGACTTCGGTTCCGTTCCGATCGGCCTTGGCGATCCAACCCTTGGTGTCGTCGCCGTTGCTGGTGACGTAGATCGCGTTCTCGGTCACCGCGAGCCCGTAGAAGTTCCCTTCTCCCTTGATCTCGCCTTCGGCCGGCAGCGTCATCGCCGCGACCGACGCGTCGGCGGCGATCGCCGGCTCGCCCGCCGCCGGAATCTTGTAGACGAAGAGCGCTTCGTCGCCGTCCGGCGCACCGCCGCCGCCTACCACCAGCGTCTGGGGATCGAGAAACGCGATGCCGAGCGGGCCGAGATCGTACATCGGTCCCTTGCCGTAGACGTCCTTGCCGAAGTCGACGATCACGTCCTCGGCCTTGCCGTCGACGATCCGGACGATCTTGCGATGACCGCTGTCCGAGACGAAGAGGGTCCCGGTCTCGGGCTGGATCGCGACGCCGCACGGATTGTAGAGACCGTCGAGGACCGTCTCCTTGGCACGCAGGGCGGCAGCGGGGAACCATGCCAACAGCACGGCGAGCAACAATCGCTTCATGTTCGGACTCACTTCAGGCTTGGGAAAGACGGAGAACGATCGGTCGTCGCAGCGGATCGGCGCGACGGCTCACGGCCCGTCCTGGGCCGGCGCCGCTTCGACGGGAGCGACGACCGGGTAGTCGGGACTCGCGAGCCCCTCTTCGAGGAATCGAACCAGGTCGTCGAGCTCCTGGTCGGTCAGCTTCAGCGGGAAGACCTCCTCGTCGAGCTGCGGGTTGTCGGTGCCGCCCTGGTTGTAGTACGCGACCACCTCGCGAAGGGTCGCGAAGCGGCCGTCGTGCATGTAGGGAGCGGTGCGAGCGATCTCGCGCAGCGTCGGCGTCTTGAACGAACCGCGATCGCCGAGCTGTCCGGTGACGACCTGTCGACCGAGATCGGGATTCGGATCGTCGATGCCGACTCCCAGATTGTGGAACCCGTTGTCGGTGAAGTTCGGTCCGACATGACAGGCGGAGCAGTTCGCCTTGCCGAAGAAGAGCTTCATGCCGCGCTGAGCCGCTTCGGAAAGGGCGGCGGTCTCGCGCGCCTTGAACCGATCGTACGGTGCGTTCCCCGAGACGATGGTCCGCTCGAACGCCGCGATCGCCTTGCCGATCCCTTCGGCCGTCACCTCGGTGCCGAACGCCTCGCGGAAGCGTCGACGATAGTCGTCGCTTTCCGACAGACGCTTCACCGCTTCGTCGAGCGTCAGGTTCATCTCGATCGGATTCTGGATCGGTCCGAGCGCCTGTTCCTCGAGCGAACCGGCTCGGCCGTCCCAGAACTGGAACTTCTGATAGGCGGTGTTGATCACCGTCGGCGAATTGCGGCCGCCGACTTGGCCGTCGACGCCGGTCGCGAACGGTTCGCCGTTCGACCAGCCGCGAGCCGGATCATGACAGCTGGCGCAGCTGATCGTCCGATCGCTCGACAGCGCCTTGTCGAAGTACAGGCGGCGTCCGAGTTCGATCGTCGCCTCGGTCATCGGATTGTCGGCCGGCACCGGAACCGGCTTCAGCCCGAGCGGCGCCGCCGGTTCCTGAGCGGACGCGGCCGATCCCGCGACCAGCGACGCCGTCCACAAGAGTCCCCAACCGAATCGCTGCGACCGACTCTTCATCCGCGACCTCCTGCGTCGTTCGACCGGGCGTCGACGCGACCGACCGGAGGGTCGCCTCGATCGCATGCTTCGCCGGACCGCGTTTTCGTCCGCCGAGCGAGACCCGAGTATTGTTTCCGTTTTTCGAGCCGCTGCCCACCCCGCGAACGGCCCAAGCCGGCGGAAGCGGTTCAGTCGGCGATCCCGTGCGCACGCTCGTAGGCTCGAATCGCCCCTTCGTGCTGCAGCGTCATGCCGATGTCGTCGAGCCCTTCGAGCAGGCAGCGACGGCGGAAAGGATCGATCTCGAACGAGGCGATCGGGCCGGAAGCGTCGGCCACGCTCTGCTGCTGGAGATCGATCGTCAGTTCGTAGGGCCCCGCCGCCGCGGCTGCGCGGCGGAACAGTTCGTCCACCTGATGCTCTCCGAGCGCGATCGGCAACACGCCGTTCTTGAAGCAGTTGTTGTAGAAGATGTCGGCGAAGCTCGGCGCGATGACGGCGCGAAAGCCGTAATCGTCCAGCGACCAGACCGCATGCTCGCGACTGGAACCGGAACCGAAGTTGCGCCGCGCCAGCAGGATCGTCGCTCCTGCCGCCTCGGGACGATTCAGCTCGAAGGCCGGATCGTCGCTTCCGTCCGGCAGGAATCGCCAATCGAAGAACAGGTAGCGTCCGAAGCCGGTCCGCTCGATTCGCTTCAGGAACTGCTTCGGAATGATCTGATCGGTATCGACGTTGGCGCGATCCATCGCCGCGACTCGTCCTCGGTGCTGCACGAATGCCTTCATCGTTCTTCTGCCTCGGCCCCTGGGGCTCGCTGTCGGGTTCGTTCGGTTCGTCGGCCTGGGTCGCTGAGCGACGTGACCCGCCGCCGATCGTCGTCGACGTTCGGACCGCGTCACCTCGGCGCGGTCGCGATCAGCTGCGGAAGTTCCATTCGCGGATGTCGGCGAAACGACCGGTCACCGCCGCGGCCGCCGCCATCTGCGGCGACACCAGATGAGTCCGACCGCCCCGTCCCTGGCGCCCCTCGAAGTTCCGATTGCTGGTCGACGCGCAGCGCTGTCCCGGTTCCAGACGATCCGGGTTCATCGCCAGACACATGCTGCAGCCGGCCTCGCGCCACTCGAAACCCGCCTCGGTAAAGACCCGATCGAGCCCTTCCGATTCGGCCTGGCGCTTCACCTGACCGCTCCCCGGAACGACCATCGCCTGCACGCCGTCGGCGACCCGATGCCCTCGTACGACCGTCGCCGCCGCTCGCAGATCCTCGATCCGCGCGTTGGTGCACGAGCCGATGAAGACGCGATCGATCGCGACGTCGACGATCGGCTTGCCCGCTTCGAGCCCCATGTACTCGAGCGCTCGCGCCGTGCTCTTCCGCTCCGTCTCGTCCGACTGTTCGTCGGGCGAAGGGATGCGGGCATCGACGCCGATCACCTGTCCCGGGTTGGTCCCCCAGGTGATCTGCGGAGCGATCTCGGCCGCGCGATACGTCTCGACCCGATCGTAGACCGCCCCCGGATCCGACACGTAGTGCCGCCACTTCGCGACCGCGGCGTCGAAATCCTGCGGAGCGAACTCGCGCCCTCGCAGATAATCGAACGTCTTCTGATCGGCGGCGATCATGCCGGCTCGTGCGCCCGCTTCGATCGACATGTTGCAGACCGTCATCCGCTCTTCCATCGAGAGCGCCCGGATCGCCTGGCCGGTGTACTCGAGCACGTACCCCGTCCCGCCGGAGGTCGTCAGTCGACCGATCAGGTAGAGAATCAGGTCCTTGGCCGTCACGCCGGGAGCCAACGTTCCGTCGACTCGCAGCTCGCAAGTCTTGGGGAGCGATTGGAGGAGCGTCTGAGTCGCCAGGACATGCTCCACTTCGCTGGTCCCGATGCCGAACGCCAGCGCGCCGAACGCTCCGTGAGTCGCTGTGTGACTGTCGCCGCAGACGATCGTCATGCCGGGGCGAGTCAATCCGAGTTCGGGTCCGATGACATGCACGATCCCCTGATTCGGATCGTCCAGATCGTACAGACGGACGCCGAACTCGCGACAGTTGCGCCGCAGCGTGTCGACCTGCAGCTTCGAGATCTCGTCGGCGATCGGCAGCCGTCGATCGGTCGTCGGCACGTTGTGGTCCGGAGTCGCGACGGTCCGTTCAGGACGCCGCACCGAGCGGCCGGCCAAGCGGAGCCCATCGAACGCCTGGGCGCTCGTCACCTCATGCACCAGGTGCAGGTCGATGTACAGGATCGCCTGTTGGCCTGGTTCGTGATGGACGACATGGTCGTCCCAGATCTTGCGGAAGAGCGTGCGCGGTGCGGGAGCAGTCATGGCCGAATCCGCCTGATGGGGTCGCGGAGGGAGGGGAGGGGGGGCGGGCTGCCGTCCGTCTCGCGGCTCGCCCCGCCGGCGCCGAAGTCCGTCGCCGGGCCTGCCGCGGCGGCGCTGGTCGAGAGCGGCCGAACGGCGGCAAACCCGGAATATAGCAGGGGCCGTCCGGTCGCGGCTAGGATCCGACCGAGTCGACGAGGGACGTGGCGCGACCGGCGAAGCGTCGGCCGCACCGAAGCCCGGGGATCCGCACGGACAACCGTCACGACGGCCCGATGTTTCGCGGCGAACGTGCGTCCGACCGGAGAGCGCAACTCCGGCCGATTGCCCCCGGTTCGCTTCGTGCTACAAACCTGAGCGGGATCCGCCTCGGCGCCGGTCGATCGCCGCGAGTCCTGCCGCCGCGATACTCCACTCCTTTCCCCCGCGGAATCCCGACGATGTTCGATTGGTTCGAAGTGCTGGTCTTGCCGATCGTGCAGGGAATCGGGGAGTTCCTGCCGATCAGTTCGAGCGGCCACCTGGTGATCGTCGAGGCGCTCGGCGGGCGCCAGCCTGACCCGACCTACAACGTGCTGCTCCACTTCGGCACCCTGATCTCGATCCTGATCGTCTTCTACCGCCGCATTCTCGACCTCCTGACTTCGGATCGTCGAGTCGTGCCGCTGCTGGTCCTCGGAACCGTTCCGGCCGCCGTGATCGGCCTGACCATCAAGGCGACCGCCGGTGAAATTCTCGAGAGCCCGCTGCTGGCCGGCGCGATGCTGCCGATCACCGGCGCGATCGTCTGGTGGTCGAATCGGCGACCGGAAGGGGAATCGGGCTACAAGGATCTGACCTGGAAGCTCACGCTGCTGATCGGTCTGTTTCAGGCCTTCGCGCTGCTCCCCGGCCTGTCGCGCAGCGGCCTGACGATCGCCGCCGGACTGCTGGTCGGACTGCGTCGCGATCAGGCGACGAGCTTCTCGTTCCTGCTCGCCATCCCGGCGATCTGCGGTGCGATGGTCCTCGAAGGGAAGGACATGTTGACCGGCGAGATTCCGCTTCCGACCGCGTCGCAGTGGGGCGGAGCGGCGATCGCGGCGGTCGTCGGCGTCTTCGCACTTCGCTGGCTGCAGAGTTGGGTACGACAACAGCGCCTGCACTGGTTCGCCTTCTGGTGCATTCCGTTCGGCATCGTCGTGGTGATCTGGCAGCTCGCGCTCCGCTTCGGCGGCTGAACGAGCTGGCGACCGATCGATTCGTTCGCAGGTCGGCAGCGTCGCGGTTCCGATCCGGTCGCTCGGTCGCCCAGCGTCTCATCGCTTGCGCGACCGTTCCGGCTTCGCTCGCCGTCGCGGTCCTCCGACGCGCCAAGGTCTCTCCACGGTGCGCCGCCGCAGCGACGTCGGCCGTCGCGATGACGGCAATCCGAATTCGGGCGAACCGTCCCTTCCCCTCGTCCGATAGCGATGACGTGCGTTCGTCGACCTCGCCACCGAATCAGGTCGCGATTCGGCGTTCGGACTCGTGTCGCGAGAACCCCGCATGTCCGCTCAGCGCCCGAAGCATCCTCCGGTCCGCCACGCCGGTTCCGGCTCCGCCCCCTCCGATCGGCGAGCCGCCAAGCCGGCGCGCAGCACCTCGAACGACGCCGCGTCGACGTCGTCGAACGATCGAGCCGGCGCCCGCCGGATCGCGATCGTGCTCGGCGTCGCCGCGGTCGGCGCCTTGGCAGCCTATCCGTTTCGCGGCCCCAAGATCGACGTCGACGATGCGGGCCCGGGCGAAGTCGTGCTGCAACGCTTCGCGACCGGAACTCCGGCGACACGCGAAGCGAACTTCGAATCGAGTCCTCCGCTGCCGGGGCGAGTCCCGTTCGCCAACCGGGTTGCCCAGCGCGAAACGGCGATCGACGAACCGAGTCCGCTGCCGGCCGAACGGCGCGGCGCCCCGCCGTCGCTCGCGAGTCCCGATCCTCCGTCTCCCGCTCCCGCCGCACTCGCCCCACCGCTCCCACTCGGCGAAACATGTCTCGGAGCGCGTCTTGATGCGCCCCGGGTCGCTCCGGCCGAGGTCGAGCGTCGTGCCGATCCGATCAACGCGGCGCGGCTGCTTCCCGAAGAACTGCGCGCTCTGGCTCGCGACGGTCGCTGGCCGGTCGAGGCAAAGCCGCTGCCGATCGAACTCCCGGCCTCGATCGATGCGCGCTCGTTCGACCGCGAGCCGGCGGTAAGCGACGCGGCGCGGCCCGAAACGTCGCGCAGCGCGGCCGGATCTCCCGCCGGTTCGTCCGGTCTTCCCGCCTCGTTCTCGTTCGGCTCGGCCC
>CAZZBI010000016.1:8855-29766 GCA_964652385.1 uncultured Pirellulaceae bacterium | reverse complement strand
GAGCCGGGGCTACAACGGGGCAGCGCCGTTGCCGTGCGACCGGGGTCGGTCGCACTACGAGTTCGGCTCGGGGCCTGCGTAGGCCCGCGTCGTCCCCGACGCGCGGCCGTGCGACTTCGGGCGTTCGAGACGTTTCGTTGCGTAACTCGGTGTCGATGTCGCTCGCCCTCGGCTCGGGACGAGCCGGGGCTACAACGGGGCAGCGCCGTTGCGGTGCGACCGAGGTCGGTCGCACTACGACAATCCAGTGCGACTTCGGGCGTTCGAGACGTTTCGTTGCGTAATCGGTGTCGATGTCGCTCGCCCTCGGCTCGGGACGAGCCGGGGCTACAACGGGGCAGAGCCGTTGCGGTGCGACCGGGGTCGGTCGCACTACGGCTGGACGACACTGCCCTTGTGAAGAGCGGCCGGGAGCGGGATCCTGATCGTCTTCGGACCGCGAACCTCCTCGCGGGATCGATGCCTTGGCGTTCGAGGGGGACGGAACGGGCCATGGGGACGATGATGTGTCGCGGAGTCCGCGGCGCGACGACGGTCGAGGCGAACGATCGCGAGCAGATCCTGCAGGCGACTCGGCAGCTGCTGGCACTGATGATTCGCGCCAACGGCATCGACCGCGAGGATGTCGGCTGCGCGTCGTTCACGGTCACCAAGGATCTCGACGCCGAGTTCCCGGCTCTCGCCGCGCGACAGTTGGGGTGGCTCGACGTCCCGCTGCTCTGCTCGTACGAGATCAGCGTCCCCGGCTCGCTCGGTCGCTGCATCCGGATCCTGATCCACTGGAACACGGAAAAGGGGCAGTCCGAGGTGCGACACGTCTATCTGAAGGAGGCCCAGCGGCTGCGCCCCGACCTCTGCAAGCTCCCGCCGGTCGACTTCGACGAGCTCGAAGGATGGATCGCCGAGCAGATGCGCCAGCTCAAGCTGTAGCGCGGCCCGCCGAGCCGCTCGGGGACGGTCCTCGTCGGCCGTCAGTCGCGCCGTTCCGGTTCTTTGGTGCTGCTGGGGGGAGGCTCGTCGGAGCGACTGCCGGCGCGGCGCCGCTCGAGCGCCGCCTGCTCGATCCGCTTCAGCTCGTCGATCAGCCCCCGCGTCGCATGGCGGACCCCTTCGTCATGCCGCTTGAAGTGCCGCCGAGTCGCGCGCAGGTCGAGCAGCGCGAAGATCGGGATCGTCGCCAGCAGCAGGAACATCGCGGCCAGAATCAGCGCGTCGAGCAGCGGCACGCGACTCGCCTCGATCCCCATTACCGCCAGACCGACCAGGCCGATCAGCGTCGTCGCGACGCTCCGCCGCGCGTACTGTTCGACCAGGAATCGCCGCTCCGCCGCATCGTCGGTCCCGTCCGCCAGCCGATCGCGACGGCGATGGTGGAGCCAGAGGGCCAAGCAGGCTCCGATCACGATCACCGCGCCGACCAGCAGGTTCGTCACGTCCTCTCCTCGATGCTCTCGCGCTCCCGAACCTCGACCGCTCAGCGCTGTCGAGCCAGCCAGTGGAGCAGTGTTCGGCCGACCTTGCCGAGCGACTCGGCCGAGCAGTTCTCCGGCACGTCCGCCTCGGTATGCCAATACGACTCGCGGGCGCCGATCCGAGGGTAATCGAAATCGACGATATCGATCGTCGGAATGCGGGCGATCTCGTTCAGCGGCAGGTGGTCGTCCCGGATCTCGTGTCGCGGCCGCGGCATGAACTCCCGAATCCGCAGACGATCGGCCGAACGCCAGACGTCGCGAGCCAGATCGGGGGCGTACTTCAGACTGTTCTTCTCGAAATACAGCTCGAGCTTCGCGTCGGCGACCATGTCGACCAGAATCCCGTGCCGATACTCCCAGCTCCGCTGACCGGCCGAGTCGCGGTGCAGTTCGGCGAAGCGGGTCGAGCCGACGAACAGCGGATCGCGACGCGGTACCAGCACCAGTTCTTCGGCATCGAACAGGACCAGATCGACGCCGAGCCCCGGCGGAGTCCGATCGAGATGCCGCGCCAGTTCCAGCAGCAACGCCACGCCGCTCGCTCCGTCGTTCGCGCCGACGAAACGCCCCTGAGGCCGGACCGGATCGCGATCCGGATAGGGGCGGGTGTCGTAGTGCGCCGCGAACAACAGTCGCTCGGTCGCTGCGGGGCGAAACCGTGCGATCAGGTTCACCACCTCGACCGGCTCCTCGAACCCCTCGTGCCGATGCTCGAAGCGTTGTTCGAGCACCTCGAGCCCCGCTTCGCGAAATCGCTCGACGAGCCAAGTCCGCTGGTCGCGCATCGCGTCCGAGCCGGTCGGGCGGGGGCCGAAGGCGACGATCCGCTCGAGATCGGCAAAGGCCCGCTCGGCATCGAACGCTTCCGCCGCGTCGAGCGCCAGGCGCTCGAGCTGAGCCGGCGGAGGGGGCTCTTGCGCGGCGCTCTCGCCCGAAAGAGGCGGCAGAGCGATCGGCAGCGAAGCGGAGAGCCACGCCAGAACGAAGGTGGCGAGCGGCGCGCCGAGCCGCGTCGGCCGATTCCCGAGACCGTTCACGAGCCGGTTCCTTCCGCGTGAGGCGATGCGCCCGAGCCTCGTCCGATCGCGATTCGACTCGACCGAACGGCCCGAAATCCAGCGTATCTGCATTCTTCGCGATCGACTATAGTGACCGGCCCATCCCGCTCGGGGTTTGCCGACCATCGGCCTGCCGCCGCGGCGGCAGGCGAGGCCGTGCGGTCGAGAGCCGGTGATGCGGCGGCGAACCGGAGCGGAGACCGGGAGATCGCTCGCGGGGGCGCGAGCCTGCTTCGCTCCCGCGGCGACGCGAACCGCTCCCCAGCCTGCCGACAGCCCCTCGACGCGCCTCGCCTTGCCGGACCGCTGCCGCACGAGTGCTTTCCTCTGCCGAGTTCCGCATGACGACTCACAGCTACCACCGGGATGACCCCTCTCCCCTGTCGCTCTTCGAGACGTTGCGGAGCGCCGGGGTGCGCGAGACGGTCGAGTCGATCCTGGTCGCGGTGATGCTCGCGCTGCTGTTCAAGGCGTTCGAGGCGGAGGCATTCGTCATTCCGACCGGCTCGATGGCGCCGACGCTGCAGGGGAGTCACAAGGATGTCGCCTGTGACCAATGCGGCTTTCGCTATCGCGTCTCGGCGAGCACCGAGAATCCCGACGCGTCGCGGCGGGGAGAGGTGGTCGAGACGTGCTGTCCGTATTGCCGCTACGCGCGGCCGATCCGCGAAGAGCGGGACGCGAACGACGGGACCTTCAGCGGCGACCGGATTCTGGTCAGCAAGTTCAGCTACGACATCGCCGATCCGCAGCGCTGGGATGTCACCGTCTTTCGCTTTCCCGAGAACGCGAAGCAGCCGTTCATCAAGCGGCTGGTCGGGCTGCCGAACGAGGAGCTGAAACTGCAGCACGGTGATCTCTTCGTCCGACCGATGCCGGCGGACGGGAGCATCGAGGTCGATCTCGACGGCGAATTCCGGATCGCCCGCAAGCCTCCCCGCAAGCTCCTGGCGATGCTCCAGCCGGTCGACGATACGCGGTTCGTCGCACCGGCGCTGCGAGCCGCGGGGTGGCCGTCGCGCTGGCAGCAGTGGAGCGTTCCGACCGAAGAACGTGTCTGGTCGGTGATCGACGAACCGGGAACACCGCTCCGGTACCGCGGGGTCGGCCGAGACGAACTCGCTTGGCTCCGCTATCGCCATCTGGTCCCGCGGCGTCGCGATTGGCTGGAGCTCGCCGACGGCAAGCTCCCGACTCGGATCGGCAGCGCGATCGGCGAAGCGATCACCGACTATTACGAGTACGACGACGGGGTCGAGGTGGTCAACCAGCAGGGGCGGATCGACTACTCGACCGCCGAGACGCTGCACGAAAAGGCGCGGCGCGGCATGCACTGGGTCGGCGATCTGGCGGTCGAGGCGGAGCTCGAGATCGCTCCGACCTCCTCCGGCTCGATCGCCCTCGATCTGGTCGAAGGGGGCATCCATTTTCTGTGCGAGATCGATCTGGCGACCGGAGAAGCGGTCGTGTCGGTCGATGATCCGGCGATTCGCTTCGAGGGGCCTGACGGCCAGGAGCTGCCGGCCGGTGCGGTGCTGCGAGCCAAGACGTCGCTGGCGGGAGGCGGTCGGCATCGCCTGCGTTATGCCAACTGCGACGATCGGATCGACCTCTGGATCGACGACCGACTGGTCGCGTTCGACCTTCCCGGTACCTATCGGCGAAGCGGTTTGGTCTTCCCGCGCTGGTCCGCCGAGGATCCGGCCGACGGCGAACCGATCGGCATCGGAGTGAAGGGGGCCGAGCTGCTGATCAACCGGCTCGCGATCCTGCGCGACGTCTATTACATCTCGGTCACGACCGGTCAGATCTCGCCGCCGATGGACTATCGCGCCGCGAATCCGAGCGAGGTGCGAAGTCTGCTCGACGATCCGCGCGCCTGGTCGACCCCCAAGGGGCTCCAGCTGTTCGAGCGGCGCGATGCGATGCCGGCGGTGTTCGGACTGGCGGACGACCAGTTCTTCCTGCTCGGCGACAACAGCCCGGCCAGTCACGACGCGCGGATGTGGCGACAGAAGTTCGCGACGCGCGACGATCTGGTCGGCAAGGCGCTCTTCGTCTATTGGCCGCATTCGTGGAACGGGCCGATTCCGTATCTGCCGAACTTCCCGCGGATGGGGTTCATCCGCTGAGCGGAAGGCGCCGGCGAGACGCGAAGCGAGGGTTGCCGGGCAAGAGAATCGGTCGCGGAGCAGGACGGGCGACGCGAAACGCAAACGGATCGCCGACGGATGGCGGTCGACGTTCAGGGAGGGACGGGGATGTCGATTCTCGACGTGCAGGGGCTGGTCAAGAGCTTCGGTCGACGGCGCGTCGTCGACGGCGTCAGCTTTCGAGTCGAACGGGGAGAGATCGTCGGTCTGCTCGGCCCCAACGGTGCCGGCAAGACGACGAGCTTCCGCATGACCTGCGGGCTGGTCGAGCCGGACAAGGGGACGGTGCTGCTGGGCGATCGCGACGTGACTCGCTGGCCCTTCTTCCGCCGCGCGCGGGAAGGAGGGATGGGTTACCTGCCGCAGCAGACGAGCGTCTTCGCCAAGCTGACGACCGAGCAGAATCTGCTGGCGATGATGGAGCTGCTCGGCATGGGGCGGCGCGAGCGGCGTGATCGGTGCGAGGAGCTGCTCGAGCGATTTCGCATCACCCACATCCGCCGCTCCAAGGCGGGAAAGCTGTCGGGGGGCGAGAAGCGCCGGCTCGAGATCGCTCGCTGTCTGGTGTCGAATCCCGAGATCATCATGCTCGACGAGCCGTTCGCGGGGATCGACCCGGTGACGGTGCAGAGCATTCAAGGGGTGATCCGCGAACTGCGCGATCACGGCATCTCGATCCTGATCACCGACCACGCGGCGCGCGAGATCCTGCAGATCACCGACCGGACCTACGTCATCAGCGACGGCCGAGTCCTCTGCAGCGGTTCGGCCGAAGAGATCGTGGCGCACGACGAGGTGAAGCGGAAGTATCTGGGAGAGATCGATTCGTTCGCTCCGTCGACTCCGAATCCCCCGCGCCCCCACTTCTCGTCTCGGAGCGGTCGGGACGAGACACCGGAGTCGTCGTACGCGACGGAGCGATCGTCGGCGTCGCCGGCGGCACCGGCCGCTCGATCGCGTTCCACGGCGCGCCCCTTTCCGTTTCCGCGGCGCCGACGGACCGACGTCGATCCGTGACCCGCTGGGGGTTCCGCCGGCGCTCGGCTACCACCAGATCCAGCACGACGGGATCGTCTGCTGGAGCCGGAAGACCTGCTCGTCGCTTACCGACGTCCCTTCCAGATGCAGGTAGCGGAGTTGCCTGAGGCCGCGCAGGTAGCGGAGCGACTGGTCGGTGATCGCCGTATCGCGCAGGACCAGGACCTGCAGACGATTCAGCTCGGCGATCTGCAGCAGCTCGGCGTCCCCGAACGCCCGATCCCGAATCACCAGCCGCTCGGTGCTCCAGCGCTTGCCGCGCCAGGTCCAGCCGCCGGCCATCACCGCCGAACCGATCGCTCGCCACAGGAATCGCTGCCAGAAGACGAGCGGCGCGCCGGGGACTCGGCCGATCCGGCGCGACTGACGCAGGAACTCGAGCGAACCGAGCACGACGATCGCGACCGAACCGCCGACGATGCCGAGCGAGAGCGGATGACCGGCGGCGATCACGATCAGGGCGAATCCGATGACGCCGAACGCCGCCACGACCATCAGCAGCACCTGTTCGATCGAGACCTGATTGCCCAGCAGCCGGCGAGCCGAAAGCTGGAACCCGGCCGGTTCGATCGGATACTGCGCGAGCGGGACGTCGTTCCAGTTGGCCTTCCGAGGCTGGCCGCAACTCGGGCAGTTCGGAACGAAGGGCGGAAAGAGCATCCCGCAGCCGCGACACGGAACTCCCGCCGTCGACGCCAGGCGCCGCGCCGCGGCCGACGAGACGGCGGCTGACGCGACGGCATCGTCCGGCAGCGCGCGATCGGCTGCGGAGTGGGAAAGCGGAGCGGTGCTCGAGACGACCGGCGAGACGACCGGAGAGTTGGGGGGCGAGACGCTGCCGGTGCCACCGGAGTTCGACTCCGGTGTCGAACGGGACTCGGAGCGCGACGGAGCCGTCGGCGGCGATTCCGAACGAGCCGCTTCCGTTCGCGGCGATAATGCTGACTGCGATGCCGCGGGTCGAGATTCGGTCGGCGCCGTTCGCCCTCGATCGGTCGCGAGGTCGCGCGGCTCACCCGCGGTCGACTTGACCGGCACGCGGACTGCTTCGCCGCAGCTCGGGCACTCGACCGTCCGTCCTGCCTGGTCATCCGGGACCTGGAACACGGTGCCGCACGGCAGATACGAGTTGGTCGCGGGGTCGTAGCTTGCCGGCGATTCGCAGCGGACGCTCAGCGGCATGGGGAGTCCTCGGTTCGAAGCGAGTCGGTGCCGCGGTTCGGAACGGAGCGAACGCCGCGATGCCGCTCGGCCGTGTGCAGCGGCGCCGATCGCAGCGCGCGTGGCTCTTCTCGACGCACTCGCCATCATCGTCGTCGAATGCTCGGCACCAGCGCCGACGTTTTACCGCTGTCGCCAGAAGGCCGGAATCATCAGCACCAGGATCGGGAACAGTTCCAGGCGTCCCAGCATCATCAGCCAGACGAAGAGGAGTTTGCTGATCGGCCCGAAATGGCCGAAATTCTGAGTCGGTCCGCAGGTGCCGAGACCGGGACCGACGTTGTTCAGCGTCGTGGCGACGGCGCTGGCGCTGTCGACCAGCTTGTGGTCCGCCGTCCCTCCCCACGTCGATTCCGATTCGAGCGTGACGATCGCCAGCCAGCTGAAGGCGAACAGGAAGAAGGTCAGGCCGAAGTAGACGAGGACTTGGCGGCGCAGGTCCTGATCCTCCACCGCCTTGCCTCCCAATCGCAACAGGCGGACGACCGACGGATGGAAGCTCCGCTCGACTTCCAGTCGCAGGATCTTCAGGAACAGGACGTGGCGGATCACCTTCATCCCGCCTCCGGTACTCCCCGCGCAGCCGCCGACGAACATCAGCAGCAGCAGGGCTCCGCGAGCGAAGTTGTTCCAGCGATCGAAGTCCTCGGTCACGAAGCCGGTCGTGGTCATGACCGAGACGACGGCGAACAACGAATGGCGGACCGCATCGCGCAGGTTCGCGAAGTCGTTCGAAACGAGTCCGAAGCCGATGAGCGCCAGCGTGAAGCCGCCGGTGAAGACCAGGTAGGTCCGCCATTCGGTGTCCCCCGACAGCCGAAACGGCTTGCCGATCGCCGTCAGATACAGCAGCGTGAAGTTCGTCCCGCCGATCATCATGAAGATGATGACCACGTACTCGATCACCATTCCGGTCCCCTGTCCCAGATGCTGACCGAAGGTGGCGAGACTGGTGTTGTAGGTACTGAAGCCGCCGGTCGCGAGCGTGCCGAAGGCGTGGCAGATCGCATCGAACAGGTTCATGCCGCAGCCCATCAGCACGAGCGTCATGATCGCGTTGAGTCCGCAGTAGACCCAGACGAATCGCCAGGCGGTGTGCTGCATCCGTTCGGTCGAGCCCTCCTTGGTCGGTCCCGGCATCTCGGTCCGCATCAGCGTCTTGCCGGCCGAGCCCTGACCGAGCACGGCGACGAAGAGAACGATGATCCCCAGGCCCCCCAGGAAGTGCGTGCTGCTGCGCCAGAACAGGATGCAGTGCGGCACGAAGTAGCTGTCTTCGAGATCCGAGATGACCGAAGCGCCGGTCGTGCTGAAGCCCGATTGCGATTCGAAGAGCGCGTCGATCAGACTCATCCGGACCCAGCGGACGCGGAAGTTCTTTTCGCGGCGATCGCCGGTTCTTTCCTCGTCCGGCCCGATCAGCACCCACTGCCATCGCTCCGAGGTCGCTCGTAACTCGCGGAACGCCTGGTCGATCTCGTCGATGCCGGTTGCCGCCTCCAGCTGCTCGCGCGTCAGCCCGATGCCGCCGGCCTGCACGATCGCCTCGACCAGACGGTAGTGATCGGGATCCTTCAGCGGCGCCAGCGGTTGCCACTCGATCCAGAAACGCCAGCCCCGATTGACTCCCATGATCGCGACGTCGGGGCCGAACATCCGGACCGCGGGACCACGAGCGGTTCCGCTCAGGACGTACGGCAGGGCGCCGAGCACGGTCGCCATCACCCAGCTCAGGCCGACCACCGCCATCGCTTCGCGGCGGAACAGGCGCGCCGGAGCCTTCCCGCCGTAGACCTTGAGTGCCGCGGCGACCGCGAACGAGACGAGCATCGAGACGGTCAGTCCGAGTGCCCCGCGCGTCTCGACCGCCGTCCCCTCGAACGAGAAGGTGTGGTGCCCGAGGACCGGGATCGCCCAAGGGAGGCTGAAGCCCATCGCGACGCCGATCAGCAGCGCGATCAGGCTGAGCATCCGGGCGACGAGCCGAAGATTCATCGAACCCATGCGGAACCGTCTCGAAGAAGCGGCGTCGCGCGTCGCGAAGCGCGGTCGCCCGAACGGCGGACTCGCCCGAGGCGAAGTCCGCTGCGCCGAAAGATTCCGCAGTCTAAGCCGTCAGGGCGAGCTTGGGTATCGGAACCGGTCGACCGCCGTCGCCGGCCGCACCGCGAACCGCTCCACCCTTTTCTCCCCCCTCCGCAAGAGTTCGCCGACACCCCTAACCGATACAGGACCGCCGTCGCGAACAGTCGGGGCAAGTCCCCCTTCGCTCGACCCGATCGAGTCGCTCCCCGGTCGGCGTCGATGGACCATCGAGCCGAAGGACTCGGCCGTGCGCTGCGGAGCGTCGCGCCGCACGGGATACCGGTCCGGTCGACCTTGCCGATTCCGAAGTCGGGGCAGGTCGATCGCGAGGAAGACCGACCGAGTACCTCCAGCCGGAAGGGATCCACCTTGAACAACTCGCTGAGCATCATCCTCCCCGTTCGTGATGCCGAGCAGACGTTGGCGTCCCAGGTCGACGAGCTGCTCGATATCCTTCCCGAATTCTCCGCCGACTTCGAGATCCTGATCGTCGACGACGGCTCGACCGATCTGACCGAAGAAGTCGCCATCGAACTGGCTCGCGCCTTTCCCCAGGTGCGCGTGCTCAGCCGCACCGAACCGCAAGGGACAGCCGCCGCGATCGAAGCGGGACTGGGACGGACGACCGGAGAGTTCGTCATCGTCGCCGAAGGTCGGATGACCGCGACCGACCTGCGCCGTCTGTGGGAGATGCGTTCCGACGAGCGGCTGGTGATGGCGAAGAGTCGGATCGAACCGCGGCCGATCGACGATCGGCTGTTGTCCCGTCTGATCGCGTGGGGAGACGCCCTGCGTCAGAATGCCGGCATGGGGCGGCGAGCCGAAATGACCGCGGCCGACCGTTCGGGGACCGTGCAGATGATCCGCCGAGAAGCGATCGAGTCGCTGACCCGACTGACGAGCCCCGAATCGGCGCTGACGGTCGAACGCGACGCCAACACCTCGACCGTCCGACTCGCTCCGCCGAGCATGGCGCATGCCCGCGTCCCGGCCCCGCCGATCATGAACCCGGCGGCACCGATCATGAACCCGATCGTGCCGACGATGCCGAGCATGTTCGGCGCCTCGACCGATCTCCTCCCGATGCGCTGAGCCGCTCCGCTTCGACTCGGGGCCTCTCTCGCTTCAACCGCAGTCGTTTCGGACCGAAAAAAAATCTCTCTCCGCGCGCCGAAACGTTGATTCGCCTCCACGACGGCCGCTAGAGTGACGATCGAGCGAGAGGGATCGGCGGTTACCGCGGTCCCTTCGCCGGTGTCGACCGAGGTCGGCACGCACGAAACCGAACGCCATCGAGCGATCGGACGAGGCTAATTCCGGGTTCGAGCCTCGTCCCGATCGAGATCGCTGCCGATCGTCGTTCGGTCTCGGGGTTCCCATGTTGCACGGTGCGCCGTGGTCGTTCGTTCGCGAGCGGTCTCGGTTGCGCCACCCTTTTCCCATTTCTCGTCTCGCGGCGTTCTGCCGCAGAGGTCGGTCGTGTCGTCTGCGGACGGTGCGACCGGGAGGGTTGCGACATGGCGACAGCGAAGCTCCGTGTGGTCCATTCCGATGATCACGACTCCACCGGCCGACTCGGCCCTCAGGCGCCGCGCCCGCTGAACCGGATCCAGAAGATCCGCGAACAGCAGGGAGTCACGCTGCGGACCTGCTCCCGGCGGATGAAGCTCGATCTCCGCTCGCTACGGGCTCAGGAGACGCCCGAAGCCGATCTGCGGATCAGCCAGCTGCGGCAATGGCAGCAGGTGCTGGACGTTCCGCTGATCGATCTGATCGAGGACTCGGGACTCCCGCTCTCGCGCCCCGTGATGGAGCGGGCGCGCCTGGTTCGGCTGATGAAGACCGCGATGTCGATCCGCGAGCAGGCCGATTCGCCCGCCGTGAAGCGATTCGCTCAGGTGCTGGTCGAGCAGCTGGTCGAGATCATGCCGGAACTCGCCGAAATCTCGCCGTGGCACTCGGTCGGTCAGCGACGGACGCTCGACGAAATGGGCCGGATCGCCGAACGGACGATCCCGACCGGTGCGGTCCTGGCCAACCTTCAGGCGCTGCGCGGCGACGATTGAGCGGCCGCGAGAAATGCTCGCGGGGCTCGGTGTTCTTCGTGGTCGGAAAATGACCTTCCAAACACGGAGGACACCGAGGCCACGGAGTTTCTCGGCGCGACGTATCGGCTGAAGCCGTGCGGAGCTGAACGACCGTCGCCTGACGATTGAACGGGACTCGGTGACCTCGGTGTTCTCTGTGGTAAAGAATCGACTTTCTTCACCACGAAGGATACGGAGGTCGCGAAGTATCGCGGCGCGAGGGGGGGCCCGTCAGCCGAGCCAGCTCATCCAGAATCGCCACCTCATCAGGACGATCAGCGCGGCGGCCGTCCAGGCGAAGCCCCAGATCCGCACCCAGCTGACCCGACGCAAGCGCGCCAGCGGCAGGCCCAACAGCGCAAGAGCCAGCGCCCATGCGGTGATCGGCACCAACGTCAGGTAACCGACCCCTCCGCCGATCAGTACCGGCAGCGGCCAGAGCGCCTGGACCGCGGGGGCCGATCGGGGAGCGGGAGGGTCGATGGGCAGCGTTCGGAGGACGGGAGCCGGTGTCGGGGCGGCCGAGTCGCTCTGGGGCGTGTCGTGTGACAGGGGGACGTCGGGTAGCGACCGTTCGAGAAACGCGTCTTCGAGCGGCGGCGCGCCCTCGACCGTTTTCGCTTCGACGACCGCATCGGCTCCCGAGGATTCCGTGACCGCTTGCTCGGCGATCGTTTCGCCGTGGGACGTTACCGCTTCGACTCGTATCGCCACGAGCGTCGTTCCCGCGAGCCGATCGGATTCCGCCCTCTCCGGCTCCGACGGCGGGTCGTCCTGCGGCAACGGATGAAGTCGCGCGAGCGCCATCGCGACCAGGCCGACGAGCAGACCTCCGGCCAATCCTCCGCTCGTTCCGATCAGACTCGACAGGGCGATCGACGGAAAATCGGTCGGCATCTCGTCGGCCACGAACGGATAGCCCAGCGCCAGCCAAGCGGCTCCCTTGTTCTGTTCCAGGAGCCAGCGATTCAGGAGCGGCAGTCCGGCCGCCAGCAGCGGGATCGTGATCAGACCGGTCAGCCAGAATCGCCGCGGTGGGCGGTGGCCGTCATGCAGCATCAGTGCCGCGGCCCAGACGAACGAGAGCGTGATCGCCTGGATCGTCGCGACGCCGATGATGTCCCAGCGACCGCCGAGGATCGCTTCCCCGACGCCCAGAGAGACCGGTTCCTGGTGGCGCGGCAACGATTGGGCTCCCAGGCCGACGATCGCGACGAACAGCAGGACGTAGCCGAGACCGGTCAGCGCCTCGATCAGCGGATAACGCCGCGAGATCGGCAGATCACAGGCGCGACAGCGACCCCCCAGCGCCAACCAACCGAGGATCGGGACGTTGTCGCGAGCCAGAATCGGCGTCAGGCAGCGCGGGCAACGCGACCCGCCGGCCGACAGGCCGATGCCGAGCGGCATCCGATAGACGACCACGTTCAGGAAGCTGCCGACCGACGCGCCGAGCGCGAAGACCCACGCGACGACGAACGCCTCGACCGTCCGCTCCCACAAGAGCCAGTCGATCCGCGGCGACAGTCGCCAGCCCATGTGGGTCGCGTTGGTCGCCAGCGCCTGACGCATGTCCCAGGCTGCCGCGACGAGGATCCACGACATCAGCAACGCCACGGCGCCGGCAATCGCACTCCAGAATGCGGTCGACGAGCCACGGCGAAAGGGCATGCGGCGGGGTCCGAGGGGGCGGAGAACGAGACGGGCGAAAAGTTCGAGAGGACTCGTCCTCGAGGGGGCGGTCGACATCGCGAACGCCCTGCGACGCGATGTGGAGCCGATTTGCCGGGGCTTCGCAGCGAGAGCGACGGCCGACAGCCACGACCGAATCCAGGCTAACCGCGACCGGCAGCGCTGACCATCCCGCCGGGTGGCCGAGAGTCGAGACCCTCGACAGTCACCTGACGAGCCGATCAGTCGCCGGTCGGCAGTGCGTCGATCTTGGCGGCCAGAATGAAGTCGTTCTCGCTCAGCCCGCCGATCGCATGCGTGAAGACCTCGATCCGGACGTTGCGGTAGCCGGTCAGATGCAGATCCGGATGATGGGCCTCCGCCTCGGCGATCTCGCCGCAAGCCTGCAGAAAGGCCATCGCTCGACGGAAGTTCCCGAACTGAAGATCCTTGCGGATCCGCTGTCCGCCATGCGTCAGCTTCCAGCCGGGAAGACGTTCGAGCTGTCGCTGGGCCGAGGCCTCATCCCACGGCTCGACGCCCCCTTCGCAAGGTCGGCAATGCGCCTGGCCGAGCGCCTGGCGATCGCGGATCTCCATCCCCCACCTCCTCGTCGTTCGGGTCCGATCGACTTCCGCGCTCCTCGATGCCGATCAGCAAGCACTCGACGATCGGTCCTCGGTCAGGCCGATTCGAGCGGCGACAGTCCCAAGCGATCCGCGACCGCACGCATCGCGGCGATGACGCGATCGATATGCTCCCGCAGACCGACTCCCAGATCGGCCGCCCCACGATCGATATCTTCGCGGTTGATCGCTGCGGCGAAGCTCCGGTTCTTCAGCTTCTTGAGGACGCTCGCCGCTTCGAGCCCTTCCAGTCGCCCGGGGCGAACCATCGCACAGGCGGTAATGAAACCGGCCAGCTCGTCACAGGCGTAGAGCGTCTTGTCCAGTCGCGAACGCCCCCGCCCATCCGCCACATAGCCGGCACGCGACCGGATCGCGTACATGACCCCGGCATCGCCTCCTCGTTCCGCAAGGATCTTCGCTCCCTGCTCCGGATGATCGGGAGAGTTCGGCCAGCGCTCGTAGTCGAAGTCGTGCAGCAGTCCGACGACTCCCCATCGCTCCGGATCTTCTCCTTCGAGTTCCGCATACGCCCGCATTGCCGCTTCGACCGCGAGCATGTGCCGGCGGAGACTTTCCGAAGCGACGTACTCGCAGACCAGTTCCCAAGCGGCGGCTCGGTCCATCGAAACTCGTTCCGGCGAGCGGGCGTAGGAGAAAGCGGTTCGGGGCTCGATCGGTCGAGGAGGTCAGAAGTCGAGCGTGCCGCCGCGGCGGTCGGGCTGCTTTTCGCTCTCGCTCTGTTCTTCACGGAACGGCTTTCCCGCTTCGTAGCTCTCGAGTTCCTTCTGCAGACTCGCCCGGTTCTCGTCGTCGCGCGCCCGTTCGATCGCCTTCTTCGAGAACTCGATCGCCTTTTCGAAGTTCCCCGTTTCGGCATAGCCGGCGGCCAGGGTGCTCAGGATGTGTCCCTCTTCGTACTTCGTCAGCTCGCACGCCTTGAGAGCCAGTTCGACGGCTCGGGCCCCGTCGCGCACTTCGTCGCGCGGCGAGGTGGCGAGGACCCACGCCAGGTTGTTCAGGATGTGATCGTCTTCCGGCTCGATCTCGAGGCAGTCGTCGTAATAGGTGATCGCCGCCTCGTGGTTGCCGACCGAGAGCATCGCATCCGCCTTGCCGCGGAGCGCGAAGAAGTTCTTCGGATCCTTCTCCAGAACCTGATCGTAGACCTCGACCGCCTTGCTCGAGCGTTCGTCGGCGGCGTACATCAGCGCCAGTTGGAGCTTCCACGGCAGGTTTTCGGGATCGTTGGCGACGAGCAGTTCGAGATCGACCGCCGCGGCGCCGAACTTCTCCTCGCCGGCCGAGATGAGACTCCGGAGCAGGATCGCGCGGATCAGACCGGGGCGAACGGCGAGTGCCTTTTCGACGTCTGCGCGAGCCTCTTCGAAGCGATCCTTCTGGATCAGCAGTTCGGCTCGCATCAGCAGCCCCTGCAGTTCATCGGGCTGCAGCTCGAGCGCCAGCGTCAGGTCATCGATCGCCTCGTCCAGCTGCTCCTGCAGCACGCGGATCCGGGCGCGGATCAGGTAGTTCGGGACCGCCTTGGGATCGGCGGCGATCGCCGCTTCGATCGTCGCCAACGCCTGTTCGAAGTCCTGGCCGTTGGCGAGGATCTCGGCCTGAGCCTGCAGGGCCATGACGTCGCTCGGGTCGAGCTCGGCCAGTCGCTTGAAGTCGGCGATCGCCTCATCGCGCCGATCGGCGCCGACATGCAGGATCGCTCGCATCCGGAGCGCATCGACGTTTTCGGGAGCGATCTCGATCGCCTGGTTCAGCGCGGCGAGCCGCTGTTCGTCGTTCTCGGCCAGCGTCGCGGCGACGACATGACAGAGACTCAGCTGCGGCTTGTCGTCGGCATAGAGCTCCATCGCCTTGTCGAGCGACTGGCGAGCCTTGGCCGGATCGCCGCCGGGGAGTGCCAACAGCCGCGCCCGCAGGAGCTGCGCGGCGGCGTTGTCGGCCGAGATTTCGAGCGCCTTGCCCAGACGAATCACCGCCTGCTGACGCAGGAACGGCCAGCGCGGATCGGCTTGTCCCGGATTCAGGATCGATTCGGCGTAGCGCTGAGCCACCTCGATCAGCGTCCCCGAAAGAAGCTGATCGGCGAACTTCCGCGAATCGTCGTCCAATCCCGCTTCGATCGCCGACTCGGTCAGGCGGATCACCTGTTCGAGATCGCGGATCGAAGCCGCTTCGAGCTTCAGGTCGGTCGCCTTCTCGAGATCGGCCTGGCCGTCCTGGCCGGAGACGAACGCCGCGGGAAGAGAGACCAACAAGGCCGTCGACAAGACGATGCCACCGATCAGGGCCCGAAGCATGACGCACTCCTGCAAGAGTAACCGGCGATCCGATCGAGTCCCTCCGCGGCGACTCGACACGGACGAGCGACTGCGGCGGGGAGCGGCATCCTCGTGATCCGTCCGTCCGCCTTCGCTCGTTCGACATTATTGACGAACGGCGAGCCGGTTGCCATGTCGGGCTGATGAACGACGCGTTTCCGTGCGCGACGGCAAAGCGGTGCGACCGGGGTCGGTCGCACTACGGCAATGCGGTGCGACCGGGGGCGGTCGCACGACGAGAGCGGTTCGGAGCCTGTGTTGGCCCGTGTCGTCCCCGACGCGCGGCCGTGTGATGTGGGGCGTGTGGAAGCGGCGCCCCTGGAACGGCGTCGTCCTCGCGCTCCCGCGGCTCGGGACAAGCCGGGGCGAAGTCGAGACGGTGCGACCGGGGTCGGTCGCACTGCGGCAAAGCGGTGCGACCGGGGTCGGTCGCACGACGGGGGTGGTGCGGACTCAGTCCGACGGGGCGTCGCCCGGGATCGGCGGCGTTCGCCCCTGATAGAACCTGGTCAGATCGATCCCCGATTCGCGCTGCTCCTCTTCCAGCAACTTGATCCGCGCCTCGACCCGCTCCAGGCGACGGGCGAGCTTCGTCAGGAGTTCCTGAGGGGATTCCTGGCGACGTTCCGGCTTCGGGACCTTGGGATAGCCGAGCTGCCGCTGCAGCGCCTCGAAGAATAGGAGCGGATCCTTGCGGCGGTTGGCGAGCGCGATGCGTCCTTCCTTGACTCCGAACAGGACCTGAGACGGCAGTTCGCTCGCGGGGGCCTGTCGCTTGCGTTGCTGTTCCAGGTAGTACTCGCTCGCGACATAGACCAGGTCGGCCAGATCGATCAGTCCGATCTGCCGTCGGACCAGTCCGATCCATTCGCGCCAGGCGGCGTCGTAGCGCGGATCGAGTTGCATGGCGCCGAGCCCTCGGTCGTAGTCCAGGCGACAGCGACAAAGCGTTTCGAACTGGAAGAAGAAGAGCGAGGGGGCCGGAGGAGCGGTCGCCCGGAGCGCACTCTCATGACGCAGCGCTGTCAGCCCCATCCGCAGATCGAACCGACCTCGATCATCCTCGGCCGAGGCGACCAGGAAGGTCTGGAACGGCGCGAAATAGTGATTCAACCGTCGCATCGCGCCGGCCATCACGCCCAGGTGATTCAGCTCCGCCCGCAGAAAGTCGATCGCCATCGGGAGCTGCGTCGTCGCCAGGACCTCCTCGCGGACATGCTTCAGGATGTCCTGGAGCGATTCGCTCCGCCCGAGCCTCTCGGCCACGGTGCGGAACAGGTACTCCTGCTCGACGTACTCCTCGACCGACAGCATCGATGGAAAACTCCGTGGGATCTTCCCTTCGCCTCACGGACTCGAACGGGCGAACGGATCCTCGGCCAGTATCGACGGCGAGCGGCAGTCCGTCGATACGCAAGCAGCCGGGGATCCGTTCCCCATGCCGCCGCATTGGCGCCGCGGTCGGGACCCGCGGACAATGCCCGAGATCGGTCCGATCGGACCGCCGTTCGGATCGGAACTCGATCGCGGAGAGCGACCATGACGTGTCTCGTGACCCGCCACGCGTCGATTCTGTTCCTGTGGCTCTCGCTGGCCGCAATGGCGTTTCCCCCTACCGGCACGGCTCGGGAGCAGGAGCTTCCGACGGCTCCGGTCGAGTCGCTCGAACGAGCGGCGAGCGATGTCGCGGCGCGCCGCCGTTCGCTCGAAGAACTCCTCGAGCGGCGGTTGACCTGGCAGCAGGTTGCGGACGAAGAGATCGGCGAAGCGATCGAGGACGGAACGCGGCTCCTGCTCGAGTGCGGTCCGACCGGAGCGGTCGAGTGGCGGATGGAGGCTCCCGATCCGACGCGACGCACGCGACTGGAATGGACCTTCGTCCCGCAGGGGACGGCGGAGTTCGGCACGACGGCGATCGCCAAGGGAGATCCGCTGTCGCTGATCGTCCTGTTCGAACCGCAGCAGGAGGGGCCGGCCAGGACTGCGATCGCTCTGGTTCACAAGAGCGAACGTTTCCGTCCGATCGAGGTGCTGCGGTCATCGGAATCGCCTCGGACGCTCGAAGGGACGTGGCGATTCGTCCTGCACCACGGCCTGCTTCTCGTGACCGATCCGTCCGGTGATCGGCTCGACTTTCCGTTCGACATGCAACCGGCCGATCTGGTGCGTCTCGAGTGTCACGCCTCCGGACAGCTGCCGCGCGACGTCCGAATCGGCGTCTCGGTCAAGCAGCCGCTTCCTCCCTTCGCGAAACGACTGCGACTGGTCCGAGCGATGGCGGCCGAAGCGACCTTTCACGCCGCGTTCGGGCGGAGCGACTACGTCAGCGCGTACGAGGCGGCTCGGCAGGTGGCGGATACCTGTCGCGAACTGCTCGGCCCGGAACATCGCTATACGCTCAACGGCGACGGCTTCGTGCAGGTCTCGCTGTCGCAGCTCGGCAAGGGGAGCGAGAGTCGCGCGTTGGTCCATGATCTTTCGACCCGGAATCATCAGGTGCTGGGAGGGCTGCATCCGGCGACCTTGTGGGCGGACAATGAAGTCGCCCATGAACTCGAGCGACAAGGACGTCATGCCGAGGCGGTCGAGGTCTTCCGATCACTGGCGCTCGCCTCGCTCGAACTGTTCGGAGAGGATCACGCGTTGGCTCGCGAGCGGCTGCGCCACTGGTGTCGAGTCGCAGCGGCGGCCGGAAGCATCGACGAGGCGATCGAGGTTCGGGAGCGCGCGCTCGCGGCCGAACTGAGGTTCGGTACGGCCAAGGGGGGGCGCCTCGATCGGATCGAGCTGGCGATCCTGAAGTTTCGCCGCCGAGACGACTCTGCGGCAGCCTTCGATCTGGCCGAGGCGGTCCGCGATCTGCCGGACGACGAGGTCGCCGAGGTCCGCCATCGAGCCGGTATGCGACTGGACGAGATCGGGCGATTCGTCGAAGCGCAGGAGCATCTGAAGATGGCCCTCGCCGCGGCCGAAGCGGCGGGAGAGGATCGTCGATCGGCGGAGATCCTGGCGTCGCTCGCGAGCGTGGCGAGCGACATCGGCACGCGCCGCGAACAACTCGAACTGCTCGAAGCGCAGCTCGAGATCGTTCGACGCCTCGACGGAGCCGAATCGCGCGCGTCGGGCGAGGTGCTGCTGGAGATCGTCGACGTCCTGTCGGACCTCGGAAGGTATCCCGAAGCGCTGGCTGCCGCCGCTCAGGCCGAATCGATCGCCGCGGCGACGTCGGGCGTCGAAAGTGTCGCCTACGCGGAAGCGATCACTGCACGAGGGCGACTGCTGACGTCGATGGAACGGTACTCCGAGGCGGAAGTGCTGATGCGGCGAGCGCTCGAGATCCACCGCGCGGTCTTTGCCGAAGCGTCCGAGGACTACGCCTATGCGCTCGCCGAGACGGCGAGCGTGCATCAGCGGATCGGCGATCTCGAAACCGCGATCGATCTGACTCGGACTGCCGTCGAGACGCTCGAGCGTCTGGGAGTCGAACGGACCCGAGGCTGCGCCACGCTTTACGCGCGCCTGGCCAGTTACGTGCGTACGACCGGCGATCTGGACCAGGCCGAGATGCTGCATCGCCGCGCCGCCGAGATCCGTCGCGAGCTCTTCGGCGAGTCGAGCGTGCAGTACGCCGACTCGCTACAGTCGCTCGGCATCGTCGCGATGCTCGACGGTCGTCTGGACGAAGCGCAGGAGTTGCTGCACCGATCGAACGCGATGTTCGGACGGCTGGCGGAGGATCGTCCGGTCGATAACCTCAACTCCAACTACCTGCTCGGCCTGGTCGCCCACCATCGCGGCGACACCGAGACGGCGGTCGCCAAGTATCTCGAGACGCTCGCGACGATCCGTTCGGGAGGGGGCGACGGCGGCGACCGGTCGTTCGAGGCGACGCTGCTGGAGAACCTCGGCTTCATCGCGTCCGGTCTCGGCGATGTCGAACAGGCCGACCGCCACTACGCCGAAGCGCTGGCGCTGCGGGAACGCCTGCTGATCGAATCGCTGCCGGCATTCGGGCGACGACAGCGGATCGAACTGCTCGGCTCGACCCGCATCTCGCTCGACGCTCGACTCTCGCTCGCCGTCGAAACCGGTCGAGTCGCCGAACTCTATCCGCATGTCGCAGCCTGGAAGGGAGCGGCGGCGGGATTGCAGGAGCCGGAGCGGGACGAACCTGCCGTCTCGTCGCTGCAGGAGCGACTTCGCGATCTCCGCCGGCGACTCGCGGCGGAGGTCGGCGACGGTTCGCTGTTGGTCGATCCCGAGTCGGCCCGACGTCGATTGGCCGAATTGACTCGCGCCAAGGAGGAACTGGAAGCCGATCTGGCGCGAGCGACCGCCGGAGCGGCTCCCGCGGCCGATCGCGAAATCGCCGCTCGCCTCGTCTCGCAGCTGAATGAGGGAGAAGCGCTCGTCGACCTGCTGCAGTTCACCTATCGCACGCAGACGTCGCTCGGGCGAAGCGGCTATCTCGAGTTTCCGCGGTTGCTCGCCTTCGTGATCCGAAAGGACCGCGCACCGACCGTGGTCGATCTGGGAGACGCGCGAACGCTGGCGGTCGAGATCGCGGAGTTCCGCGGACTGATACACGGCGATCCCGAGCGACTGGAAGCGGCTCGACGGCGCCTCGGGAATCGACTTGCCGATCCGTTGGCCGACGCGTTGGACGGTATCGATCGACTCGTCCTGTCGCCCGACGGTTCGACGGCTGCGGTGCCCTGGGGCGTGCTCCCTTGGGGCGATGCCGATCATCTGATCGAACGCGTTCGGATGGTGCAGGTCGACTCGGCGCGGCGCTGGCTCGAGGAACGACGTCGACCGACAACGACGTCGCCTGATGCATCCGCTCGACCGACGCTGTTGGCCTTGGGGGGAGCGACCTATGCGGAGGACGCGTCGACTCGTTTGCTCGATCCGAGTTCGACTCGGCGTGCCGCGGACCTCTTTCTTCCCGGAACGGAAGCCGAGGTCCGGCAGAGCTCCGCCCGATTCGCCTCTCGATTTCCCGGCGCGGAGGTCGTGATGCTGACCGGCAGCGAAGCGACGAAGCAGGCGGTCGTGACGTCGCTCGAGTCCTCGCCGCGCTTCGTTCATC
This sequence comes from uncultured Pirellulaceae bacterium, assembly GCA_964652385.1. Taxonomy (GTDB): domain Bacteria; phylum Planctomycetota; class Planctomycetia; order Pirellulales; family Pirellulaceae; genus UBA11682. The sequence goes on along the minus strand of CAZZBI010000016.1, from coordinate 8,918 downwards.
TGGCGACGCACGGACTGCTGCGCGATCCGGGAACGAGGCGCGCGACGGCCGTCGACCTCGACG
>CAZZBI010000016.1:0-8845 GCA_964652385.1 uncultured Pirellulaceae bacterium | reverse complement strand
CCCCGCGTCGACCGATGCCGCGACTCCCCCTGCGTTGCCCGACGCCTCCACGCCCCGAACGGACCTCGGCGCCGAGGACACCGCGACGGGGCCGTCGTTGCCGACCTCCGACGACTCGATGCGCGGGCGACTCGCTGCCCTGGGATCGGCCCTGCTGCTGGCTCCGTCGAACGAGTCGAGTCTGCCGGACGATCTGCTGACGGCCGAGGAGGTCGAGTCGTTCGATCTGCGAGGGACCGAAGTGGTCCTGCTTTCGGCATGCGAAACCGGCCTCGGCCTGCAGCGTTCGGGGCAAGGGGTGATCGGCCTGCAGCAGTCGTTCCGCAATGCCGGAGCTCGGAACGTCATCGGCACGCTGTGGTCGGTCGAGGACGAGCCGACCGCCGTCGTGGTCGACGAGTTCTATCGCGGCCTTTGGGAACGAGGTCTCGCTCCGGCAGACGCTCTGCGGGAAGCGCAGTTGTTCGTGCTGCATCATCCCGAAGCGGTCGCCGCACGAATGGAAGCAGCCGGCTCCGGCCCCCTGTCGACCGAGCGCTCGCCGATCGCCTGGTGGGGCTCGTTCGTGATCTACGGCGTCGAGCCGGCCGCGAGCCCGCTGGGAGCTGCGGACGACGACGACGAGAAGCGCGAACGGATCGAGGGGCCTTGAACCGCGCCAGGCAGGCTAAGGCAGAACCTCGAGTCGGAGAATCGTCTCCGCGAGTCGCCGCGGGGAGCCTTCCGTGTCGGCTCGGTCCCGCAGTGCGAACTCCCGCAATCTTCCCGTCAGTCGGCGCGTCGACGAGGCATCGGCCTGCACCAGATAGGGACCGAGCCGCTCGCCGGGCATCGCCTCGAGCGGACGGTCGGTGGCGATCACGTGCAGGTATTCGAGCCCTTCGGAAGGGCTTGTCGCGATCAGTTCCTTACCCGGCTCGTTCGGAACATCGGACGGTCCCGGAATGCGTCGCACGATCCCCGCGTCGATCGTCACCTGCGACTCGGCGGCATTCGGAAACAGCTGCAGCGCTCCCTCGGCCTGGACGATCCAGGCATACAGGTAGGCGGGCTGTTCGCTCGTGACGTCGATCTCGATCCGTTCGCCGACCTGGATCCGAAGCGGTCGGTCTTCTGCCGCCTCGTGCCCGACGACGGAGATTCTCAGGTCGAAGTCCTGTCGCAGCGTACGGCCGTCGGGGTGCAGCGGCGCTGCCGGTCGATCGCGCTCGCCGGAGAGGACCGAGGTCGAAGCCAGGTTGGCGGACTCCGTCGCGGTTCCCGCCATCGGGCGCTTCTGGTCGTCGGCGTCGGTCACGGGTGCGCCCCGATCGCGGAGCGACGCTGCGGCGATCAGCAATCCGGCGACCCCCGTCGCCCCGACGGCGAGCCACGACAGGCGCCGAACGAACCGAGTCCGGGGAGACGAGCGGAGTCGGTGCGCGACCGATTCGAGCGCCGCGGCTGCCGACGAAGCCGATTCGAAGCGATCGCACGGTGCCGGGGCGAGGCAGCGGCGACAGAACTCGACCAGCGGCAACGGGAGATCGGGGCGAGCGAGCAGCGGGTCGTCGAACGCCCCGATCGCGGCTCGGCGCAGCAGCTCGCGCGGTTCGGCGTGCGACCGAGGAGGACGCCCCGTCAACAGGAACAGCAGGGTTCCGCCGAGCGCGTGCAGGTCGGTCCGCGGATCGATGCGACTCCCGTCCCCTTGTGCCTGCTCGGGAGACATGTAGGCGAGCGTTCCCGAGGTCTCGCTCAACTCGCGGCTGGCGATCGGTGCGGCGAGGCCGAAGTCGGCGATTCGGACCCGTCGATCGACGCCGACGATGGCATTCGACGGCTTGATGTCCCGGTGAATCAGCCCACAGGCGTGGATCGCGGACAAGCCGTCGAGCAGTTGCCGGACGATCTCGATCGCCTGCTGGGGATCGGCCGGCCGCCCGGCATGCAGCTGCTGAAGCGTTTCGCCTCGAACGTACTCGAGGATCAGGTACGGATCGCCTCCCAGTCGCTCGGCTCCCAGGCATCCGACGACGTGCGGGCTTTCGACTCGGGCACACGCTCGACCTTCGAGCAGGATCCGTTCGACTTCGGAATCGTCGTCCAGATGATGGTAGAGCTTGAGGACGACCAAGCGGTCGAGATCGGGATCGCGGGCGAGCAGGACGACCGCCTGACCTCCTTGGCCGAGAATCTCGCGGACCTCGTACTTGCCGATCGACTTCGGTACTGTCCGGGCGGGAGCGGAGAGGACCGCGGTCGGATCCAGGTCGGCGAACGGCGCGGCCGTCGCCGGAAGCGCATGAGGATCGTCCGGGCGGTCTCGACCTTGGTCCGACGACGCCTCCGCCGACCCTTCGCGGCGACCGGGAGTGCGGTCGACGTCGCGTCGTTCGCGGCCTTCGTCCGGGCTTTTCATCATCGAAACCACCCTGCTCAGGATCCGTCGTTTCGTTCCCGCCACGCCCGACGCCCCCGTTGTCGTCAAGCGTGCCGGGCGAGTCAATCGTCGAACGGCGCCTGCTTCGGCGTCATTCCTGGATCGGGGCCGACGGCCTACAATCGCAGCGGCGGGCCGAGACGAGTTCCGCTCAGGGGCTCCCTGCCTGCGACACGCCTCGAGCTGGGCGTCTCGCTCGTCTCCCCTCCACTCCCCTTTCGCACCTCAGACCAAGTCGTTCCGCCCCGTTCGGCCATGACACCGAGCGAGCGGACGACCGGAGATCCGATGACACGCGGCTTTTCGACCGTTCAGGCGGCTGTCGACGCCATCCGGCGCGGCGAGGTGGTGATCGTCGTCGACGACGAGGATCGCGAAAACGAAGGGGACTTCGTCTGTGCCGCCGAGCTCGTCACTCCCGAGACGGTCAACTATCTGCTGAGCGGCCGCGGCGACTTCTGCATGCCGATCCTCCCCGAGATCGCGCAGCGATTGGAACTCGATCCGCTCTGCGGCACCAACACCACCGCCCACGGCACGGCGTTCCTCACGCCGCTCGACCATCGCACCGCGCGGACCGGCATCACGGCCGAGGAGCGAGCCAAGTGCGTCCGGGCGATCGTCGATCCGAACTCGCGCCCCGACGATTTCGTCCGTCCGGGGCACGTCCACCTGCTGTTGGCCAAGGAAGGGGGCGTGCTCCGCCGAGCCGGTCATACCGAAGCGACCGTCGATCTGGCTCGCATGGCCGGACTGACTCCGGCCGGCGTCGTCTGCGAGGTGCTCAACGAACGGGGCGATCGGGCGACTCGGGACGAACTGCTCGCGATCGCCGAGCGGGATCGTCTGGAGATCATCACGATCGAGGAACTGATCGCCTATCGCCGCGTCAGCGAACGACTCGTCTCGCCCAAGGCGAGCGCCACGCTGCCGACTCGCTTCGGCGAGTTCCGCATCGTCGTCTACGAGGTGCGGTACGAGACGCAGGAGCCGATCGCCCTGGTGATGGGGGATCCGGCTGCCGCGACCGAGCCGCCGCTGGTGCGGATGCACAGCAGCTGCTTCACCGGCGACCTGATCGACTCGCTCCGCTGCGACTGCGGCGACCAGCTCCGGATGGCTCTCGAAGCGGTCGCGCGCGAAGGATGCGGCGTCGTCGTCTATCTCCCTCAGGAAGGACGCGGCATCGGCCTGGCCGAGAAGGTCAAGGCGTACGCCCTGCAGGATCAGGGACTCGATACGGTCGAGGCGAATCACGCGCTCGGCTTCAAGGCCGACATGCGCGACTACGGTGTCGGCCTGCAGATCCTCAAGGACCTCGGACTCCACGAGATCCGCCTGCTGACCAACAACCCGAAGAAGACCGAGGCGTTCAATCTGCGCGGCTTCGACATCCGAGTCGTCGATCAGGTGCCGATCGTCTGCCCGCCGAACCCGCACAACGCCGGCTATCTGGCGACCAAGCGGGACAAGCTCGGACACCGATTGCCGCCGGTGCAGTAACCGCCGGTCCGGTGGACGCCGATCCCGTGGACGCCGGTCCCGTGGATGACCGTGCGATACGAACGGTCGCGACGACGCTCGATCGGCGACCTGCGGCGACGGCGTCCGATTGTCCGACGCCGTGGTTCCTCGGCTACGCTTCGACGAATGCCGCGTAACCGTCATCCATCGAATCGACGATGGTGAACAGCCGATTCAGGCCGGTGTAGCTGAAGACTTCCCGCACCGGCGGCTGCAGCTCGGCCAGCACGATCCGCCCCGACTGCTTCGCGACGTGCCGGTTCAGGATCACCAGGTTGTTCAGCGCGGCGCTCGACAGGAACGTGACGTTGCTCAGATCGAACAGCAGTCGACTCCGCTGCTCGTCCTGCACCAGCGTCCGCAACTCCTCCGCGATCTGCTTCACCAGCAACTGATCGAGAATCTTGTTGTCCTTCAGACGGATGCGGGTGACCGGATCGCCGTACTGGACATCGATCCGCTGGAAGTCGGAGTTCGCCATGGCTGCCGTGCGTCTCGTCGGGACCGTCGGATGGGATGGTGTCGCACGGGCGAGGGGCAGCGCCGCCCGCTCGACCGATCGGGCCCCATCCTAGCAATCCGGCACGGCGATCGACAGTCGCGCCGCAGCAGGTTCCTGCCCTCCCCGTCGGGGCTCGGGACTCGCCGACCGGTCGTGACGGTCGGATCGCCGCGTGGGTTCAACCGTCGACCGATTTCGACACGCCGGGACGCTCCGACCGGCCGGTATGCCGCTGCTCGTCCGAATCCTGCCCCCCGTTCCGATCGATCCTCCCTCGGATCAGCAGATCGTCGCCGAAACGGGTGACGACCGGATCGTTCAGTCGGAACGCCTCGGCCATCCGGCTCCGCCCCCGGCCGCCGACCGGACCGGGCGCTTCGTGACCGCCGATCAGCTTCGGCGCGACGAAGGCGAAGACCTCGTCGATCAGTTCGGCATCCAGCAGAGACCCGACGACGCGTTCTCCGCCTTCGATCAGCACGTTGGTCGCCCCCTGTTTCGCCAACTGCCGCAGCCCCTCGACCGCTCGCGCCGTCGGATCGGCGAGGGGGGATTGCCGCACGTCGACTCCCGCCTCGCGCAGTCGCTCGACCGCGTCGAGCGGCGCAGGAGGACCGCAGACGAGCACGACCGGTCCTTGGTCGATCGTCCGCACGAGCTGCGAGGTCGGCGCGAGTCGCGCTGCCGAATCGAGTACGACGCGCACCGCGACGCGCGGACCGGCAGGGCGAGCGGTCAGCAGCGGATCGTCCGCCGCCACCGTCCCGCTGCCGACGACGACGGCAGTGAAGAGCCCGCGGAGCGGCGGCACTTTGGAGCGCGACGCTTCGCCCGAGATCCACCGCGAGTCGCCGCTCGCGGCGGCGATGCGGCCGTCGAGCGTCATCGCCCATTTGGCGATGACCCACGGAAGCCCGGTCGCCAGACGCTTGAGGTACGGAGCGTTGAGCGACCGGGCCTCCGCTTCCAGCCGTCCGCACTCGGTCGCGATCCCCGCCTCACGCAGTCGAGCCAGACCGCGTCCTGCCACCTGAGGAAACGGGTCGGCCATCGCCGCCACGACGCGGCCGATCTTCGCCGCGATCAGCGCGTCGGCGCAAGGGGGCTGCTTGCCGTGATGCGAGCACGGTTCCAACGTGACGTAGGCGGTCGCCCCCGCGGGGTCCTCGCTGCAGGCGGCAAGCGCCTCGGTCTCGGCATGGCGGTCGCCGAACCGACGATGCCATCCTTCGCCGATCACCCGTTCGCGACCGTCGGCCTCGCGGCGCACGAGCACGCAGCCGACCATCGGGTTCGGTTCGACCAGCCCCTCGCCGCGCGCCGCCAATTCCAACGCCCGCAGCAGATGGCGCCGATCGGCTGCCTCATCCGGTCCCATTCGACTCCCTTCAGCCGAGCAGCTCGTCGAGCGTTCCGGTGCTGTCGCCGAACGCCCGATCGTCGCCGCCGACGTTGCGGATCATCGACAGGTACAGGTTGGTCAGCGGCGTCTCGTCCCGGTAGCGGCGATGCCAACCGACCGGGAAGCGTCCGGCGGCGCCGCCGATCAGCGCGATCGGCAGATCGTCGTGATCGTGGCGGTTGCCGTCGGCGATCCCCGAACCGTACTGCACCAGGCTGTCGTCCAGCAGCGATCGATCGCCGACGCGGACCTGGTCCATCCCGTCGAGCAGATGCTTCAGCAGGCCGACGTGATAGCCGTTGATCTTGGCGATCTTCTCCTGCTTGGCCGGATCGTTGCCGTGATGCGACAGATCGTGGTGTCCTTCGGGAATGCCGATCTCGCCGTAGCCGCGATTGCTTCCGGCGTTGGTCACCATCAGCGTCACGACTCGGGTCGAATCGGTCTGCAGCGCGACGATCGCCAGATCGAAGAGCAGCTTCAGATGCTCCTCGAAACTCTCCGGCACGCCGGCCGGGCGCGGGTAGTCCGACACGTTCGCTTCGGGAGCGGTCAGCTTCTCGGTCCCCGCCAGACGCTGTTCCAGATTCCGGACGGCGTACAGGTACTCGTCGAGCTTTCGCCGGTCGGTCGCGCCCAGTCGCCGTTCGAGAGCGCGAGCATCCTCGGCGACGAAGTCGAGCACGCTCTGTCGTCGTCGCTCGCGCCGTGCTCGTGCCTCGGCCGATTCCCTCTCGTCCCCTCCCGAGAACAGTCGGTCGAAGACGGCCGCCGGATCGATCTCCTTGGCGACCGGCGAGCGGTCGTTCCGCCAGCTCATGTTCGACGTGTAGACGCAGCTGTAGCCCGAATCGCACGTGCCGGCCGGGGCGCTCGGTTCGAGACCGAGTTCGAGCGAGGGGAGTCGCGTCGCGCTGCCGACCAGTTCGGCCAGTCGCTGATCGACCGATTGGCCGTTGCGGATATCCTCGCCGTCGGTCTTCTTCGGATGGCTGCCGGTCAGGTACGACGCGACCGCCCGTGCATGATCGCCGCCGCCGTCGCCGAGCGCTCGGGCACCGTTGAGCGTCAGTCCGCCGAGCAGCGTCGTGCGCGAGCGGTATGAGGCGATCGGTTCGAGCAGAGGCGGAGTCGCATAGTCGCGACCGCTCCCCTGCGGCTTCCAGTCCGGCATGTGCATCCCGTTCGGGACATACACGAACAGATATCGCAGCACCCGTTCGGGATCGGGGAGTGCGGTCCGCGACGCGGCGGCGGTCGAACGAGCCATCGCCTCGAGCCACGGGAGAGCGACCGCGGTGCCGACGCCGCGCAGCAAGGTTCGTCGATCGATCGCGTGCTTCATGGTCGACTCCAAGGACGGGATCTCGCGCGGAACGGATCGCTCTCGACGATCGCCACGACGAGTTCGGAAAACTTCAGGTCGCCGGCCTGAGCCTGATCGACGACGGAATCGACCGCACAGGCATCATAGAATCGCAGCCCGCGGCCGAGCGCGTAGACGGTCAGCTTCTCGGCCACGGTCGCGACGAATCGTTCGCGTCGCGCGGTCGACAACAGTCGCTGCAGTTCGATCGCACCCGCGAACGACGAGCCGTCCGGAAGGACGCCGGCCGCATCGATCGGCAGTCCGTCGTCCTCGGTCCGGAAGCGGCCGATCGCATCGAAGTTCTCGAGCGCGAAGCCGATCGGATCCATCGGCGCGTGACAGGCGGCACAGGCCGGGTTCTCGCGATGCTGCTGCATCCGTTCGCGCAACGTGCCGGTCAGCTGCTCCTGAGCCTCGAGCTCCATCACCCCCGGCGCCGGCGGCGGAGGGGGTTCGCCGAGCAGATTCTCCAGCACCCATTTCCCGCGTTTCACCGGCGACGTGCGCGTCGGGTTCGAGGTGAGGGTCAGGATCGACGCCTGAGTCAGCAGGCCGCCTCGACCGGTGCCCGCGGTCGAGACGCGTCGGAACTCGTCCCCCTCGACGTTCGCGATGCCGTAGTGCCGAGCGAGCCGACCGTTGACGAACGTAAAGTCCGCTTCGAGCAGCGTCATCACGCTCAGATCGCTTCGCAGCACCTCGGCGAACAGCAACCGCGTCTCTTCGCGCATCGCGGCGCGAAGCTCCTGATCGAACTCGGGAAAGCGATTCGGATCGGGCGTCAGACGATCGAGCACGCGGAGCTGCAGCCACTGTTCGGCAAAGTTGTCGACCAGTGCCGCCGAACGGGGATCGGCGAGCATGCGGAGGACCTGGCGTCGTCGCTCCTGAGGGTCGGTCAGTCGTCCTTCCCACGCCGCGCGGAGCAGCTCGTCGTCCGGCATCGAGCTCCACAGGAAGTAGCTCAGCGACGTCGCGAACTCGAACGGATCGAGATCGCGTCGGTCTTCGCCGTCGGCCAGCGGCCGCTCGACCTTGTACAGGAAATGAGGCGAGACGAGGATCGCCTGCAGCGCGAGCTGGATGCCGCTCTCGAACGTCTCGCCGTCGTCGATCGCCGAGAGGGCCAAGGTCGTCAGCCGTTCGATCTCGTCGGCGGTCGCCGGACGCCGGAACGCTCGACTCGCCAGCCGCTGCACCACCTGCTCGGTCGCCGAGCGACGATCGACGGCCGAGTCGGAAGCGGGAGTGACGAAGACCAGACGGCGATGCGTCGCCGGCAGGTCCGCCTCGGACGGCGCATCGAGCGGGCCGCGGATCTCGAGACTCTCGAGGATCAGGTTCCGATCGCGTCGCGACGGAATCGGATGATCGGGGCGATAGAAGTCGTTGACGAACGCGCCGCCGATCCGGCGTTTCCCCGGTTCCAGGTCGACGCGAATCACGTAGTTCGACGGCGAGCGGGAGGTCGCCTTGACGTCGACCGTCTTCGGCGAGTCGTCGTCGATCCGAAAGGCCATGCGAGCCGGTTCGTCGCCGGCCTGATCGCCGTAGGCGCGGATGCGGATCTCGTAGCGACCGCGCGCCGGGATCTCGACCTCGGTCAGCGCTGCCCCTTCGGTCGTC
>CAZZBI010000015.1:28045-30963 GCA_964652385.1 uncultured Pirellulaceae bacterium | reverse complement strand
GCTCCGGACAGCGCCCACGGGACCAATCCGGCGAGCGCCGTGATCGCCGGCTTTCAGGCGATCACCGTCCGGACCGACGCCGACGGCTGCGTCGATCTGGACGATCTCGACGCGAAGCTCGACGACGAGATCGCCGTCTTCATGATCACCAATCCGAGCACGCTCGGGCTCTTCGATCGACAGGTCGCCGAGGTGGCTCGTCGCGTGCACGCTCGCGGCGGGTTGATCTACCTGGACGGCGCGAACATGAACGCGATCCTCGGCGTCGCCCGCCCCGGCGACTTCGGCGCGGACATGATGCACTTCAACCCGCACAAGACGTTCAGCGGGCCGCACGGCGGCGGCGGACCGGGGGCGGGGCCGATCTGCGTCTCGGAAGCGCTCGGGCCGTATCTGCCCGATCCGATCGTCATCCGGACGGCGGACGGATACGCGATCGATCGCGATCGACCGAAGTCGATCGGTCAGGTCCGCAGCTTCTTCGGCAATGTCGGCGTGCTGGTCCGAGCGTACTGTTACCTGCTGACTCATGGCCCGGACGGATTGCGTCAGGTGTCGGAACAGGCGGTGCTGAACGCGAACTATCTGCTGGCGCGGATCCGACATATCTTGCCGGTCCCGCACGGCGATCGCTGCATGCACGAGTTCGTCGCGTCGGCGGAGCAGCTGAAGAAGACGCGCGGCATCTCGGCGATGGACATCGCCAAGCGACTGCTCGACTACGGGTTCCACGCTCCGACGGTCTACTTCCCGTTGACCGTTCCCGAAGCGCTGATGATCGAACCGACCGAGACCGAGAGCAAGGAAACCCTCGACGCGTTCTGCGAAGCGCTCTTCCGGATCACGGAAGAGGATCCCGAGCTGGTGCACGCCGCGCCGACGACGACGGTGATCCGTCGACCGGATGAGGTGACGGCGGCTCGCAAGCCGGTGGTCCGATGGGCGACGGAAGGCTCCTGATCGACGCGCCGGCGTCCGGCGCGCGAAACATGGCGGTCGACGAGGCATTGCTGGAAGGGGTCGGCGACGGAGGTCGCCCCTGCCTGCGGTTCTACCGATGGCGGGAGCCGACGTTGTCGCTCGGCTACTTCCAGCCGCTGGCCGATCGGCGGCTGCACGACGCCAGCGGTTCGCTTCCCGTCGTCCGGCGCGTGACGGGCGGAGGCGCGATCGTGCATGATCGCGAACTGACCTACTCCCTCGTGCTGCCGATCCGCGATCGCTGGGCGGCGGCTCATCGCGAGCTGTACGATCGGATTCATGGCGCGATCGTCGGCTGGCTCAGACAACTCGGCCTGAGTTCGGCGCGGCTCCATCCTGGCCTGACGCAGGCCGAGGAGCCGTTTCTCTGCTTCCAGCGGCGATCGGACGGAGATGTCGAGGGGAGCGGCTTCAAGGTGCTCGGCAGCGCCCAGCGGCGAACGCGGACGGCGATGCTGCAGCACGGCAGTCTGCTCCTCGGCCGCTCCCGGTTCGCCCCGGAGCTCCCCGGCGTTTGGGATCTGATCGCGGCCGCCGGTCCGGGCGACAAGGGAGGATCGACCGCCGCTGAGGGGAGCGGTTGCGACGAAACGGCGGACTCGGCCCCCTCCGGCTTCGATGACGAAGCGGCTCGGGTTCGCGAAGCGATCGCCGCGCTCGGCGACCTGATCGGTCGGGCGATCGAGATCGAATGGACCGGTTCCGCGCTGACCGAGCAGGAACGATCGGGGGCCGATCGCTGGGAACGGGAGCGATTCCTTGCTCGATCCTGGACCGGTCGTCGCTAGAATGATCAGGTGACCGAGCGGCTTACGATTTTTTGACGAGCCGTCCGGGGGCGGTTATCATCCGCACTTCGATTTCGGGGGCGATCGCGAGTCATCGCGGTCGCGAATCGGCCGGCCGGTCCGGGCATTCGCTTCGGACCGATCGGCAGCGTGCATCGACAGTTCGACCAAGCCGTTCTTCGATCGTCGCGTCATCCGACGCGATCCGAGAGCGGAGGGACCGGTTGGCAAGGCGGGGCTTTCGCATCAACGCAATCGTCCTCTCATCCAGCATCGTTCGGGACACGGTCGGCGCGGAGTTCGACTCCGCGGCTCGTACCGCCTGACGAAGGCAGCCGTCGGCCAACAGCAAAGGAACGTACGGTCATGCAGGTTTTCCTGAAGGTCATCGGAGGCAAGAACGACGGAAAGCTGATCAAGATCGGAGTTCCGGAGTTCATCATCGGCCGAGGGGACACGGCTCATCTGAAGCCGCAGAGCGATCTGGTGAGTCGCGCTCATTGCTCGGTCGTCGTCCAGGAAGGGCGTGTCGTGTTGCGGGACCTCGAGAGCCGCAACGGAACCTATCTGAACGAGCAGCGGGTCGTCGGCGAAGTGCCGCTGAAGGTCGGCGATCAGGTGCGCGTCGGACGTCTGGCCTTCGAGATCGTCATCGATCATTCGGTGGCCGGGTCGAAGAAGCCGAAGGTCGAAGGGGTCAAGGAAGCGGCGGCTCGAACCGCGGCGGCCGGCAGCGACGACCTGGACGAAGAGAGCATCACCGACTGGCTGACCCAGCAGCCGCAGGAAGAGCAGGAAGTCCGCCGCCCGAACTCGGAAACCAAGCAGTTCATGCTCGACGAGACCGAGCGGTTGCTGCTCGAACAGCTCAGTCAGGAAGCGCGGCAGGCGCGAGAAGACAAGGAACGGAAGCGGAAGGAAGATCAGCCCAAGGGGCTGGAGCCGGGGAAGCTGCCGTCGCGCGGCAACTCGGACAGCGTCGACTCGCGCGATGCCGCTTCCCAGATGCTTCGCAAGTTCTTCAATCGCCGCTGACCTGCTTTGCTGCTCGGCGACCGAGCGCTCGGCGAGAGGATGACGATGATGCCAAGGGGCCGAGCAATCGGTCCCTTGCGTCGTTTCGGGGCGGCGACGTCCTCGGGCTTCGTA
>CAZZBI010000015.1:17270-28035 GCA_964652385.1 uncultured Pirellulaceae bacterium | reverse complement strand
TTCGTACGCCAGGGAGCGTTGCCGGTCGCGACTCGGTTGCTCCCTCCGCCATCGGTTTCTCGCCCCTTTTTTGGGGCGCCTGCCAAGATCGGACCGCCGGCAAGGAATCCCGATTCGTCTCGCCGCGCCGAGAAATCCTCGCCGGGAAACGAAACCGAGCGGCTCGGTCGACGGTATCGAACTACGGAACATCGGGGGACCGACCCGTGGATGACGAACTTCGCGGACTCGTCGCGGCCAGTCGCGCCGGAGACGAGACATCGATGCGATGTCTCGTCGATCGGTACGCGCCTCGCGTGCTGGCGCTGTGCGTCCGGATGCTCGGTCATCGCCACGATGCCGAAGATGCGGCTCAGGAGACGATGGTTCGGATGTTTCGGAGTCTCGATCGTTGGGACTCGACGCGACCCTTCGAGCCGTGGCTGATGGCGATCGCCGGCAACCGCTGCCGGACGCGATTGGCAAAACGAGCCGCTTCACCGCGCTGGGTCGAACTGGACGAGCCGAACGTCGTCGGAGGAGACCTCGGCGGTCAGGAGGTCCGGCAGATCGACGAAGAGATCCGACTCGCCCTGGACGAGGTGACTCCGCGGTACCGCAATGCCTTTCTCGGCTTTCACGAACGAGGCCTCTCGTACGCCCAGATCGCCGAATGGCTCGAAGTCCCCCTGGGAACGGTCAAGACCTGGGTCCGCCGGGCGCGGATCCAGATGATCGAACGACTCAAGGCCCGCGGCGCGATTCGGGAATCGCATCATGAACTGCGACAGATTTGAGGAACGGATCCATCAGTTGCTCGATCGCCGCGAGGACCCTCGCGACGATGCGTCGCTGCTGCGCCATGCTTCGCGTTGTGCCGACTGTGCGGCGACGTTGACCGCGACGCGGCGACTGGTCGATCGCTTCGACGACTTTCCTCGCGCCTTGCCGTTGCCGGACGGCTTTGCCGACCGGGTTCTCGTCGCATCGCGGCTGGAGGCCGCGGGAGCGAGCCTCGGCGTCGAACGGCAGGTCGCCGAACCGGCTCGCGCCGCCGTTGCCGATGCCTACCCGCGCTCCTTGCAGGCGGCCGGTCCATGGGGAGCGGTCCTGGCGCTCGGTGGTCTGCTCGTCCTGTCGATCGCCATGGCCGGACGTCCGCCGGTCGAAACGGCTCGAGTCGACCTTCCGCCCGTCGCGCTCACTCCCTCGAATTCGATCTTTCCCGAGGAGGTCGCGGACGACGAACTGCGGTTCTTCGATCGTGAGGTGGGTGGGTTGCGTCCGGTGATCGACTCGATCGGCGAGGAGTCGATGTCGGTGGTCAAGCCGATCACGCGGAGTCTGGACGCCGCGATGGATCTGATCCGGGTCCACCTGCTGCGCGAGATGCCTCCGGTGCCGACTGACGCACGTCTCCTGCGGCGTTCGGATCGTTCGGCCCGCGTCTGACGACGCGACTCGGTCGACACGTTCTCGACCGTTCAGTCCTCGTCGACACGGGACCGCAGCGCAGGCCCTTCCCGCATGCCGTCGGCCTGACGGCGAGTCGTCCGTCGCACGGTCGCTGCGACCGTCTCGGCCGCCCGACAAGCCGCCTGCGGTCCGCGCTCGAGTCGAGCACTGGTCGCCACGCGCCGTCGACGAACGGCCGGTCGTGCGACCTCAGGCGCGATAATCGATCCGATCGATTCGGCCAAACGTCTTCGCCCGACTCGCACTTCCTTCTTGGCTTCTCCGAAATGCCGCGCCGCGGAAATCGGTAACGATTGCGGGGCGAGTCCGGTTTCGAGAGCGGCGTTCGAGTCTGCCGAGTCCGTCGCCGCTCTCCGATCGTCTCAGGTGTCGCAATCGATCGTCTTTCGCCAGGCGATCAATCTTCGCACCGGACGAGACGATCAAACGGGGCATCGCCGAGCGACCTGTTTCGAATGCCTGCTCCTCGGAGGTCCGAACCATGACGATGTCCAAGAAGAAGTCGAAGCCGAAAGTCAAGCAGCTGGACGAGATGGGGCGTCGCAAGGGAGACGAGCGTCGGGCCGAGGCGAGTGAGGTGACGGTCGAGCGTCGCAAGGTGCAGCGTCGCCGACAGATCGACCCGACCACCTGCGAGCGAGACTACTCGGACGAGGAGCTCGAGTTCATGCGGGCGATGGACGACTACAAGCGCCGCAGCGGACGGATGTTCCCGACCTGCAGCGAGATTCTGGAAGTGGTTCGCGACCTCGGCTATGTCAAGGGAGCGACCGCCGCGTCCGTTCCGGTCATCGAGCTGCCGGTCGCCTCGGCGACGACGGTCATCGGCTGACCGAATCTCCGGCGAAACAAGCCGGAACGAAAACCGAAGAGTTCCCGGCGAGGGGCTCGGATCGAACGCGATCCGGGCCCCTCGTCGCATTTCCGGGGCCGGGGCCGTCGCGGATTCGCGCTGGCCGGTCGAGGCAGAGAGCATGCCCGGGCAGGATGCCGAGCGGGCCGAGTCGCTGGACGAGGGGCTCGGGCGTCGTTAACGTGCGGGGACCGAAGGTTCTCCGCCCCGCGTCTCGATGCTCGCGCGAGGGGGGGACGATCCGGCTTGCGGAGCCCCTCGTGAATCGCTACTCTCCCGCCCCGATCGCCTCGGATGCCTCGGCTCAGGCGGTCGAACCGATCGTCACGGTCGCATCGGAACCGATCCGACTGTCGATCGGAGCTCGGATCGTCATGGCGTTCGGAGGGGCTCTGCTGCTGACGCTGCTGGGCATCGCAGCTTGGCTGACTCCGAGTCCGGACGGTTTCGGGACGCATCGACAACTGAAGCTGCCGCTGCTCGGAACCGATCCGGGCGGGACGCTTCCGGCCTGTTCGTTCAAGGAGATCTTCGGTCGGCATTGCCCGAGTTGCGGGATGACGACCAGCTGGGCCTGGCTGATGAAGGGGAACGTCGCGGCTTCGATTCGAGCCAACGTGGCCGGAACGATGCTGGCGACCTGTGCCCTGTTGCTCGGCCCCTGGATGGTCGTCTCGGCGCTGATCGGTCGCTGCTGGATCGGAGCTCCTTCGGATCGGACGATTCTGGTCGTCGGGTTGTCGGTGATCGGAATCACGCTCACCCACTGGATCTATCGCCTGCTCGTGGGCTGACGTCCTCCCGACGTTCGGCAGCGCGACGGCGCATCGAACGACCAAGGAGGGTCGCAGGATGAGGCAGCGACGTTCGTTTCGCCGATCGCTCTTGCTCTGGTCGGTCGTCGCGGGAGCGATCCTCCCGAGCTTCGGCTGCATCGGCATGGGCTCGCAGCTCCTGTACGTCCTGGTCGGTCACAAGCAGAAGGCGGAGTACGACGATCTGAAGGACCAGCGCGTCGCGATCGCCGTGTTGTCCGATGGTCGCGGCGTCGGTCCCGACTACTCGATGCAGGTGCTGGCGCAACTGATCGAGGCGCGACTGGGAATGGAGTACAAGAAGAAGATCGAGCTGATTCCGCAGCTCGAAGTCTCGGGAGCGATCGACGAGCGCTCGCGCGATCCCGACTTCATCGCGATCGGCCAGTCGCTCCGCGCCGACAAGGTGATCACCGTCGAGGTCGCCGACTATCACCTGCGAGCCGGCGGAACGCTGTATCGCGGGAGCTGCATGTATTCGGTTCGCGTTTTCGACATCAAGGGAGGGAAACAGGTCTTCAAGCGAGGCCCGATTCCGTTCTCGTACCCGACCGAAGGCTCCCCCGCGATCGACACGACCGAGACGCAGTTCGAGCAGATGTATCTGTCCGAACTGAGCTACCGAATCGCCCGCTACTTCTACGACTACGAAGTCCGGGACGACTACGGCCGCGATGCGATCGCCTATCGCTGAGCCACCGTGGCGAAGGCCGAGCGGCACCGGATCGATGACGGTGTCGCTCGTCGGCTTCCGCGCGGCACGCCCCTGCTCTCCGCCCCCTCCGTCCGACGATCCTCGCGACGCCCGCCTCGCGATCCTCGCGATGCGCTCTCGCTCCTCCGCCGCGCGATCACCTCTCGTCGCGCCCCCTCCCGTGTCAGGCATCTGCTAGCACTCGCTGCGCGCTCGGGGCGAGTCATTCGTCTTTGCCGACCTCGGGGGATGGGTTAGAACACTCTTCCGATGCTGTCGCTTTTCAGGACGACGACGGTAGTACGGCAAGGAAGGGCCTTCGATGCGACTGGAACGGATTGGTCTTCGAGACCGGGATGGGGATCGTCATTGGACGACCGAAACGCTCGACGGACGCGTGATCGCGTGGTGGCATCCGTCGCCGGCGAGGCGTGACGAGTTCGGCAGTTGGTTCGGAGCGCTCGGCCAGGCCCGTTCCCGGTCGATCGATCCGTTCGACGATCCGCTCGACGGCGTTCCGATCGGTCGGATCGAGGCGCGTCTGAGGCACGACGGGCAGACGCGCGTCGCCAGCCGCTCGTCCGATCGGCTCGGCTGGTGGTTCGACGACGCGGCCGGACCGCAGCGGATCGGCGACGAGCTCTCCGCCTATCTTCGCCCCGACCAGCCCGATTCGGTTCACGACAGCTGGATCGCACCGCTGGCTCATGAGCTCGCCGGCAGCTCCACGACCGTCGTCGACGAGCGCGGCACGTCGATCGGGCGAGCCGATTACGAGCGTTGGCTGGACGATGCGTCTCGTCTGCGCCGCCATCTGGCCGAGCTGATCGCCGAGCGGGATCGACTGCGCGCCCGTTGGGAGAGCGAGCGGGACGCCGATCGGGAACGGATCGCGGCGCTCCGTTCCGAATTGGCGGCGACCGAGCGCGAGATCGCCGAATCGGAAGCGCGCCTGGCAGCGCTGCGCCTCGAGATCGACGGCGTCGAGCGTCGCGAGGGGGCGTTGCGCGCCGAATTGCGAGGTCTTCCCGAGACGATCGAGCGGCGGATCGTGACCCCCAATCCGCTGCTGGCTCGACTCGAACGGATCGATCGCCGGCTGCTCTCATGGCGCAAGGCCCAGCAGCGCATCGAACGCGGCATCGATCGGGCGCGAGCCGAACTGACCGACATCGCGATCGCGGCGGATGGAGCGGCGGAGGCGGCGTTCCAGCGGATCCGTCGCGGGTTGTTCGACTTCGAAGCGTCGGCCGAATCGGTCCTGCGTCTGGCTCATCGCCTGGAGCTCCAGTGGCCTGCCGGCAGCGAACGTCGCATGCCTGCCGAAGGAGAGCTGAAGGCGACCTGCGAAAGTCTGTACGACGAACTCCATCGGCTGCACGAACGATTGGCTCAGCGTCACGCCGCGCTGGCTCGCCGCGACATCCTGCTGCGTCTCAGGCACCTGCGCCGACTGCAGCGGGATATCGCTCGTCACCTGAACGCGCTGCTCGCCGGTCGCGAACGGACGGTCGAGGAGCTGTCGCGCTCCGGCGTTTCGGCCGAACTGCTTGGGCTGCGGGCTCAGCAGGGCTTCTGCCGCTGCGCTCGCGAGGACGGCTATGTCGGAACGTGCACGGCGGAACTCGCCGGTTCGTGCGCGACGTCGGTCGTCGAGCGGATTCCGTCGGCTCGGCGCGCCGACGTGGTCGAAATGCTGCGGATCGAGGCGGAGCGTCTTCGTTCGCTGCGGGGACGTCTGGCCGCCGACGAGCCGACTCGACGCGAACTGGAGCGTCGGCGCGAGGGGCTCGAGCGTCAGCTGCGCGACCTCGAGAACGGCGACCGCCCGACCGACGCGACTCGGGCGCTCGAGCGGCTACGCGAGGAGATCGATCGGGGCGAGGAGCACTATCGCTCGCTGCTGATTCAGATTGCGCGGTATGAGCGAGGGCGAGCGGTCCGCCGCACCGACCGTCTGGAACGAGCCGCGAAGTGGGTGGCGCGAGTCACGTGCGGTCGCTGGACGAACGTGGCGGCCGACGCCGCCGGGGCCCGTCTGATCGTCGCCGATGCTGCGGGGACCTGGCACGACTGGTCGTCGCTGGCGGCCGAGGGGCGACGTGGCGTCGCGCTCGGACTCTGCTTGGCCTGGAATGCCGAACGAGGTGCGGACGGCATCTGGCCGACCGTCATCGCGCTCCCGTCGCTCCCCGACGCCTGGCAGATCGCCGCGGATGACGCCGTTCGCGATTCCGCGACGATCGGGGCGCCGATCTGGCTGCTCGGGCTCGACCACGATCGCCTCCGATCGTGGCGCAGCGTCGATGCGATTCGCGTGCTTCCCGAGTGGTCGGCCGAGCTCCCCCCGCGAATCATCGAACCGATCCGTCGTCCCGAGCCGATGCCGCTCCCTCGCGCCGTCGAGCAGCGAGTGGTGGTGCATCGGACCAACAACACCGATGCCGAAGAGTTTCCGGGGGAGTTCCGCGATCAGCTGATGGCTCGCCGCCCGGTCGCCGAGAACGCGACGTGGACGATCGAATCGCAGATCGAAGCGTACTCCACCGGCGATCGTCTCGATCGGGTCGACGATCCCGAGGCGTGGATCGGCCAATGGCTCGAAGAGGATGATCTCGACGGCGATCGATCGTCGGCTCCTCTCGCCGATCCGGTCGGTCTCTGGAGCGCACGTTCGCTCGAAACGGGGGAGCTCGTTTCGGTCGCGCTCCGTCGCTGGTTGGCGTCGCAGTCGATCACGACCTGGGGAGAGCTGGCGCGAGCCGATCGGAACCGACTGGTCGAGGCGCAGCCGCTGGTCGCCTGGACCGATCGGATCGCCCCTTGGCATGCGACCGCGATGCTGTTGTGCGACGGCGTCGTCGACCGACCGTTCGATGCCCTGATCCTGGCTCATTGCGGGATCGACTCGATGAACGCGCTGCGCGCGACTCGCCCCTTCGATCTGCTGCAGCGGATTCGGGCGCTGCGCGAGACGGAGGACGGACGGCGCCTGTTGGCGGGGGGAACCGACGACGAACTGTCGCGACTGTGCGCCTGGGTCAAGACGCTCGAGCTTGCTCGACCGCTGCACGAGTTCGGCTATCGGGATGTCGAGATCGATCACGACGGGCCGACCGATCGATCGCCGCGCGACGGCGAGCGACGCGAGCGGCGGGACGAACGCGACGAGCGTCAGGAGCGAGCCGAGCGGACCTCGTCGAGTGACGCGCGCTCGCGATCGGAACGGTCCGAACGAACGGAACGCGCTTCTCGCTCCGAGACGGAATCGCGAGGCGATCGTCCGTCGCGCAGCGATCGCTCGTCCGGTGCGGAGCGTCCCGAGGGGACCGAGCGTGCAGCACGACGCGAACGCCGCCGGCGCGAGCGCGATGCGAACGGCGAAAGCACCGTGTCCGAGACGCGGGGCGAACGCAAGGCGACCGTCCGTTTCGATCGGCGCCATGCCGACCCGGCGTCCCGCGCCGTCGCGAACGCGACTCGTGCCGATCGCGGCGAGCGGATGCGGTTCTTTCTCGAGGTCGATCAGGACATCGAGTCGGCGCCGTCGATCGGGCCGCGCAGCGCCGAACGGTTTCGCGAGATCGGCGTGCGGACCGTCGGTCAGTTCCTGAAGCAGGATGCGGACGAGATCGCCGATCGCCTCGGTCTGGCGCGCGTCGACGGCGATACCGTCCTCGCGTGGCAGCAGCAGACCGAGCTGGTCTGCCGCGTGCCGAATCTGCGAGGTCATGACGCTCAGTTGCTGGTCGCCTGCGGGATCGAGACGGCGGAGCAGCTCGCGGCAGCCGATGTCGATCGATTGCTCGGCGAGGTGCGCCCGTTCGCTCTCGGGTCGGAAGGCCAGCGTCTGCTCCGCAAGGCGCCGGTACCGGATCGGAACGAAGTGGCGGACTGGATTCGCTGGGCTCAGCACACGCGCGCCTTGCGCGTCGCCTGAAGCATGCCCGTCGCCTGAAGTCGGCGGCTTGGATCAGCCGGCGGAGAGGTCCTCGAGGTCTTTCCGCCGCCGTCGCTCGGTGACGTGCCGGTCCCGCAGGACGGGAGCGCGGCGGACGGCGCCGCCGAAGCCGACGCCGAGCGAACCGAGGCCGCCGGGCTCGCCGAATCGCGACCGGGCTTGCCGGGGCGGTCGGCTGCCGCCTGTCGAGCGAACCGGGGGAGCGGTACGATTGAGCCCCTGTTTCGACCCGTCGTCGGTCCTCTCGTGCGGTCGTTCGGCCGCGCTCCGCCGGACGCGTCCCCCGATCCGATCCGTCGGGGAACGCCGTGCGCCGACGACCGGTCCTCAGCCCCCAGGGAGTTCCTCGATCCCATGAGTTCGAAGCCGAAGAACGCGATCTCGCCGACCCGCAGCGAAGACTATCCGGAGTGGTACCAGCAGGTGATCCGCGCGGCCGATCTGGCCGAGGTGTCACCGGTCCGCGGCTGCATGGTGATCAAGCCGTGGGGCTATGCGCTCTGGGAGAACATGCAGCGGGTACTCGACGGCATGTTCAAGGAGACGGGGCATCAGAACGCCTACTTCCCGCTCTTCATTCCGATGAGCTTTCTCGAGAAGGAAGCGGAGCACGTCGAGGGGTTCGCGAAGGAATGCGCGGTGGTGACTCACCATCGTCTGGAACCGGGCCCGGACGGCGGTCTGGTCCCCGCCGGGCCGCTCGAGGAACCGCTGATCGTTCGACCGACGAGCGAGACGATCATCGGGTCGATGTATGCGAAGTGGGTCCAGTCGTATCGCGATCTGCCGATCAAGATCAACCAGTGGGCGAACGTCGTCCGCTGGGAGCTTCGGACTCGTCTGTTCCTGCGGACCGCCGAGTTCCTGTGGCAGGAAGGGCACACCGCGCACGCCACCGAAGCCGAAGCGTGGGACGAGACGCGGCTGATGCTCGACGTCTATGCGAAGTTCGCCCGAGAGTACATGGCGATGCCGGTGCTCGAGGGAGAGAAGAGCGCGGGAGAGCGATTCCCCGGAGCGGTCTCGACGCTTTCGATCGAAGCGATGATGCAGGACGGCAAGGCGCTGCAGGCCGGCACCTCGCACTTCCTCGGTCAGAACTTCTCGCGCGCCCAGGAGATCAAGTTCCAGGATCAGAACGGCCGCGAGGTCTTCGCCTGGACGACCTCCTGGGGCGTTTCGACGCGTCTGGTCGGTGCGCTGATCATGACGCATGCCGACGACGACGGCCTGGTCCTTCCGCCTCGTTTGGCACCGACGCATGTCGTCCTGCTGCCGATCTACCGGAACGACGAGGAGCGGACGCGCGTGCTCGCCTATTGTCGCGAGGTGATGGAGCGCGTCAGGCAGGTCCGGTACGACGAGCTGCCGGTGCGGGTCGAGATCGACGATCGGGACGTTCGCGGCGGCGAGAAGAAGTGGCATCACGTCAAACGCGGCGTGCCGATCCGTCTGGAGATCGGACCGCGCGACGTCGAATCGCGAGGCGTGTTCGTCGGACGGCGGGATCGCGAGAAGAGTCAGGGGGAGACGCTCGATGCGTTCGTCGCCGGTCTCGCCGCGACGCTCGCCGAAATGCAGCAGCAGCTGTACGATCGGGCGCTCGCCTTCCGTCAGGCGAATACCGTTCGGCTCGAATCGCTCGACGAGTTCCGGCAGTACTTCGCCGGTGACGACGGAGGGGGCTTCGCCTGGTGCCATTGGTCCGAATCGCCCGAGATGGAGACGCTGCTGAAGGAGATGCGCGTCACGCTGCGGAACGTTCCGAACGGTCAGGAACCGGAAGAGGGCCGCTGCATCTTCACGGGTCAGCCGAGCCGGACGCGAGCCGTCTTCGCGCGAGCGTATTGAGTCGCGTCGATGGGTGAACAGCGAACGCCTCTGGCCGCCCTGCGATTCGCCGCGGTCTACGCGTACGAGCCGTCGATCTTCGATTGGTTCGAACGGATCGTCGCGCCGACCTGGGGCGAAGTGGAGTTGCGATCGCCGATCTGGGCGACCGACGAGACCGGCTACTATCACCGGACGATGGGGGCGTCGGTCGTCAAGCGACTGTTCGCCTTCGAGCGACCGATGTCGCTCGACGAGCTGGTGCCGGACAAGGAAGCCGCCGGCGGTTGGGAACGTGACGGAGCGGCGGCGTTTCCCGCCGCTCCCCCTCGCCCGATCAACATCGATTCGGGATACCTGACCGAAGCGAAGCTGGTGCTCGCCACGACGAAGGATCGGGAGCATCGGCTGCACGTGGCGCGGGGGATGTATGCCGAAGTGACCGCGTGGTACCGCCGCGACGGTTGGCGGTTTCCCGACTGGACCTATCCCGACTATCGTCGCCCCGAGGTCGTCGAGTTCCTGGAGCTCGCGCGCCGGACGCTCCGCCGGCGGCTCGGGCGACGCGAACCGATCGGAAGACGCTCGTCGTCGGCGGACGAGTCGTAAGACCGCGCCGCAACGGGTGCGATTCGCTCCGGATCGAACGGGGAAACGACCGCGCCGTGTTGTCGTCGCCGATGGTCGGCGACATGATGGAGCTTCTCTTCAGGAAGCTGATGGCACGACCCTCCGGGGGCGTGCGTTCGCCGGTCCGCATCGGCTCGATTCCGCCGATCTCGTCTCGACACTTGTCTTCGTTCCGCTCCTGCCGCTCGCCAGGATCCCTCCGCGCATGCCTCCGGAGTACCGTCTGCCGCTGCTGGTCGCCGTGACGGTGTTGCCGGCCCTGCTGATCTCGGTGACGGTCGTCGCGCTGCTGCGCCGCTGGGCTCCGCGCCTGGGCCTGCTCGATCGGCCGAATCAGCGCAAGGTGCACACGACGCCGATTCCGCTCGGCGGCGGGATCGGGATCTGGGCCGGCTGGCTCGGCACGCTGGGGGCCGGAGCCGCGTTCGTCCTGGCGGCTCGATCCTCACCGAGTCTGGCGGCGTGGTTGCCCGCCTGGGCATCGCAGCATCTGTCGGGAGCGGCCGAGCGTCTGGACATGCTCGCCG